>NZ_CALMZS010000103.1 GCF_937870815.1 uncultured Brevundimonas sp.
GGCCCCGTAGCTCAGCTGCATAGAGCAAGGCTTTCCTAAAGCCGAGGTCGCAGGTTGGAGTCCTGCCGGGGTCGCCACCTCACCGCCATTTCGACCCGTCGCCGTGCCTGCCGACGCTCTTCCATCCGGGCGGGGCGGCCTTGCGGGCATATTGTTCGGCGGCCAGCCAGCCGGCGCGGGCCGGGGCCCGGCAAGCGGTCTCATTGTCGCGGGAACGCGGCGCGTAGCGTGGCCGTTGGCCGATCATGACCGAAACCCTCGGCCCCGCCCTTCCCCATGACGTCGAGGCCCTGATCGAGCGGGTGCTCGAGGCCGCCGGCGACCGCGGCCTCACCCTGGCCACGGCCGAGAGCTGCATCGGCGGGCTGCTCGCCTCGGTGCTGACCGACGTGGAGGGCCGCTCGCACGTCTTCGAGCGCGGCTATGTGGTCTATACCGACGGGGCCAAGGTCGAGGAGCTGGCGGTGCCGGCCCGGCTGATCGAACACGATGGCGCGGTCTCCGAACCGGTCGCCCGGGCCATGGCCGAGGGCGCGCTGCGGGCCTCGGGCGCGGCCGTGGCGGTGGCCGTCACCGGCTTCGCCGGACCGGCGGGACCGGACGACGAACCCGGACTGGTCCATTTCGCCGCCGCCGCGGCCGGCGCTCCGACGGTGCATGAGGAACATCATTTCGGCGACATCGGCAGGGGCCCGGTGCGGCTGGAATGCCTGCGGGTCGCGCTCGGCCTGCTGGAGCGCGCGGTCACCAACCGTTAACCGCGTTGAAAGGCGACGCGCGCGAGGGTGGGCGCGCATGTCCGGGGCCTCCTCACAGCCTATCCTGAAATCCGCCACGGCCGTCGCCGTGGCCGGGGCGGTGGCCTTTGCGCCGCTCGCGCCGCTGGCCCAGGAAGCCGCCGCGGCCGCGGATCCGGTCACCATTCGCATCGGCGCCAACGCCGGATTCACCCGTATCGAATTCGCCGGGGTGATCGGGGCCCGCTCGCGCGTGCGCCGCGAGGGCGACCAGGTCATCGTCCGTATCGGCTCCACGGCGGCTCCCGACGTCTCGCGCCTCAAGGTCGATCCGCCGAGGGGGGTGGGCAGGGTCGAGACCCGCGCCGTGCCGGGCGCGACGGAACTGGTGCTGACCCTGGCCGAAGGGGCCGGGGCCCGGTCGGGCAGCGCCGACGGGGCCGTCTATGTGAACCTCTACCCCGAGGCCCCCGCGCCCCGCCCCGGATCGGCCGCCGCCGTGCCGGTGGTCGCCCAGGCTTCGGCCGGCAGGGTCCATCTGGCCTTCCGCTGGTCCGCCCCCGTCGGGGCCGCCGTGTTCCGGCGCGGCGAGGCGGTGTGGATCGTCTTCGACACGCCCGCCCGGCTCGACCTGTCCGGGGCCGCGCGGCTGGGCCCCGCCTCCGGCATCCACTGGGCGGCCGGACCCGATCACGTCGCCGTCCGCGTCGCCGCGCCCCGCGGCGCGCCGGTCTCGGCCATGGCCGACGGCGCGACCTGGACCGTGACCATCGGCGGGCCGCCGGTCGCCGTCGAGGGCGTCAGCATCGACCGCGATCCGACCGGCGATCCGGCCCTCGTCGCCCGCATGGCCGGGGCCACCAGGGCCGTCTGGCTGACCGATCCGCTGGTCGGCGACCGCTTCGCCGCGGTCACCGCCCTGGCCCCCGGCAAGGGCTTCGGCGACCGGCGCAGGACCGTCGACCTGACCCTGCTGCCGACCGCCCACGGGCTGGCGGTGGAGACCGCGGCCGCCGACCTCTCCATTCACACGGACGGCGACCTGGTGACCCTGAGCCGCCCGGGCGGCCTGACCCTGTCGCCGCCCTCGGCCGGGCGCGAGGCGGCCCCCGCCGGCGGCGCCCCGGCGCGCGCCCGCCACCCCGGACTGATCCTCGCCGGATGGGCCGATGCGGGCCACGCCGGCTTCCCGGCCCGCTACCGCCAGCTGCAGAACGCGGCCGCCGCCGAGATCGCCGCCGCCGCCGACGATCCCCGCGCCCCGGTCGAGGCCCGGCTCGCCTTCGCCCGCTTCCTCGTCGGTTCCGGACTCGGCTATGAGGCGGTGGGGGTGCTCAACGCCATTGTCGCCAAGGCTCCCAACATGGCCGGCGAACCCGAGCTGCGCGGCCTGCGCGGGGCCGCCCGCGCCTCGATCGGCCGTTTCGAGGAGGCCCAGGCCGACTTCGCCTCCGCCGCCGTGGCCGGGGATCCGGCCTCGGCCGTCTGGCGCGGCTACATGGCCTCGGCCCAGGGCGACCACCTCGCCGCCCGCCAGGCCTTCGCGGCCGGGGCCCGGGCGGTCGACGACTTTCCGCCGGCCTGGCGCGCCCGCTTCGGCGCCGCCCACGCCCTGTCGGCGCTGGAGACCGGCGACCTCGACGCCGCCCGCGCCCTGCTGGCCTACAGCTTCAGCCAGGCCGCCCCCGCCGCGGACCAGCTGGCCGCCCGCCTGGTCCAGGCCCGGCTGTTCGAGCTCGACGGCCGCACGGACCGGGCCCTGGCCCTCTACAGCGTCATCGGCCGGGCCCCGATGGACGGCCTTGCGGTGCCCGCCAGACTGGCCGTGGTCCGCCTCTCGCTGGCCCGGGGCGCCCTGAAGCCCGCCGACGCCGCGGCCGCGCTGGAGAGCCTGCGCTGGCGCTGGCGCGGCGACGCCACGGAATTGGCCGTGATGCGCCAGCTGGGCCAGCTCTACCTGTCGCAGGGACTCTACCGCGAGGCCCTGACGGCGCTGAAGGGCGCCGGCCCCGGGTTGAACCGGCTGCCGGGGGCCTCGGACATCCAGGCCGACCTCGCCGCGGCCTTCCGCATGCTGTTCCTCGAGGGCGGCGCCGACGGCCTGCAGCCGGTCCAGGCGCTGGGCCTGTTCTACGATTTCCGCGAACTGACCCCGATCGGCGCGGACGGCGACGAGATGGTCCGCCGCCTCGCCCGCCGGCTGGTCGACGTCGACCTGCTCGACCAGGCCGCGGAACTGCTCAAATACCAGGTCGACAACCGGCTGGACGGGGTGGCCAAGGCCCAGGTCGCCACCGACCTGGCCGCCGTCTATCTGATGGATCGCCAGTCCGAGGCCGCGCTGCAGGCCATCTGGACGTCGCGCACCACCCTGCTGCCCTCCGCCCTCAACGCCGAGCGCCGGGCGCTGGAGGCGCGGGCCCTGGCCGGACTGGGCCGCTACGACCACGCCCTCGAGGTGCTGGGCTCCGATGCGGGGCCGGCGGCCCGCGAGGTCCGGGCCGAGGTGCTGTGGAAGCAGGAGAAATGGGCCGAGGCCGGCGCCCTGTATGAGGCCCGGCTCGGCGACCGCTTCCGGGACCCGGCCGCCCTCAGCGCGGACGAGGAGGCCCGGCTGATCCGCGCCGGCGTCGGCTATTCCCTGGGCCGCGACCCCGGAGCCCTGGCGCGCCTGGCGCGCAACTACCGGCCGTTCATCGCCGCGGCCCGGTCCAAGCCGGCCCTGGCCGTCGCCCTCGACGTGGGCGAGGCCGGGGCCTCCGCCGGCGACTTCGCCGCCCTGGCCGCCTCGGCCGACACCTTCGCCGGCTGGGTCGCGACCATGAAGGCCGAGCTCAGACGGAAAACAGGCGGGGACCGGCCCGCGGCCCCCGCCCGTTCGCAGACTGCGGCGGCGGCCGGGGCCGCACGGCCCGCCGCCTGATCCCGCCTATTTGTTGACCGCGTCCTTGAGCGGCTTGGAGACGCGGAAGCGCACGGCCTTGGAGGCGGCGATCTTGATGGTCGCGCCGGTGGCCGGATTGCGGCCTTCACGGGCCGCCCGGGCGGCGGTGTCGAACACGCCGAGGTTCGAGATGCGTACGTCGCCGCCCGACTTCAAGGCCTTGTGGATGTTCTCGACGATGGCGGTCAGGACCTTGCCGGCGTCGGCTTGCGAGACGCCCGCGTCCTTGGCGACGGCGGCGATCAGTTCGGCTTGAGTGGTCATTGTGGGTTGTTTCCCGATTGAAGCTCGCCCCGCGATTCAAGGGCGATGACGGATGGATTGACGCCGCTTTTTCTTCCCTTGGCAAGCGACTTTGCCGTTCAAACCCCCACGGGATGGGGATTTATCCGCCGCCGGAGGCGCGCTGGAAGCTCTCCACGAGGCTGCCGGCGACCAGTCTCCAGCCGTCCACGAGCACGAAAAAAATCAGCTTGAAGGGCAGCGAGATCACCACCGGAGGCAGCATCATCATGCCCATCGACATGAGCACGCTGGCGACCACAAGATCGATTACAAGGAACGGAACGAAAAGGAGAAATCCGATTTCGAAGGCGCGCTTCAGCTCGCTGATCATGAAGGCCGGGGTGACCACCCGCAGGGGCAGGTCGGCGGGGGCCGTGGCGGTCTCGACATTGGACAGGCGGACGAACAGCGCCAGGTCGTCGCGGTCGACCTGGCCGAGCATGAAAGTCTTCACAGGTTCCGACGCCGCGTCGAAGGCCTGGGGCAGCTCCATCTGCTGGTCGAGCAGCGGGCGGATGCCCGAATCATAGGCGTCCTGCCAGGTCGGGGCCATGACGATGGCGCTCAGGAACAGGGCCAGCGACACCAGCACGGCGTTGGGCGGCGCCTGCTGCATGCCGAGGGCGGTGCGCAGCAGCGACAGCACCACCACGATACGCACGAAGCTGGTCGTCATGATCACGATCGACGGGGCCAGCGACAGCACCGTCATCAGCCCGACCAGCTGCACGACCCGCTCGGTCAGGCCGGCCCCGGTGCCGAGGTCGACATTGATGGCCGCGCCCGACTGGGCGGCCTCCTGGGCCAGCGCCGCCAGCGGCCACAGCAGGCACAGGCCGGTGGTCAGCAGCGACAGCAGCGCGGCCCGTTTCAGCCCGGCGCGGTCGGGCATGACGAAGACGCCCTTCAGCCTCACCGTCCCGCCTCCGGCCCGCGCGGCTCGATCAGCTCCCGGCCCTCGCCGAGGATCAGCAGCCGCTCCTCGTCGTCGATCCGGACCAGGACCAGCCGCCGGGCCGGGTCCAGCACCAGGGTCTCGACCACCTTCATCCGCCGCTCGCCGCGTTCGGCGCTGAGGCGGGCCATGATCTGCGGCGCGTAGCGGCGGGCCGCCCACGCGGCCAGTCCGATGATGCCGAGGGTGATGGCGAGGGCGAACAGCGCCCGCAACAGATCGAGGAAATTCATGCGACAGCCGCCCCGCCGGCGAAGCCTGTCCGGCCTCTGCAGCCTTGCCGATCATGGTTAACGAGCGGTTGAGATAACCTGGCGTTAACCATGCAGGCGGCAGTTTCTGCCCATCGAACCGTGGGCGAATCGCGCCCGCTCCGCAGAGGGGAGGAGACGCCCTTGGCCATCGCCGACCTGCCGTTGCTCAACCAGATCAAGGGCCGCCTGACCTGGCTGGACGAACGCCAGCGGGTCATCGCCGAGAACGTCGCCAACGCCGATACGCCCGGCTACGTCGGCCGCGACCTGAACCAGCCGGCCGATTTCGCGGCCGCCCTGAGCGCCGGCGGCGGTCTGCGCATGGCCCGGACCAGCGCCCTGCATATCGCCCCGGCCGCGCCCGCCGCCCGCTTCGAGGCCCGCAGCGCCCCCGATTCCGAAACCACGCTCGACGGCAATTCGGTGGTGGTCGAGGAGCAGATGCTGAAGATGGCCGAGAGCCGCATGGCCTATGACGCCGCCATCGGCCTGTACCAGAAATCCATGCAGATGCTGCGCCTGGCCGCCAAGCCGCCGGGCCGCTGAGGGAGTAGCCGATGACCGACCCCGTGCCGCCCCGGAACAGCGCCATGAGCGTCGCCGCCAGCGCCCTGAAGGCGCAGCAGTCGCGCATGCGCGTCATCGCCGAGAACATCGCCAACGCCCAGTCGACGGCCCAGGTCGCCGGCGGCGAACCCTACCGCCGCCAGATTCCGGTTTTCCAGGCGCGCGAGATCGACGGGGCCACCGGCGTCACCCTCGCCGAGGTCCGCGCCGACCAGTCCGACTTCCGCTCGGAATACGACCCGTCGCACCCGGCCGCCAACGCCGAGGGCTATGTGCTGCGCCCCAACGTCGACACCCTGGTCGAGGCCATGGACATGCGCGAGGCCCAGCGCGCCTACGAGGCCAATCTGAACGTCATCGAGACGGCGCGGTCGATGGACGCCCGCACCCTCGACCTGCTGAAGAAATAGGGGCTGAGCGATGAATCCCTTGATGGCGGCCAAGGCCTATGCGGCGGTCCAGGGCGGCGCCCTGCCGGCCTCTCCCGCGGCGGCTCCCGTCCAGTCCGGCTTCGCCGACCTGCTGAGCAACGTCGTGGGCGACATGACCCAGACCTCGAAGGCCGCCGAGACCCAGATGACCGCCATGGTCCAGGGTCAGGGCAGCCTGATCGACGTGGTCACCGCCGTGTCCTCGGCCGAGGCCTCGCTGGAAACCGTCATGGCCGTGCGCGACCAGGTCATCTCCGCCTATCAGGAGATCATGCGGATGCCGATCTGAGCCGGACTTCGGCGCCGCCGGCCGCGGAGACGGCCTCTAGCCCTCCAGGGAGACCACCGGCTGGGCCGCGGGCGCCGGCCGCCCCGGCCGGCCCTTGAGCCAGCCGCGGATGCGCGCCTGGATCGGGTTGTCGACGGCGAAATGGAACAGGAAGGCGAAGGCGAAGGCCGCGGCTACGCCGCCGGCCCACAGCGCCCACTGCGCCGCGACCGGCAGGGCGAGGCGGGCGATGGCCACATTGGCCACGCCGAACCAGGCGATCCGCACCACCTCGTTGGTGATGAACATGGAGAACGACACCTGCGCGGCCTTCTCGACCCATTTCGAGGGCCGCGGCGTCGGCGTCGCGCCGGCCGCCAGGATGATCACCGAGATGCAGGCCAGCGACACCAGGGCGTGTTTGTCGAAAAACTGCACGAAGGCCAGCAGCAGCGCCGCGGCGATTCCGGCCCATCCCGCCAGCCTCGGGCTGATCCAGACCTTCTGGGCGAACCAGGCCAGGGCCATGCCGAGCGCGAACAGGGGCAGGGCGCGGATGAAGCCGTAGCCCATCGGCATCTGGTAGACCGGATAGCCCAGCAGGCTCCAGGTCAGCTGGTTGACCAGCAGATAGCCGCCGACGCCCAGCGCCAGCACGCTCCACGGTCCCAGCCGGGCGATGCCCTTCAGCAGCCACGGGAAGGCCAGATAGCAGCCGATCAGGGCCGAGATCGACCAGCTCGGCGCGTTCCAGCCGAGGCCGCCGGGCACGCCGAAGGCCTGGGTCAGGGTCAGCTGGGCCGGCAGCTGGTCCCAGCGGAACCACTCGGGGGCCCGCGGCGAAAAGCCCAGGGCTCCGCCGCCGACGATCAGCGCCACCAGCCCGACCCCCATGATCAGGTGGGCCGGCAGCACCCGCAGGTAGCGTTTGAGGAAGAAGTCCGTCGCCGACATCCGCCCCCCGGCGACCGGGGCGCCATAGACCCGCATCAGCACATAGCCGCTGTCGATCAGGAAGAAGTTGGTCAGCAGGAAGCCGCCCCGTTCGAACACCGGATGCAGCCCCTCCGCCAGGGCGATCGGCCCGGCGCCCTGGAAATGGTGCAGGATGATCAGCCCGGCCACGATGAACCGCAGCGCGTCGAGCCAGCCGCCCCGGACGATGGGCAGTGTCTCATTCCGGGTCGTAATCGCCGTCCAGGCCATCGGAAACGCCTCCTTGGGGGCGAATTCCGCAAGGATCGGGCCGTGTGTCGCCGTCAGCCGGACGAGGCCTCCATGGCGACGGCGCGCGCGCCGGGCGGATGGGCCAGCACGCTGCGGATCCGGGTCGCCAGCGCCGTCCGCTCATAGGGCTTTTCGATCAGGGCGAACTCGTGGGACAGGCCCTGGACGGCGTCGCCCAGATAGCCGGAGGTCAGCAGGACCTTGAGCTCCGGCCGCATCGCCTGGGCCCGGCGCGCCAGCTCGATGCCGTTCAGCCCGCCGGGCATGACCACGTCCGAGAACAGCAGGTCATAGCCCTGGTCGCCGGTCAGCCGGTGCAGGGCCCCGGCCGCGTCCGCCGCCACCTCGCAGCGGTAGCCGAGGCCGTTCAGCATGTCGAGGCAGACGCTCAGCACGGCCGGATCGTCCTCGACGATCAGGATCCGCTCCGATCCCGTCTCCGCCTCGGCCGGCTCGTCGGCGGCGGCGATCTCGCCCGGCGCCTCGGTGGTCAGGGGCAGGGTCAGGGTGAAGGCCGCCCCCTGTCCCGGGGCGCTGTCCACCTCGACCCGGCCGCCGGACTGCGCCACGAAGCCGTAGACCTGCGACAGGCCCAGGCCCGAGCCGCGGCCGATGTCCTTGGTGGTGTAGAACGGCTCGAATACGCGGTCCGCGACCTCGGCGCTCATCCCCGAACCGGTGTCGGAGACGCGGATCTCGCCAAAGTCGCCGTCGTCATGGGCGGCGCGCCGGGCGTTGATGGTCAGGACGCCGTCGCTGTCCATGGCGTCGCGGGCGTTGACCGCCAGGTTCAGCAGGGCCGTCTCCAGGTGGGTCGGATCGACCAGCGCGTGCAGCGGCTCCGCCTCCAGCTCCAGCTCGATGGCCACGCCCTCGCCGACGGCCTGCTTCATCAGCGGCAGGAAGTCGCGGATCAGCGCGTTGAGGTCGACCACGCTCGGGTTCAGCTGCTGCCGCCGCGAGAAGGCCAGCAGCTGCCGGGTCAGGGTCTGTCCCTTGTCGGCCGCGGCGCGGATGGCGGCCAGATGCTTGACCACATGGGGCTGGTCCTCGATCCGGCGCAGCAGGATGTCGGCGTTGCCCAGCACCACCGTCAGCAGGTTGTTGAAGTCGTGGGCGACGCCGCCGGTCAGCTGGCCGACGGCCTCCATCTTGCGCGCCTGGGTCAGCTGCTCCTCGAGATGCCGCCGCTCGGTCACGTCCAGCAGGGTGCCCAGGATCTGGCTCTCGCCGTCCTCGTCCACGGTCCAGACGCCCTGGTCGAGGAAGGTGCGGTACTGCCCGTCGGCGCACATCCAGCGGTATTCGCAGGCGTAGGCGCCGGTCTCCGAAGCCTTGAGCAGGCAGTTGACCACCCCCTCCACGTCGTCGGGATGGATCCGGCCCAGTCCGATCTCCGGCTGCTCGACGAACCGGCGCGGCTCGAAGCCGGTCAGGGGCGTGATGCTGTCGCTGACGAACCTGACCCCGAACGGGTGCACGCTGGTCCGCGCCGTGAACACCACCGGCAGCGACTTGAGGATGCCGTCCTGCCGCTCCCGCGTCGTTCGCAGGGCCAGTTCGGCGGCCAGCTTCTCCTCGCTGATGCGGGCGTTCTCCTCGAGCAGGGCGGAGCGCTCCTCGCCCTGGCGGCGCACCTCGATGGTCTTCAGGTGCAGGTCCGCGAGGATGGCCACCTTGGAGCGCAGGATGAACGGGTCGACCGGCTTGAACACCACGTCGACGGCGCCGACCGAATAGGCCTGGAAGATGTGCGACTCGTCGCGGAACACGGCGGTGACGAAGACGATCGGCGTGTCCCGCGTACGCGGATGCTCGCGGATCAGCCGCGCCGTCTCATAGCCGTCCATGCCCGGCATGTGCAGGTCCAGCAGGATGACCGCGAACTCCTGCGCCAGCAGCAGGCGCAGCGCCTCCTCGCCGGAACGCGCCACGACCAGCTCATGGCCCAGCACCTCCAGCGCCTCGGAGGCCGCGAAGGCGTTGCGCTCGTCGTCGTCGACGATCAGCACCCGCGCCTTCAGCGGCGGGGGCGCGGCGGGTTTCCGGCGGGGTCCCGGCATCAGGCGTCCGCCGTGGCGCGCGGGGCCGGGGCGGCGGCCAGCCGCTGTGCGTCGGTGCGCTGGATCGACACCCGCATCACCGAGATCAGATAGTCGATGTCGACCGGCTTGGAGACATAGTCCGAGGCCCCGGCCTGGATGCATTTCGAGCGGTCGCCCTTCATCGCCTTGGCGGTGACGGCGATGATCGGCAGGTCGGCGAACCGGGCGATCGAGCGGATCTCCCGGATGGTTTCGTAGCCGTCCATGTCGGGCATCATGATGTCGACCAGGACGATGTCGATCTCCGGATGCTGGCGCAGCAGGTCCAGCCCGGCCCGGCCGCTTTCGGCGTAGTGCAGGTCGACGCCGAACTCCTCCAGGGCGCTGGCCATGGAGAAGATGTTGCGGATGTCGTCGTCGATCACCAGGGCGGTCCGGCCGGTCAGGATGGCGTCCTCCTTGCGGGTCTGGGCCAGGGTCGCGCGCGCCTGCTCCGACAGCCGGTCGGTCGGGGCGTGCAGCAGCAGGGTGGCCTGCTCCAGCAGCTGCTCCGGCGTCCGCGCCAGCCGGGCCCGCCCGCTGAACACCGCCAGCCGCAGCCGGCGCTCGTCGGCCGCGTCCAGCCGCTCCTCGGCATAGACCAGCACGGGGCGGCCGGCCTCTCTCAGATAGTCGGCCAGGGCCGGCACGGGGGTGGCGGCGGTGTCCACGACCAGGCTGTCGGAGGGCTTGAGTTTCGCCTTGGCGAGGCCTTTCAGGCTGTCGACGCGGGTCACCGACCGGAAGGCGGTTTTCAGGCTGGAGGCGGCCGGGCCGCTCGGCCCGACGAAGATCAGCCGCCGGTCGGTCGAGGTCATGAAGGTCCGCACCTCGTCGAGGCTGGCCACGACGCCGTCGCGGTCGATCGGCTTGGGGGTGAAGCCGAAGGCGCCGATGGCCAGGCCGAGCGAGGCCTGGTCGTCGGCCGACATCACATGCACCGGGATGTGGCGCGTCTCCGGCGTGCGCTTCAGCAGGTCCAGCAGCGCCAGCCCGTCCATGTCGGGCAGGCCGACGTCGAGGATGATGGCCTCGGGCGTGTAGCGGCGCGCCAGCGAGGCCACGGCCGCGCCCTGCTGGGTGATGATCCCCTTGAAGCCGCGGTCGTGGACCACGGCCAGCAGGATGGAGGCGAAGCGCGGGTCGTCCTCGACGATCAGGATCACCGGCTCGCCCGGGGCCAGGCTGTCGCGGTCGTCGCTGACGGTCTCCACCGTCTCGACCTCCTCCTCGACCGGCAGGGTGCGCACGGTGACCGTCTGGCCCGGGTCGCGGCCCGCCGATCCCGCCGTGGCCGGGCTCGGGCTGAAGATCAGCGGCAGATAGAGGGTGAAGGTCGAGCCCTTGTCCGGCTCGCTCTCGACCTTCAGCTCGCCGCCCAGGGTGCGGGTGATCTCGCGGCTGATCGACAGGCCCAGTCCGGTGCCGCCGTATTTGCGGCTGGTCGTGCCGTCGGCCTGCTGGAAGGCCTCGAAGATGATCCGCTGCTTGTCCTCGGGGATGCCGATGCCGCTGTCGGCGACCGAGAAGGCCAGCACCTGTCCGGCGGTGTTCAGGTGTTCGTTGCCGGGGCTCCAGCCGCCCTCCACCCGCCGCACGCCCAGCCGCACCTCGCCCGAAGCGGTGAATTTGAAGGCGTTCGACAGCAGGTTCTTGATGATCTGCTGCAGCCGCTTGTCGTCGGTGTACATGGCCGGCGGCAGGGCGGGGTCGAGGTCGATGCGGAAGTCCAGCTTCTTGTCCTGGGCGATCTGGGCGAAGGTCCGCTCCATCTGGTCGCGCAGCGAGTCGAACCGCGTCTCGCCGATGTCCAGGGTGACGGTGCCGGACTCGATCTTCGACAGGTCGAGGATGTCGTTGATCAGGCCCAGCAGGTCCGAGCCGGCGGCATGGATGTTCTTGGCGAACTCCACCTGCTTGCCGGTCAGGTTGCCCTGGGTGTTCTCGCTGAGCATCTTCGACAGGATCAGCAGGCTGTTCAGCGGCGTGCGCAGCTCGTGGCTCATATTGGCCAGGAATTCGGACTTGTATTTCGAGGTCAGGGCCAGCTGCTCGGCCTTTTCCTCGAGGGCGAAACGGGCCTGTTCGACCTCGAAATTCTTGGCCTCGACCTGCTTGTTCTGGGCCGACAGCAGGACCGCCTTCTCCTCGAGCTCGGCGTTGGACTGCTGCAGTTCCTCCTGCTTGGCGCGCAGCAGCTCCTCGGACTGGCGCAGGCTGGCGGCCTGCTGCTCCAGCCGGTCGTTGGTCGTCTTCAGCTCTTCCTGTTGCGCCTGGAGCTCGGCGGTCAGCAGCTGCGACTGGCTCAGCAGCCCCTCGGTGCGCATGTTGGCGGCGATGGTGCTCAGCACGATGCCGACCGACTCCATCAGCTGGCTCAGGAACGACTGGTGGGTCTCCGAGAACTCGCCGAAGGTGGCCAGTTCGATGACCGCCTTGACCTCGCCCTCGAACAGGGCCGGCAGGATGATGATGTTCAGCGGCGCCGCGCCGCCGAGGCCAGAGCCGATCTGCACATAGTCGCGCGGCACATTGGTCAGCAGGATGCGCTCCTTCTCCTTGGCGCACTGGCCGATCAGGCTCTGGCCGAGGCGGAAGGTCGGGGACAGCTGCTCGCGCTCGGTCGAGGCGTAGGCGGCGGCCAGCACGAGGATCGGCTCGTCCTGTTCGTCCCGGTCGGCGACGTAGAAGACGGCGTGCTGGGCGTTGATCAGGGGTGCCAGCTCCGACAGCACCATGTTCGACACCGTGGCCAGGTCGCGCTCGCCCTGCAGCATCCGCGTAAAGCGGGCCAGGTTGGTCTTCAGCCAGTCCTGCTCGGTGTTCTTCAGAGTCTGATCCTTCAGGTTGCGGATCATCTCATTGATGTTGTCCTTCAGCGCCGCGACCTCGCCGGAGGCCTCGACGGTGATCGAGCGGGTCAGTTCGCCCTTGGTCACCGCGGTCGACACCTCGGCGATGGCGCGCACCTGGGTGGTCAGATTGCCGGCCAGCTGGTTGACGTTGTCGGTCAGGTCGCGCCACAGGCCGGCCGCCCCGGGCACCCGCGCCTGTCCGCCCAGCTTGCCCTCGATGCCGACCTCGCGGGCCACGTTGGTGACCTGGTCGGCGAAGATGGCCAGGGTCTCGATCATGCCGTTGATGGTGTCGGCCAGGGAGGCGATCTCGCCCTTGGCGTCGAGCGTCAGCTTGCGCTTCAGGTCGCCGTTGGCGACCGCGGTGACCACATCGGCGATGCCGCGCACCTGGCCGGTCAGGTTGGCGGCCATCGAGTTGACGTTGTCGGTCAGGTCCTTCCAGGTGCCGCCGACCCCCTCCACGCGCGCCTGTCCGCCCAGCTTGCCCTCGGTGCCGACCTCCTTGGCCACGCGGGTGACCTCCGAGGCGAAGGCGTTGAGCTGGTCCACCATGGTGTTGATGGTCGACTTCAGCTCGAGGATCTCGCCCTTGACGTCGACGGTGATCTTCTTCGACAGGTCGCCCTTGGCCACCGCCGTGGTCACCTCGGCGATGTTGCGGACCTGGCCGGTCAGGTTGCCGGCCATGAAGTTGACGTTGTCGGTCAGGTCCTTCCAGGTGCCGGCCACGCCCTTCACATTGGCCTGACCACCCAGCTTGCCCTCGGTGCCGACCTCGCGCGCCACGCGGGTCACCTCCGAGGCGAAGGCGTTGAGCTGGTCGACCATGGTGTTGATGGTCGACTTCAGTTCGAGGATCTCGCCCTTGACGTCGACGGTGATCTTCTTGGACAGGTCGCCGTTGGCCACGGCGGTGGTCACCTCGGCGATGTTGCGGACCTGGCCGGTCAGATTGTCGGCCATCAGATTGACGTTGTCGGTCAGGTCCTTCCACGTTCCGGTCACGCCGGTGACCTGGGCCTGTCCGCCCAGCTTGCCCTCGGTGCCGACCTCGCGCGCCACCCGGGTCACCTCCGAGGCGAAGGCGTTGAGCTGGTCGACCATGGCGTTGATGGTCGACTTCAGTTCGAGAATCTCGCCCTTGACGTCGACGGTGATCTTCTTGGACAGGTCGCCGTTGGCCACGGCGGTGGTGACCTCGGCGATGTTGCGGACCTGGCCGGTCAGGTTGGCGGCCATGAAGTTGACGTTGTCGGTCAGGTCCTTCCAGGCCCCGCCGACGCCCTTGACATTGGCCTGGCCGCCCAGCTTGCCCTCGGTGCCGACCTCGCGCGCCACCCGCGACACCTCCGAGGCGAACGAGTTGAGCTGGTCGACCATGACGTTGATGGTCGATTTCAGTTCGAGGATCTCGCCCTTGACGTCGACGGTGATCTTCTTGGACAGGTCGCCGTTGGCCACGGCCGTGGTCACCTCGGCGATGTTGCGGACCTGGCCGGTCAGGTTGTCGGCCATCAGATTGACGTTGTCGGTCAGGTCCTTCCACGCCCCGGTGACGCCCTCGACCTGCGCCTGTCCGCCCAGCTTGCCGTCGGTGCCGACCTCCTTGGCCACCCGCGTCACCTCCGAGGCGAAGGCGTTCAGCTGGTCCAGCATGACGTTGATGGTGTCCTTCAGCTCGAGGATCTCGCCCTTGACGTCGACGGTGATCTTCTTCGACAGGTCGCCCTTGGCCACCGCCGTGGTCACCTCGGCGATGTTGCGGACCTGGCTGGTCAGGTTGGCGGCCATGAAGTTGACGTTGTCGGTCAGGTCCTTCCAGGTGCCGCCGACGCCTTCCACCCGCGCCTGTCCGCCCAGCTTGCCTTCCGTCCCCACCTCGCGCGCCACCCGCGTCACTTCCGAGGCGAAGGCGTTGAGCTGGTCCACCATGGTGTTGATGGTGATCTTCAGCTCGAGGATCTCGCCCTTGACGTCGACGGTGATCTTCTTCGACAGGTCGCCCTTGGCCACGGCGGTGGTCACCTCGGCGATGTTGCGCACCTGGCTGGTCAGGTTGGCGGCCATGAAGTTGACGTTGTCGGTCAGGTCCTTCCAGGTGCCGGTCACGCCCTTGACCTGGGCCTGGCCGCCCAGCTTGCCCTCGGTGCCGACCTCGCGGGCCATCCGGGTTACTTCCGAGGCGAAGGCGTTGAGCTGGTCCACCATGGTGTTGATGGTGTTCTTCAGCTCCAGCACCTCGCCCTTGACGTCGACGGTGATCTTGCGGCTCAGGTCGCCGTTGGCCACGGCGGTGGTGACCTCGGCGATGTTGCGAACCTGGCCGGTCAGGTTGGCGGCCATGAAGTTGACGTTGTCGGTCAGGTCCTTCCAGGCCCCGGCCACGCCCCTGACATTGGCCTGGCCGCCCAGCTTGCCCTCGGTGCCGACCTCGCGCGCCACCCGGGTCACCTCCGAGGCGAACGACCCCAGCTGGCCGACCATGGTGTTCACCACCCGGCCGATGCGCAGGAATTCGCCGCGCAGCGGCCGCTCCTCATTCTCCAGGTCCATGGTCTGCGACAGGTCGCCCTTGGCCACCGCCCCGATCACCCGGGCCATCTCGGCGGTCGGGTGCACCATGTCGGCGATCAGGGTGTTGACGGCGTCGACGCTGGCGGCCCAGGCGCCGGTCGCCGAGGGCACGCGGGCCCGGTTGTTGATCTTGCCCTGGCGGCCGACGGCCTCGCCGAGGCGGCTGAACTCGCGGCTCATCCGGTCGTTCATCTCGACGACGTCGTTGAACGCTTCGGCCAGCTCCCCGTCTATCCCGGTCAGGCCCCCGGGCAGGCGGACCGAGAAGTCCCCGCGGCGGAAGGCCCGCAAGGCCGCCAGCAACTGACGCGAATCGAGGGCGGGTTCGGGGGCCAGGGCGGCGATCGACATTCTTCAACCTTCGGAGCGGACGAAACCGGTCAGCCGGAGGCGCAGGACATCGAGATCACGCGAGCGGGGGCGGTTCGACCGGCGTCGACCCGTCTCCCTGGCTCCGTCTCCCCATGGCGCTGCTTCCCCCGAACCAACTGCCAGAAACCGCAAGGGTTCGGCTTGGTTCCCGGCCTCGGGCGAAATCTCTTGCGTTGCCATTTGGGGATCAGGCGCTAGGGTCCGGCGTCATGTCGTTCCGGCCAAATCCCGCTCCGCCGGTGTGAATCCGCCCCCGCCGGACCCGCTGAGCCCCGGTCTCGCGGCGTTCATCGAGAGCGCCGTCCCCTCCGTGTGGGCGCTGGAGACCCTGCTTCTGCTGCGCGTCGAGCCCGGCCGCGTCTGGCCGGTCGACCGGCTGGTCGCCGAACTGCGCGCCAACAACACCCTGGTCAGCGACTGTCTCGCCGGTCTCGAACGCGGGGGCCTGATCCTGCGTGACGACGGAGGCTTCCGCTATGCGCCGGCCTCGCCCACCCTGGGCGCACTCTGCGACGAGCTCGACGCCGCCTACAGGAAACGGCCGGTGGCCGTCGTCAACACGATCACGCGGCGCCGGTCCGACCCGCTGCAGGGCTTCGCGGATTCGTTCCGGTTCGGAGGATGGAAGTCGTGATGGCCTGGGGACCGGGGGCCGTCTACGGCCTGTGCCTGCTGACAAGCGCCGTGTGCGCGGCCCTGCTCGTGCGGTCGTACGGGCGATGGCGTCAGCCCTTGCTGCTGTGGAGCGCCGCCTGCTTCTCCCTGCTGGCCATCAACAATCTGCTCGTCGTGCTCGACATGGTCGTGCTGGCCGAGGTCAACCTGTCGCTGGCGCGGCAGCTGACCTCGCTGGCCGCCGTCGGGGTGCTGATCTACGGCTTCATCTGGGAGGTGGACCGTTGAATCTCACCCTCGTGACCGGCGGCGCGATCATCATGGGCTATGCCGTGGCGGCCGTGTTCTTCCTCAAATTCTGGCGCCGCACCGCCGATGCGCTGTTCCTCGCCTTCGCCGCCGCCTTTCTGCTGCTCGCGGCGACGCCCCTGCTGACCACCCTGCTGGAGGTTCCGCGCGAGGAGCAGAGCCCCTTCTACCTGCTGCGCCTGCTGGCCTTCCTGATCATCATCGTCGCCATTGTCGGCAAGAGCCGGCGCCGCCCCTGACCCGGATCTTCGCTCCAGCATTATACTGGAGCCTGATTCACGGCATCGGCGGAATCGCGAAACGATTCCGCCTCAACCGATCAGGCTCTAGCTGCGGGCCAGCCGCAGGAACTCCTCGCGGGTGCGCGGATCGTCGCGGATCACCCCCATCAGATGGCTGGTGATCAGGCTGGTCCCGGGGGCGTTGACGCCGCGCAGGGTCATGCAGCTGTGCTCCGCCTCGATGACCACGCCGACGCCCTGGGGCTGCAGCACCTCCTGGATGGCGCGGGCGATCTCGGCGGTCATCTTCTCCTGGATCTGCAGCCGCCGGGCGTAGCCGCGCACCACCCGGGCCAGCTTGGAGATGCCGACCACCCGGTCGGTCGGCAGATAGGCGACGTGCGCCTTGCCGATCACGGGCAGCATGTGGTGCTCGCAGACGCTGACGAAGCGGATGTCCTTCAGCACGATCAGCTCGTCATAGCCGCCGATCTCCTCGAAGGTCCGCTCCAGATATTCGCGCGGGTCGACGTCGTAGCCCGCATACATCTCGCGATAGCTGCGCATCACCCGGTCCGGCGTGTCGACCAGGCCCTCGCGGTCGGGATCGTCTCCGGTCCAGCGGATCAGTGTGCGCACCGCCGCGCGCACCTCGTCCTCACCCGGCAGATCGACCTCGGGCCGCCGGCCGCCGCGCTTCGGCAACGGCGTCCCCGCGGCCCGGGCCAGGGCCTCGCGCTCGACCCAGCTGCCATCGCAGTCCGGATCGTGGGCGGGGCTCTGAACGCGGGAGGGGCGGGCGTCATCCATGGCGGGTCCTGCGGCTGGAGCGGGCGAAACGGCGTGGTCCTATTCCCTTAGCGCCGGGCGGGCGGAAAGGGGAACACTCCGCCGTCGCTAACGCCCCATTAACCACGCTCCCGGCATTTTCTGCCCGGTAGCAGTACGGCCCTGCGGGGTCGGGGTCCCGGGGTGCGGCATGAACGGCGCGGAAGTGATGGATGTGGGCCGCGACGCCCTGTGGCTGACCATCCAGCTGTGCGCGCCGGTGCTGATCGTCGGCCTCGTCGTCGGCGTGGTCATCGGCCTGTTCCAGGCCCTGACCCAGATCCAGGAGCAGACCCTGATCTATGCGCCCAAGATCATCGCCATCTTCGTCTCCCTGCTGCTGTTCCTGCCGCTGATGGGGGCGATGCTGGGCGGCTTCATGCGGACCATCGCCGCGCGCATCGCCGGCATGTAGCCGGTGGAGCCCTGGGCCACCGCCGACCAGGTCTGGCAGGGCGCCATGATCTTCGCCCGCATCGGCGCGGTGCTGCTGATGCTGCCCGGCGTCGGCGAGAGCTATGTGCCGCCGCGCATCCGCCTGTCGCTCGCCCTGGTCGTCTCGCTGGCCCTCTGGCCGGTGGTCTCGGCCAGCCTGCCGGCCCTTCCCGCGACGATCGGGGGCATGGCCGGCTGGATCATCCGCGAGGTCCTCGTCGGCCTCGCCATCGGGGCCCTGCTGCGGATGTTCCTGACCGCCCTGGCCACCGCCGGCGAGATCGTCGCCCTGCAGACCACCCTGGCCTTCGCCCAGACCGCCAATCCGACCCAGGCCTCGCCGGGCAGCACCATTTCGGCCTTCCTGATGCTGCTCGGCACCACCCTGGTCTTCGCCACCAACACCCACCACCTGTTCATCGCCGGCCTGGTAGGCTCCTATGAGCTGATCGCGCCCGCCAGGCCGCTGGTCACCGGCGACTTCGCCGTCATGGCCGTGCGCAGCCTCGCCGACGCCTTCACCCTCGGGGTCCAGCTGGCCGCCCCGGTGCTGGTCTTCGCCATCATCTTCAACCTGGCCTCGGGCCTGATCGGCCGCGTCATGCCCGCCTTCCAGGTCTATTTCGCCGCCGCCCCGCTCAGCATCATTCTCGGCCTGTCGGTCTTCGCCCTCAGCCTCGGCGTTCTGGGCACGGTCTTCATCGACCGCTACCGCGCCCTGGCCGCCGTCTTCGCGGGAGGCGCCGGTGGCTGAAGCGCCCGATCCCGAGTCGAAAACGGAAGAGGCCACCCCGCGAAAACTCGCGGACGCGCGCAAGAAGGGCGACGTCGCCAAATCGCCGGATGTGGCCTCGGCCCTGTCGCTGCTGGGCGCGGCCGCCGTCATCCTGATGTCCGGCGGCTGGTTCGCGACCTCGATGGCCGAACAGTTGCTGCCCTTCATCGCCAGCCCCCACGCCATGACGGGCGGGCTCGACGCCGGCGCCGGGGTCGAGATCGGGGCGCACGCCCTGTGGGCCGCCGCCCCCTTCCTGGGGGCCGTGATGCTGGCCACCATC
This sequence comes from uncultured Brevundimonas sp., assembly GCF_937870815.1. Taxonomy (GTDB): domain Bacteria; phylum Pseudomonadota; class Alphaproteobacteria; order Caulobacterales; family Caulobacteraceae; genus Brevundimonas. The sequence goes on from NZ_CALMZS010000103.1 coordinate 19,023, forward strand.
GTCGGCGGCGCCGGCGGCAACCTGGCCCAGTCCGGCCTCATCTTCACCGGCGAGAAGCTCAAGCCCGACTGGTCCAGGATCAATCCGCTCAAGGGGTTCAAGCGCATCTACGGCCCGGACGGCCTCGTCCAGTTCGTCAAGACCCTGCTCAAGCTGATCGCCGTCGGCGTGATCTGCTGGCTGGTGCTGAAGCCGCACGTCCGCGAGTTCGAGACCATGGCCGCCATGCCCCCGGCCATGGTCCTGCCCATGGCCCGCGACCTCGCCATCGCCCTGGTCGTCTCGGCCCTGGTCTTTCTCGGCTTCACCGCCGGGGCCGACTACATCTGGCAGCGCTACCGCTTCGCCGAGCGCATGAAGATGTCCAAGGAGGAGCTCAAGGAGGACTACAAGCAGTCCGAGGGCGATCCGCACGTCAAGGCCCGGCTGAAGCAGATCCGCGCCCAGCGCAGCCGCCAGCGGATGATGCAGAACGTGCCCCGGGCCACGGTCGTCGTCACCAACCCGACCCACTATTCCGTGGCCCTGCGCTACGAGCCGGGCGACGGCGACCCCGCCCCGGTCTGCGTCGCCAAGGGCGTCGACGCCCTCGCCCTGCGCATCCGCGAGGTGGCCCGCGAGCACAAGGTCCCGGTCGTCGAGAACGTCCCCCTGGCCCGCGCCCTCTACGCCGCCGTCGACGTCGACGAAACCATCCCTCGCGAGCATTTCGAGGCCGCCGCCAGGGTCATCGGCTTCGTCATGCAGACGCGGAAGGGCCGGTAGGGGCCCGACGCCTCTTGCCGGCGCCCGACGCCCGAGCGCCGCGGAAGCTGGATTCCGCCCGGGCCGGCTCGCCGATCTCGGCTCGCGCCCGTGCGCGCCCTTCCATGGCCAGACGCGCGGCCTCGACCAGGAAACCCGACCGCGACATGCCGCAGGCTTCCGCCGCGACATCGACCCGCTTCAGAAACTGGGCGCCGATCGAGATGTTTACCCGAACCGGGGTGTCCTCGACTTCGGCGTCGACCAGGATGCGGCCGGCCTCCTTCACCTCGGGATCGTCCCTGATGTCCTCGAGGGCCGTGGGTTCGGGAAAGGCGACCCCGTCCTCGGCCATGCCCTGGAGATGCAGGCTCAATGCGTCCCGTGCGGCCGACGGAAGCTCGACCATCGTGTCGCTGGCGGTCACGCACCCGGGGAGATCCGGAAAGAAGGCGCTATAGCCTCCGTCCTGGTCGCCCTCGACGATGGCTACATAGATGACGGTGGACATTTGGACTCCTTGCATCCGGTCTCAACGAAGCTTGAGGCCGGACTGACGCTCGATACTCTTGAGGGTCCCGATCCGCAGGTCCCTCCGGGGGTGTGGGACGGTGACCCTTCCCGGTTTGGCCGGATGTTTGAATTGGACGTGCGACCCCTTCTGGGCCACGCGCATCCACCCATCGGCTTCGAGCGCCTGGATCACGTCGCCGCTCTTCATGTGTGTATCTATACACACCCACCCTGCCGCGGCAAGTTCAATACACACGACTACACACGAAGGTGGGCCTGGCCGCCCGCCCGGTCCGCGGCCTGCCGCTATTTCCCGCCCGCCACGGGCAGGGGGATGATCTCGGCCCCGCCTTTGGGAGCGGCGGCCCGCGCCACCTGCGCCACCGGCAGGCGCACGGTCACCGCCGTGCCCTCGCCCAGAGTGCTCTCGATGCTCATCCGACCGCCGTGCAGCTCGGCGAAGGCGCGCACCAGCGACAGGCCCAGGCCGGTGCCCTGGCGGCGCTGCTCGATGGCCCCGGCCTGTTCGAACGGACGGCCCAGCCGGCGCACGTCCTCCGGCGCGATGCCGACGCCGGTGTCGGCCACGACGATCTCCAGATAGGGGCCGACGGTCTCGACCGTGACGGTGACGGCGCCGCCGGCCGGGGTGAATTTCACCGCATTGGACAGCAGGTTGAGCGCGATCTGTTTCACCGCCCGCTTGTCGGCCGAGACCTCGACCGGCTCGGCGGGCAGCATGGCGGTCAGGACCACGCCCTTGTCCTCGGCCGTGACCCGCACCAGGGCGACGGCGGCCGAGACCAGTTCACGGGCGTCGAACCGCTCCAGCGTCAGCACATAGCGCTCGGCCTCGATCTTCGACACGTCAAGGACGTCGTTGATCAGCTCCAGCAGGTGGCCGCCGGCCTCGTGGATGTTGTCGACATAGGCGGCGTAGCGTTCCGGCATCGGCCCGAACAGCCGCTGGCGCATGATGTCCGAGAAGCCGAGCACCGCATTCAGCGGCGTCCTCAGCTCATGGCTCATATTGGCGAGGAAGCGGCTCTTGCCGGCCTCGCGGGCCTCGGCCTCGGTCCGGGCCGTCTCCAGCTCCAGTTCGCGGGCGTACTGGCCGGTGCCGTCGAAGGCCTGGCCGACCAGCCGCGGGGCCTCCTGGCCCGGACCGTCCAGCCGGCGCAGGATCAGCTGCACGCGCCGGTCCAGCGCCAGTCTCGGGGCGAGGATCACGGCCGCGTCATGGCCCTGCAGGGCGCGGTCGATGGCGGCCAGCAGGCGCGGCCGGTCGGGGGCGTGGATCGCGGCCACCAGGCCGTGCTCGAACAGCGGATCGACGGGCAGCGCCGGCGGCGGCGCGCCATAGGCGGCCAGCACCCGCCCGGAGCGCTCCAGCACCAGCGTCAGGCCCGGCTGCGCCGCCAGCAGACGTCCGATCTTGCCGGCCTCGCCCTCGGCCGCCGCCAGCCGCGCCTCGTTCTGCCGCCATGACAGCCGCACGGCCAGCGCCGCCGCGCCGGCGGTCATCACGCCCGCGGTCGCCGCCAGCTCGGGCAGGTGCGGCCCGACTCCGCCCAGCCAGGCCGAGACCAGGCCGACCAGCGCCGCCAGCGCCGCGCCGAGGGCGCCGACCTGGGCCAACCGCACCCCACCCAGCGCCAGGCCCGCCGCCAGCGGCAGGAAGACGAAACCCGCCAGCGGCCCCGACAGCCCGCCCGTCAGTTCCGCCGAAACCACGGCGGCCAGGCTCCACAGACCGAGCAGGATCATCCGCTCGCGCGGTCCGTCGCGGTGCAGCAGGCCGAGCCCGGCCGCCCCAGGGACGACCATGGCCAGCACCGCATGGAAGACCGACCCCTCGACGCCGCCCAGCCAACGGCCGCCGAGGGCCAGCAGGGCCGCGGCCACGGCCCAGCCGGCGTGCCACGCGGCCAGCCCGGGACGGTCAGGGGCCGCCGGTCGGCCGGTCGGCGTGTCGGCGGCGGCGATGTCGGCGTAAGGGGTCAAGGGCGGCCGGGGACAGGTGGGAGGGCGCGGTCGGGCGCGCCCCGACCGGAGAGCCTAGCCGTGCGGGCGAGTCGTCCAAAGCGCGCACCCGTCAGAGGGGAGCGCCCGGCCGGCGGTTGCCGCCGTCGCCGCCGCCGCCTATCTGCTCCCGATGACCGCGCCCGCCGCCCTCCAGCCCCCGATCGACGCCGTCCTCGCCGACCTGGTCGAGGAGTTCGACCTGCTCGGCGACTGGGAGGGCCGCATCGAATACGTCATCGACCTCGGCAAGACGCTGGCCCCGCTGCCCGAGGCGGACCGCACCGAGGCCAACAAGGTGGCCGGCTGCGCCGCCCAGGTCTGGCTGGCGGTGCGCCGGGAGGGCGGGCGGCTGCATTTCCTCGCCGACAGCGACAGCGCCCTGTCGAAAGGCAATATCGCCCTGCTGCTGCGGCTCTATTCCGGCCGCACCCCGGCCGAGATCCTCGCCTTCGACGCCCGCGCCGCCCTGGATCGCCTCGGCCTGCCCTCGGCCCTCACCCGCCAGCGCGCCAACGGCCTCAACGCCATGGTCGGCCGCATCCGCGAGGCGGCGCTGGCCCCGGCCTGACCGGCCCGCGCCGACCCGTCCTTCAGCCGATCCGGTAGTGGGCGGCCAGGGCTCTCAGCCCCTGTTTCAGCAGCGCCTTGCCGGCCCGCCGGCGCAGGCCCAGCGCCTGTTCGGCGGTCTGCAGGCTGCTGGTCCGGATGCAGATCTGCTCGACCATGGCCCGGGCCGGCCCGCAGGCGGCCAGCGCCGCCCCGACCCGCCGCGCCGCCGCCATCGCCCGGTCGCCGGGCTCGGCCCGCACCGCCGTGCCGCCGCCGCTGCGCGGCAGGGCGTCCCAGCGCAGGGTCAGGGACGGCCCCGCCATGGCGATCTCGGCGTCGATCCCCAGCCGTTCGGCGGCGGCCCGTTCGGCGCGCTCGATCCACGGCCGCCCGTCGGCGTCGCGCCGGCCGGACAGCCAGGCCACGGCCGAGCCGGTCAGGTTGGCGCGGTGCGACCGCAGCCGGCCGTCCGCGTCGATCACCGCCCGGCGGCCCTCGGTCAGCCCCGGCCGCCCCGGCGGCGGCGGCTCCGGCGCGGCCGCGCCCGCCGGCCGGGCGACCCAGCCGCCGCCGGCGCGCGCCTTCAGGCCCGGCTCGGCGGCCAGGGCGCGGAACTCCGCCTCGCCGATGGTCAGCTGCACCCGGGCGCGGCGGTCGGCGCCGGTCCGCAGGGCGTAGCCGCCGCCGGGCGCGGCCTCGATCCAGCCGGCCGGCCGCCCCAGCAGCCGCCGCGCCCGGGTGGCCGTCCCGCTCATGCCGGCAGCTCGCACGACGGCGCCTCCAGCACCGCCTTGGCGCAGCGCTCCAGCCGGTCCAGCAGGTCGTCCATGGCCGGCCGGTCGCGCCCGTCCTCGGCCCAGCGGCACGCCGCCGCCGCCGTCGAGCGGTTCAGGCCGAAGGCGTGGCCGACCCGGTCCATCGGCCAGCCGAACGTCACATAGGACAGGTACATGGCCAGCCAGCGCGCCCGGCAGGCCCGGCCGTCCAGCCGCGCCCGCAGCTCCATCCGCTCCTTCGGCACCCCGGTCGAGGCCGCCACCAGCTCCAGCGCCAGCCCGGCCCGGACCCGGTCCTCCCGCCGCACCGGCACCCGGTAGGTCTCCATCGCATCGCCCTCCCATCCGCGCCGGCGGGCAGGGGCCGCGCCGACGGAGATAGGAACATATACCTACGATCCGTCGGAATCGGTCGTATCCGCCGCCCCCCCGGGCCGGAAGGTCAAAAAACCTCGGCCGGTTGACTCGCGGGCCTCGACGCCGATTCGCAAATCAGCCTACGATTCGTTTTGGGATAGGCGTTAACCCTTCTTAAGTTTTTCGGCGGTTAACGTTCGAACAAGGTTACCCCGAAACGGGGCAGTTACATTTTCAGCCAAACTCTGCCTGGAGGGGCATCAATGCGCGTCCTGCTAATCGAAGATGATCACGCGACCGCGCAGAGCATCGAACTGATGCTGAAGTCGGAAGGTTTTAACGTCTACACGACCGACCTCGGCGAGGAAGGCATCGATCTCGGCAAGATCTACGACTACGACCTGATCCTGCTGGACCTGAACCTGCCCGACATGAACGGGCTTGAGGTTTTGCGTCAGCTGCGCGTCGGCAAGGTCAATACGCCCGTGATGATCCTGTCCGGCACCTCCGAGATCGAGACCAAGGTCAAGACCTTCGGCGGCGGCGCCGACGACTATATGACCAAGCCCTTCCACAAGGACGAGCTGATCGCGCGCACCCACGCCGTGGTCCGCCGCTCCAAGGGCCACGCCCAGGCCATCATCCACACCGGCGAGATCGCCGTGAACCTGGACGGCAAGACGGTCGAGGTGAACGGCCACCGCGTCCACCTGACCGGCAAGGAATACCAGATGCTGGAGCTGCTCTCGCTGCGCAAGGGCACCACCCTGACCAAGGAAATGTTCCTCAACCACCTGTACGGCGGCATGGACGAGCCCGAGCTGAAGATCATCGACGTGTTCATCTGCAAGCTGCGCAAGAAGCTGGCCACCGCCGCCGGCGGCAAACACTATATCGAGACCGTCTGGGGCCGCGGCTATGTGCTGCGCGACCCGTCGGAGTCGCGCGCCCCGGCCAGCGCCGCCGCCTGATCGGGACGACTATCGAGACATTGAAGCGCCCGCCGGAGCGATCCGGCGGGCGTTTTCGCGCCCGCTTCCGGGCCGAACCGCCTCCCTGGTTCAGAACGCCTTCTCCAGCCCCGCGTCCTTCAAGATCTGGTTGGCCATGTGCCGACTCTTCGTGCGCGGCACGGCGAAGATCCTGCCGGTCGCGGGACTGAACCAGATTTCATGACTGCCCTTGCCGGGCCTCACGAACCGGCATCCCGCCTCGCGCAATCGCCGCTCGAGTTCCGGATAGAAGTCCTTCGGCGCCCCTCAGGACGCGGCCTTCAGCGCCGTCTCGCCGGTGATGGTGATCGGGCCGGGCGGCATGCCGTTGTCGCGCATCAGGTCCGGAGCCAGCGCCTCGACCAGGTCGACGAACTCGCTCAGGGTCGCCGCCTCGACGTTCAGCCCGAGGATGTCGCTTCTCGACCCATAGACCCCGGCCTCGGCGTTCCAGACAGCAGTGACCGTATAGCGAGCCATGCCGCGATAATGGGCGCGGGGGCCGGACTCGTCAACGCCACGGCCGGACGCCGCCCTCTGCCCCCGGCGAATACGACAACGCCCGCCGGATCACTCCGGCGGGCGCCATCATTCGAGAACCTAATCCCTAATCCCTAATCCCTGGTCCCTAGGCCTTGGCATACCCCTGCCCGCCGTTCGACGGACGCCGGCGGCGGGGGCGGCGCTTGATCTCGCCGTCCGGCTTGGCGGCCACGGCCACGCCGCCCTGACGCGGGTCGTTGTGGGCCTGGCGCGGACGCTCGCCAGCCATCGGATCGTAGGCGCGCTCCGGGGTCGGGCGCACGTCGCGGCCGGGGCCGGGCTTGCGGACGCGGTGCGGCTGCCCGCCGCCTTCCAGCTTGACCCCGTCGCGGCGCGGATTGCGGTTGCGACCGCCGCCGCCCGGGCCGCGGCCGCCGCGGCCGTCACGCTCCTCGCGCTCCGGCATGGTCGCCTTCTTGCCGACGCCGGCCGCCATGATCGAGGCGTCCAGCTGACCCAGCTGCTTGTCGTTGCGGCGGTCGATGGCCGGAATCTTCTGGCGCGTGACCTTCTCGATGTCGCGCAGCAGCTTCATCTCGTCGCCGGCCACGAAGCTGATCGCCGTGCCGTCGGCGCCGGCGCGGGCGGTGCGGCCAATGCGGTGCACATAGGCTTCGGGCACGAACGGCAGTTCGAAATTGACCACGTGGGAGACGCCGTCGACGTCGATGCCGCGCGCGGCGATGTCGGTCGCGACCAGCACCCGCAGCTTGCCCTTCTTGAAGGCGTCGAGGGTGCGTTCGCGCTGCGGCTGGCTCTTGTTGCCGTGGATGGCCCCGGCCTCGACGCCGCCGGCCTCCAGATAGGCGGCCACCTTGTCGGCGCCGTGCTTGGTCTTGGTGAAGACCAGGCAGCGGGTGAAGGTCGCGTCGCTGAACATCTCGGTCAGCAGGGCGCGCTTGCGGCCCTGTTCGATGTGGATCACCGACTGGTTGATGCGCTGCACGGTCGTGGCCTGCGGCGTCACCTGCACCTTGACCGGGTCCTTGAGCAGCTCGCCGGCCAGCTTGCCGATCTCGGTCGGCATGGTGGCCGAGAAGAACAGGTTCTGGCGCCTGGCCGGGATGCGGCTGACGATCTGGCGGATCGGCTTGACGAAGCCGAGGTCGAGCATCTGGTCGGCCTCGTCGAGGACGAAGATTTCAGTGCGGCTCAGGTCCAGTGTCTTCTGCTGCATATGGTCGAGCAGGCGGCCGGGCGTGGCCACCAGCACGTCGAGGCCCTGTTGCAGGGCGCGCTCCTGCGGCCCGTATTTGACGCCGCCGAAGATCACGGCGACGCGGAAGCCGAGGTGTTTGCCGTAGGTCTTGAAGCTCTCGGCGATCTGGCTGGCCAGTTCGCGCGTCGGCGACAGGATCAGCACCCGCGAGGTGCGGGGCACGGGCGGGGTGCGGTTGGCGGCCAGCCGGTGCAGGATCGGCAGGGCGAAGGCGGCGGTCTTGCCGGTGCCGGTCTGGGCGATGCCCAGCAGGTCCTTGCCGGCCATGACGTCGGGGATGGCCTGGACCTGGATCGGAGTCGGCGTCGTATAGCCTTCCGAGGCCAGCGCCTGGAGGAGGGCCGGATTCAGGCCCATGGTGTCGAAGGTCTTGTTGCTCACTTGGAACGTTTCTTTCGCGTGTGCGGCGGCGCGCAACAGCCATGGCTCAACGCCGAAAGGGCCGCGCACCGCCAGTCCCGGTGGGATGTCTGGATGACATCGTCGGGGTGGATCGGGCGCCGCCCCGCGTGTCCGGGCAGCGAATGAATCTTGAGGGGCCGGCCCCTGCTACAGTCAGGGCTTCAACTCTGAAGCCCCACACGCGCTGGAGGCGCCGGACATCGCGATTGTGCGATGCAGCGTAAGTGGGCGATCAATGGGGCCAAGTCAAGGCGTGGCCGGATTCAGCCCTGTTTGGCCCGCCGCCTGAACCGGTGCAGCAGGGGCTCGGTGTAGCCGTTGGGCTGGGCGGCGCCGTCGAACACCAGGGCCCGGGCGGCCTGGAAGGCGAGGCTGGCGGCGGGGTCGGGGGCCATCGGCCGGTAGAGGGGGTCGGCGGCGTTCTGGGCGTCGACCTTGGCGGCCATGCGCGCCAATGCGGCGTCGACCTGTTCGGGCGTGCAGACCCCGTGCAGCAGCCAGTTGGCCATGTGCTGGGAGGAGATGCGCAGGGTGGCGCGGTCCTCCATCAGGCCGATGTCGTGGATGTCCGGCACCTTGGAGCAGCCGACGCCCTGGTCGATCCAGCGGACGACATAGCCGAGCAGGCCCTGGGCGTTGTTGTCGAG
>NZ_CALMZS010000104.1 GCF_937870815.1 uncultured Brevundimonas sp.
CTGATGCTCTACGCCCTTCAGGTGAACATCCGCGGCGGCGTCCTGCCCGAGGCGGAGGCCGACGGTCGTGTGTTCTTCCGCATTCCCGCCAACCATTTCCCGGTCAGCCCGGGTTGAACGACGGACGCCGCAAGGCGCCGCCGCCCTCGCCGCCGCCATCCGGCCCAGGAGAAAACCGTCATGAACATTCGCCCGCTCGATGAAACCCTCTCGATCTCGCCGCAGCTGAGTCCGGCGGAACTGCCGTCCCTCGCCGCCCGCGGCTATCGCTCCGTCATCTCCAACCGCCCCGACGGCGAGGCGCCCGGGCAGCCCGCGGCCGCCGAGATCGCCGCCGCGGCCGAGGCCGCCGGTCTCGAGTTTCGCCATATTCCGGTGGTCGGCGGCGCCATCGGAGAGGCCCAGGTGGCGGCCTTCAAGGCGGCCCTCGAGAATCTGCCCGGCCCGATCCTGGGCTTCTGCCGCTCGGGCGCGCGTACGACGATGCTCTGGGCGCTGGCCTGCAGCGGGAAGCGGCCGGCCGACGAGCTGATCGCGGCCGCCCGGAGCGCGGGCCTCGATCTGGGCGGCCTCCGGCCGCGCCTCGAGGGGCGGGGCTGATGCCGGAGCCGGCGGCGCGGACGCCCCGGCCGTGACCGCGCCCAGCCTGGTTCAATACATCCTCGGCGCCGCCACCGGCTCGATCGTGGGCTTCTCGCTCGGCCTGGTCGGCGGCGGCGGATCGATCCTGGCGGTGCCGCTGATCGTCTATCTGGTGGGCGTCGAGGATCCGCATCTGGCCATCGGCACCAGCGCGTTCGCGGTCGCCGCCAACGCCGCCGCCAACCTGGCCAACCATGCGCGCGGCGGCACGGTGAAATGGAAGATCGCCGGCCTGTTCGCCGGCGCCGGCGTGGTCGGCGCGCTGATCGGCTCCACCCTCGGCAAGGCCGTGGACGGGCAGAGGCTGCTGGCCCTGTTCGCGGTGCTGATGCTGGTGGTCGGGGCGCTGATGCTGCGCGGCCGGTCGGCGACGGGGGACGCGACGGTCGGCCTGACCCGGGGGAACGCTCCCAAATTGATCGGGGCCGGCGCGGCGACCGGCGTCCTGTCCGGCTTCTTCGGCATCGGCGGCGGATTCCTGATCGTGCCCGGCCTGATCTGGGCGACCCGCATGCCGATCTACCACGCCGTCGGCTCGTCCCTGGTCGGGGTGACCGCCTTCGGCCTGACCACGGCGTTCAACTACGCCCTGTCCGGCTGGGTCGACTGGCCGCTGGCCCTCGTCTTCGTCGGCGGCGGCGTGGCCGGAGGTCTGTTCGGCTCGCGTCTCGCCCGGCATCTCTCCGGCAGGAAGGGGGCCCTGAACTCGGTGTTCGCGGCGCTGATCTTCGTCGTGGCCGTCTACATGCTCTACCGAAGCGCCGCGGCGCTCGGGTTTATCTGACCGGTGTTTTTCAGATGACCGGAGGCTCTTAAGCCTGGCGTAAGTCCCGGGTGCTCCGGGTGAGGCCCAATCACCAAAGGAAACGCCGGATGACACGGTGGGTTGACGGCGCCAGAGAGTTCACGACCCGCCTCGACCGGCGACGGTTCCTGGCGGTCGGCGTCGCGGCGAGCGCGGCGGCCTGCGCCGGGATGCCGGCGGCGGATCCCGGGTCCGCGCCGGGGCTGGGCATCGCGACGGCCCCCAATCCCCATGTGTTTCCGCTGATTTTGGCGATGAGCCTCGATCCCTCCCTGCCGGTGAGACTGCTGCCGATCGCCGAGTCGCGGGACGCCGACGCCCTGTTCGCCGCGGGTCAGGCGGACGGGATGCTGGCCATGACCTATGTCGCGGCCGGGAAGCGGCTGTCCGGAGCCGTTCCCGACCTTCGGCTGCATACCCTGACCACCTGGCGGGGCTTCTTCCTGGTCGCGGCCGCCGGGGTGCGAGGTTTCCAGGATCTGAAGGGACGGACCACCATCGTCAGCGGCCCGGTCGGATCCGGCAGGGGCGGCGGCGGAGACCTGATCTTCCAGGCGGCCGCCCGGCGTCAGGGCGTCGACCCTGTCAATGAGCTCCAGGTGGAGTATCTGCCGATCAGGTCGGGCATGGAGCGCATGATGTCGGGCCGGGCCGCCGCCATCACCGTGCCCAGTCCGGGCAGCACCGGCCTCGTCGCGCGATCAAGGGCGCCGATGACGGCCGGGCCGGCGGCGCCGTTCACGGCCCTGGACCTGCAGACGATCTTTTCGGGGTTCCCCGCCTTCCCCGCCAATCAATTGCCGCTCGGCGGCCTGCATGTTTCGGACACGGTCCTGGGGGCGCCCGAGAAGCGCCGGCAACTCGATGCCGTCGTCCGGGCCTACCACGACGCCGCCGAGCGGCTCACCGCCGATCCGCAGCGTTACGCGCCGCTGGTCGCGGCCGGCTATGGGCGGCATTTCGACCCGGTCGGCGCCGGCGGCTTCTCCGCCCCGCTGCTCGCGCGCGCGCTCCAGGAGGGCGATCTGGTCTACCGCGCGGTGCGCCCGGATCCGGCGCTCGGGCCCGATCTGCGGGCCTGGCTGGGCGAGGTCCTGGATCGGCCGGTCGGCGCGGACTTCCTCGTCGAGGGCGGATGAGCCGGCCTGGCGAACCTGGCGGCGGCGCGACCGGCGGATCAAGGCGACCCGCCGTTCGTTGAGGCCGTGCCGGATCGCGTCGCGTCGGCCTGACGCCATCAAGGAGGACCGCCCCATGAAGTCGCATACCCTGATCGTCGGCGTCGCCCTCGCGTCGCTGCTCTGGGCCACGGCCGCCCTGGCCGACCCGCTGCGTGTCTACGGGCCCGGCGGCCCCGCCCCGGCGATGCGCGAGGCCGCCGAGACCTATGCGAGGATGCACGGACGCGAGGTGACCGTCGTCGCCGGTCCGACGCCGCAGTGGCTGGCGGACGCCAAACTGGATGCGGACGTGGTCTTCAGCGGCTCGGAGACCATGATGACCGACTTCGTGACGGCCATGGAAGGCCGTATTGACGCCGCCGAGGTCGAGCCCCTCTATCTGCGCCGGGCGGCGATCTTGGTCCGTCCGGGCAACCCCGGCGGAATCGAGGGGTTGGCCGACCTGTTCGAACCCGGCCATCGCATCGTGGTGGTCAATGGCGCGGGACAGGACGGACTGTGGGAGGACATGGCCGGACGCGCGGGCGACATCCGCAGCGTGCGCGCCCTGAGAAAGAACATCGCCGTGTTCTCCGCCAACAGCGCCGAGGCCAGGGCGGCCTGGATCGCCGACCCCAGCCTGGACGCCTGGATCATCTGGAACATCTGGCAGGTGGCCAATCCGGAGGTGGCGGATCTGGTCGAGGTCGAGGAGCCCTACCGGATCT
>NZ_CALMZS010000105.1 GCF_937870815.1 uncultured Brevundimonas sp.
AGCGCCTCGGCCCGCCGCGTCGTCTCGGTCCACACCAGGCTGGCCCGACGGTCGGTCAGCGGCAGGATGGCGAACGGACCCGAGGGGAGGAAATACTCATGGGCCACATTGCCGTGGTCCCGTCCTAGGGACACGGTGGCCACCACCCCGCTCTGCCCATAGCCCCAGCCGACCGTGTCTATGCCGGCGGCCTCGCGGACCGGCGAGGTACGACCCTCGGCCCCCACGGTCAACGGGGCCTCGACCATCGATCCGTCCGCCAGGGTCACCCGCGACAGGGCCGCGCCGGCCTCGACCCCGACCACCGCCGCCGGCGCCCGCACCTCAATGCCGGCCGCCGCCACCGCATCGGCCAGGGCCACGCGGATGCGTCGGTTCTCGACCATATAGCCCAGCGGCTCGCCGTCGGTCCGGTCGCCGATCTCGTCGGCGTCGAAACGCAGGAAGGCCGACGAGGCCGACCGCGAAGCCGCGCCGGGCCGTCGCCCGTCCGTGACCAGAATCCGGTCCATCCGGCAGGCGTGGGGCCGCAGAGCCGCGCCGACGCCGAGCGCATCCAGCATGCGGAAGGTCGAAAAGGCGATGGCCGTCGATCGCCCGTCGAAGCTCGGCGCCAGCTGGGCGTCGAACGGCTGGGGATCGATCAGCACCACCTTCAGCCCGCCCCGCGCTGCGGCCAGCCCGAAGGTCGCCCCCACCAGCCCCGCCCCGGCGATAATAAGGTCATGGTGTTCCGCGTCGGCCATGCTCCCTTTTCGCGCCGCGATTGAGCGAGGTCAAAGCCCTCTCGAGACTGCGGCGCTATGGCTCAGGGCGGAGGACGGCGGTGGACAGGCGGAATTGGCTCATTGGCGCGGGCGCGCTGGCTCTGGCGGGCGGCGCGGGCGTCGTCGGCTGGCGCACCTCGGTGGGATCGAGCGCCGACTACGACCGTTATTCGGCCCGGCTGCGCACGCCCGCGCCGCCCGATCCGGCCGTGGCCGATCTGATCCGGTACGGGACCCTGGCCGCGAACGGCCACAACACCCAGCCCTGGCGGTTCCGGATCGGGGCCGGGGCGATAGACATCCTTCCCGATCTCTCGCGGCGGACGCCCGTGGTCGATCCGGACGATCATCATCTGTTCGTCAGCCTGGGCTGCGCGGCCGAGAACCTGCGGATCGCCGCGACGGCCACGGGACGGCCCGGCGCGCTGTCGCTGGACGAGACGGGCGCCCGGTATGTGTTCGACCAGGGGCCGGCCCGGGCCGATCCGCTGTTCGCCGCCATCCCCGCGCGCCGATCCAGCCGGACGCTCTATGACGGCCGGCCCGTTTCGAACCGCGACCTCGAAACCCTGCGACGCGCGACGGACTCGCCCGGGGTGCGGTTGATCCTCCTGACCGACAGACCACGGATCGATCAGGCGCGGGACCTGGTCGTCGCCGGCAATGAGGCCCAGATGACCGATCCAGCCTTCATGGCCGAGCTGAAGCACTGGCTTCGGTTCAATCCGGGCGACGCCATGCGGACCGGCGACGGCCTGTATTCGGCCGCCAGCGGCAGTCCTGTCCTGCCCGCCGGCCTCGGCGGGTTCGCTTTCGACCGATTCGTCGGCGCCGCGGCCGAGAACGAGCGGTACGCCCGCCAGATCGACTCCTCGTCCGGCCTGGCGGTGTTCCTGGCGGAGCGCCCTGACCGGGCGCACTGGATGACGGTCGGACGGGCCTGCCAGAGGTTCATGCTCGCGGCCACGGCCCTCGACCTTAGCTGCGCCTTCGTCAACCAGCCGGTCGAGGTGGCCGGGCTGAGGCCGGCCCTCGCGGCCCTTGTCGGCGAGGCCGGGCTGCGGCCGGATCTGGTGCTGCGCTTCGGCCGGGGCCCTGTCCTGCCCTTCTCGCCCCGCAGGCCCGTGGCCGCCGTGATCCTGTGAACGCTCTCCGGGGCCGCTGGTAAACAGCCTCTTAACCCTGCCCGGGCGACAAGGGACCGTCTGCTCGTCTGTCTCCGGAGTCCGTTCCCGTATGTCCGCCGCCCTCGCCATCGGCCAGCGCGCCTGGGTCGGCGCCCGCATTGTCTGGGGCGCGCCCATCGCGGTGAAATTCCGCGGCGTGCTCCAGGCCCTGCTCGCGGCCCTGCTGCTGGGGGCGCTGATCTCGTGGAATCCGGCCGATCCCAGCCTCAACGCAGCCTCGGGCGCGGCCCCGACCAACTGGCTGGGCCTGAACGGCGCCCTGTTCGCCGATCTGTTCATGCAGTCGCTGGGACTGGGAGCCTGGCCCGCCGCGGTTCTGCTGATCGCCTTCGGCCTGGCCGCCGCCATCGGCGACGCCATCCAGCAAAGGTTGAAGCCCACGCCGCTCAAGGCCCTGTCGGCCACCGGCGGGGTTCTGGCCCTGTCGGCGGCGCTGTCGGCCCTCGCCGCACCGGCCGCCTGGCCTCTGGCCGCCGGTCTGGGCGGTTTGTGGGGTGACGCCATCGTCGGCCTGATCCGAATGGCGTGCGACGCTCTGCGCCTGCCAGGCGCGCCCGTCATCGCCGGCCTGCTGTTCCTGCCTCTGGCCCTGTGGGGGATCGGTTACGCCGTCGGTCTGAGGTTCGCCGATGTCGGAGACGGTCTCGCCTGGGCCCGCGGCGTCCGCCAGCCCGAGCCGCCGCAGACGAAATCCCGCCGTGTCGCCGCCAAGGCTCCGCCGCGCGCCCGGCCGGTGCTCGAGCTCGACGACGGCCCGGACGTCCTCGATTCGCCGCCGCCCTGGGACGCGCCCGCTCCGGCGCGGGGCGCGCCCGAGCCGAAGGTCGCCGCCGTCAAGGCCCCGAGGGCCTCGAAGCGCGAGCTCGACGACAGCCAGGCCGCCTTCGACTTCGCCAGGCCCTCGACCGGTTTCGACCTGCCGCCGCTGGCCATGCTGACCAAGCCGGCCAGGCGCGTCGCCTCGGTCGACGAGGAGGCGCTCAAGCAGAACGCCCGGATGCTCGAGGGCGTGCTGCAGGAGTTCGGCGTCCGCGGCGCCATCGACCAGATCCGCCCCGGCCCGGTCGTGACCCTGTACGAACTGGTCCCCGCCCCCGGCGTCAAGCACGGCCGGGTCGTGGCCCTCAGCGACGACATCGCCCGCTCGATGTCGGCCCGCGCCTGCCGCATCTCGGTGGTTCCGGGCCGCAACGCCATCGGCATCGAACTGCCCAACGCCCGGCGCGAGACCGTCTATCTGCGCGACCTGCTGGCCTCGAGCGAATACGACAAGCCGGCCCACCTGCTGCCGCTGGCGCTGGGCGAGACCATCGGCGGCGAGCCCTATGTCGCCGACCTGGCGCGCATGCCCCACCTGCTGATCGCCGGCACCACCGGCTCGGGCAAGTCGGTCGGGGTCAACGCCATGATCCTGTCGATCCTCTACCGCCACAGCCCGGCCGAGTGCCGCTTCATCATGATCGACCCGAAGATGCTGGAGCTCAGCGTCTACGACGGCATCCCGCACCTGCTGGCCCCGGTGGTCACCGATCCGAAGAAGGCGGTGATCGCCCTGAAGTGGACCGTGCGCGAGATGGAGGACCGCTACCGCCGCATGTCCAAGCTCGGCGTGCGCAATGTGGCCAGCTACAACGAGCGCGCCCGGACCGCCCAGGAGAAGGGCGAGCATTTCGAACGCACCGTCCAGACCGGCTTCGACGACCAGGGCCGCCCGGTCTATGAGAGCGAGAAGATCCGTCCCGAGCCGATGCCCTATCTGGTCGTGGTCATGGACGAGATGGCCGACCTGATGCTGGTCGCCGGCAAGGACGTCGAGGGCGCCGTCCAGCGTCTGGCCCAGATGGCCCGGGCCGCCGGCATCCACCTGATCATGGCCACCCAGCGCCCGTCGGTCGACGTCATCACCGGCACCATCAAGGCCAATTTCCCGACCCGGATCAGCTTCCAGGTCACCTCCAAGATCGACAGCCGCACCATCCTCGGCGAGCAGGGCGGCGAGCAGCTGCTCGGCCAGGGCGACATGCTCTACATGGCCGGCGGCGGCCGCATCACCCGCCTGCACGGGCCGTTCGTGACCGATCAGGAGGTCGATGAGGTCTGCAAGCATCTGCGCGCCCAGGCCGAGCCCGACTACCTCGACCTGATCACCGACGACCCGGACGGGGATGGCGACAACGCCTTCGACGACGGCGGCGGCGGTTCGGGCGACGATCTCTACGACCGCGCCGTGGCCGTGGTCACCCGCGACCGCAAGGCCTCGACCAGCTATATCCAGCGCCGTCTGCAGATCGGCTACAACCGCGCCGCCTCGCTGATCGAGAGGATGGAGCAGGAGGGGGTGGTCAGCCCGGCCAACCACGCCGGCAAGCGCGACATCCTGGCGGGGCCTCCGCCTATGGCGTAGGCGCGCTACCACTCGCCGCGCGGCGGCTCGCTACTTGAGCGCAGATCACGCGCGAAGCGCCAGGCCGCGTCGGGTCGGGAGGTCCCGAAGGGCCGACGACCGCGGCCCAACCAAAATGCATTCATCATCCCGGGAACCGGGAATGATGAATGACGCTTCATCGCAGCGCCGGAATATGGTCAGGCTGGGGTCACGCCCTCGCCAGACCCCTCGTGCAAGACGGCATCCTCGACCATCCCGAACGGGAGAAGACATCATGACCGTCTCACGCCGCGCCTTCGCGCTCGGAACCGCCGCCCTCGCCGGCCTGTCGTCCCTCGGATCGGCCCTGCCGGCCGTCGCCCAGTCCAACCTGTCGGCCGAGGACCGCGCCGTCCTGGCCCGGGCCCAGGCCTATCTGCAGGGCCTGACCTCGGCCCAGGGCGCCTTTGTCGAGACCTCGGGCGCCCAGCGCCGCGAAGGTCGTTTCTACCTGCAGCGGCCCGGCCGGATGCGGTTCGAATACACCAACCCGGCCGGCCTGCTGGTGGTCTCGGACGGCTCGAACGTGAAGCGCTACGACCCGCGCCTGAACGTCTTCCGCCAGGCGCCGCTGGGCCAGACGCCGCTGTCGACCTTCCTCGCCCGCACCGTCCGGCTGGACCAGGGCGTGCGCATCGACCGGGTCACGCGCATGGACTCCGGCGCCTTCGCCATCACCGCCCGCGACAACCGCCGCCCGAACGACGGATCGGTGGTCCTGGCCTTCGCCGGCGATCCGGTCCGGCTGCAGGAATGGACCATCATCGACGCCCAGGGCGGCCGCACCCGCACCCAGCTGACCAGCCTGCGCCCCGCCCCGGGCCTGTCGGCCAGCCTGTTCCAGCTGCGCGACCCGACCCGGCGTCCGCGCCGCAACTGAGTCGCCCGTCAGGCGAGTCCGTCTTGACATTTTTTGTCGGGCGTGTTGTTTTGGCCACAGATCGGCGGGAGCCGGTCTGACCCGCTACGGATTTCATCCCCTTCCCGGCGGCGAGAGAGACGAACCTGAAACGCCCGGCCCGCCAGGACCGGGCGCTTTTTTGTGCGCTAACGCTCGCGACGCGGTCGCTCGCTGCTTGAGCGCGGGGCGCTTGCGCCCGGGGCGCGTCGGGTCGAGAAGGCGGAGCCTTCTGACCGCGCCCCCGGAAAAAATGCTTCGCATCGCCACCTGGAACATCAACTCCGTCCGCCTGCGCATCGACCAGGTCGCCCGCTTCGTCGCCGAAAGCGGGACCGACGTCCTGTGCCTGCAGGAGATCAAATGCCTCGAGGACCAGTTCCCCCGGGCCGCCTTCGAGGCCATGGGGCTGCCCCATCTGAGGATCGGCGGCCAGAAGGGCTGGCACGGCGTGGCCATCGCCAGCCGCCGGCCGATCGGCGAGGCGCCGCGCCTGGACGTCTGCCGCGAGGGCCACGCCCGCTGCGTCGCCGTCACCGTCGAGGGCGTCGAGATCCAGAATTTCTACATCCCGGCCGGCGGCGACCTGCCCGACCGCTCGCTGAATCCGAAATTCGACCACAAGCTGGACTTCTACGAGCGCCTGACCGCCGAGATGGCCGTCCGCGACCGGCGACGGCCGCTGGTGCTGGCCGGCGACTTCAACATCGCGCCCGGCGAGAACGACGTCTGGAACCACCGCTATATGTCGAAGATCGTCAGCCACACCCCGGTCGAGGTCGAGACCCTGCGCCGACTGCAGGCCGCCGGCGGCTTCGCCGACGTGGTCCGCGACCAGATCCCCGAACCGGTGAAACTGGCCAGCTGGTGGAGCTACCGCGCCGCCGACTTCCGCAAGTCCAACCGCGGCCTGCGCCTTGATCACCTGTGGACCTCGCCGGGCCTGACCTCCGCCGTGGTCCCCGCCAGCGCCCGCATCCACGACAGCGTCCGCGAATGGACCCAGCCCAGCGACCACGCCCCGGTGACGATGGACCTCGACGTCTAGAAGGGGAAGAACATCGGGATGGCGATCATCGCCGCCACCCAGGTGACCAGGTTCAGCGGCACGCCGACGCGCACGAAGTCCATATAGCTGTAGCCGCCCATCTGATAGACCAGCACATTGGTCTGATAGCCGAACGGCGTCGCGAAGGCGGCCGAGGCGGCCATCATCACCCCGACCAGGAACGGCCGCGGATCGACGCCGAAGCTCTCCGCCAGGGCCACCGCGACCGGGGTGATCAGCACCGCCACCGTGGCGTTCGACAGCAGCTCGGTGGCGAACAGGGTGACCCCGTAGAGGATCACCAGGCCGACCAGCGGTCCGAACGGGCGCAGCACCTCGACCAGCAGGCCGGCCCCGGCGGCGGCCAGGCCGGTGACCTCGACGGCGATGCCGAGCACGACCATGCCGGCGATCAGCAGCAGGATTTCGGGACGGAGCCCGGCATAGGCTTCCTCGGCGGTGATGACCCTCAGCAGGATCAGGGCGACGGCGCCGGCGAAGGCCGCGGCGGCGATCGGCGCCCAGCCCAGCCCCGCCGCGATCACCACGGTGACGAAGACGCCGAGCGCGATCAGGGCCCGGCGCAGGTCGAACGGCCGGTCGGCCGCGCCGAACAGCGCCACGTCGCCGAGATGGGCGTCGCCGGAGCCGTCGTCATGGGTGCGGGCCTCGCCCAGGCGCGGCAGGTTGAAGGGCAGGATCCGCCGCCGCCGCGCCGCCGCCTCGAGCTCGGCCCGGCGACGGGCCTCCTCCATCTCGGCCAGCCGGGCCTGTTCGGCCTCGTCGGCGGCGACGCTGCGGCCCAGCTGCCGGGCCCCGACGAAATACAGCCACAGGCCGCCGATCACGGCGATGAACAGGCCCACCGGGGTGATCTCGAACAGGCTGAACACCGGCTGGCCGGCGTTGCCGGCCATGTCGTTGACCAGCAGGTTGGTCGAGGTGCCGATCAGGGTGGTCAGCCCGCCGAGCACCGAAACATGGCTGAGCGGCATCAGGAACCGCTTGGGCGACAGCTTCAGCGACTGGGCCACGTCCCGGATCACCGGCGCGGCCAGCACCACCACCGGCGTATTGTTGAGAAAGCCGCCCAGCACGCCGCACATGCCGATCACCGCCCAGACCCCGGTGGCCCCGATCCGCGCGGCCAGCCGGGTCGCCTGGCGGATCATCAGGCCCAGCAGCCCCGACAGTTCGACGGCGTAGGCGATCACGAACAGGCCGGCGAGGGCGATGACGGCCGGGCTGGCGAAGGCTCCCTGGACCTCGACCGGGCGCACGACACCGAGCAGCAGCAGGGCCGCCGCCCCGGTCAGGGCCGTCACATCGGCGCGGACCCGGCCGTGGATCAGCGCCCCGACCACGGCCGTGAGGACCGAGAGCGCGGCGATCTGGTCGAATGTCATGCCCCTCCCGACCCTCCCCGGCCGTCGCCGTCAACCCCCCGCCCGGCGGCCGGGGTCGAGATTCCAGCGCCCGACGTGCTAGCCTCGTTCCATGTCTGACAGAGCCGTGAACGCCCGCATCGCATCCGGACCGGCGCGCCTCGCCCTGCTGGCCGCCGGGGCCGGACTGGCGCTGGCCGGGTGCGGGGACCGCCGCCCGGCCGCACC
>NZ_CALMZS010000106.1 GCF_937870815.1 uncultured Brevundimonas sp.
GGCCGCCGAAATGGACACCAGCCGGGCGCAGCTGAACCGGGTGCTGGACCCGGCGGCGTCCAATGTGACGCTGGAGACGCTGAGCCGCGCCGCCAAGGTGGTGGGGCGGGGGCTGAAGGTGGAGCTGGTTTAGGACGGGCACCCAAATCGGTGCGTGTCCCGGTACTTACATCTGTAGCCCCGGCCTTGCTGGGGGCAGGGGCCGTGAGCGCTATGCACCAAACTGCACCCGGTGCTCCGCCTCAACTCGGTCTGGCTCTTGAATGAAGTGCAATAGGTCCGACAGACAAATCACATCAATAAGGCCGCCACCGGCGTTGGAGATACGGTGCGTAGCTCCATAAAATCGACGAGATGAGCCAGCGCCCATCACCAACAGAGAGCCCACCTCCATTGCGGCTTTATAGTAGGACCCGAGCTCCCAAACCACCACCGCATCAATCTCTGCCGGGTATTTGACGTTATTGTCGAAATCCGACGCCAAGCCGTCTAGATTGTACTTAAACTCAAGCGTTAGCGGCTTTGATGAGTCGGGCTGGATGCTGTCGGTGGAGACTCCCAATGGATTGCTCGCGCTATCAAACCTGAATGAGGCGTCCTTATAGGCGGTCGTGTAGCTGCAGTCATACTGGCTCTCGATGCTCATCGATATAATCTCGACCCCTCGCAATACACGGGCACCAAGCAACTGGTTAAACAGACCTATAACTTCCTGTTCTTGCTTCGGGACCACGATAAACGGTAGTCGATTGCCACCTGCCTCAAAGGTCAGAGGCTCTTCATCCCGGCGGCGCTTCTGCTCCACCAGCCACTCAAAGTGACGATCTTGCTGTTTCTGAGGAGGCGCACCAGAATCCCCCTTCATGTATTCCTTATAGCCTCGAAATACATCGACCGCCCGCCGCGCGAGCTCCTCAGCAACCTCTTTAAGCTCGGGCTGAAAGACCTTCCGTCCCAAATCCGGGTTTCCGTCGCGGAAGTGCACAACGATGTGTGCGTGCCTGTGATAACCGGCGGCGCTCGTGAGCGGTATTACCATCAGGTCGCCCTGGACCATGTGATCCGAGGCGATTTGCAGACCACCCTCAAGCAATCGAGTGTTAGAGTGAACCTGTAGAGTGTTCGTTTGAAATTCCTTCCAGAGCCTAGCAGAACTTATGAAGAATCCGTAGACAGTTGCTTTGTGGTGAGCAAGAAGCGTCTTCTGTTCCTCAGTTAGATCTTTTGCGAACACGGGATGGATTATCAGTTGCTCGTGGCCCCATATCTCCCATATAGCTTCCAACCGCTTAAGGTTTTCGGGTATGTTAGCGGCCTTCGCTTTTATATTTCCTACGACCTTTGACTCGGCAGCCTGAATATCACCAACCGTCTTCACCTTGGCGGTATCAAATATCGGCATTTCGTGGGGGTAGTAATACTCCACATTTGATCGCGTAATCTCGGAAACATCCCCATCGACGGCTACGAGCTTCAGGGTCACCTCGGGTTCGACCAACTTGTCCTTCTCAGATTTGGTAAGGTAGACGCCGCCAAGAGGAGATCGGATCCTCAATACATCGTACCAAGCGTTCGCCGATTTTGCCGCGAGCCACGACAGTTTAGGACGTTGAGCGTCCGGGATAAGTATCTCGACACATGTACCGCTCGTTTCGTGAGCTAATTCAGGGCAGTTGAAATCGATCGCTTCCAATCTTGGACGGGAGGAGGTCCGCTCTTCGGCCCATTCTCGACCACCCCGAAGAGCCGCGGCGATCCTGTCATCGCCCTTCTTCGACATCATCGAGATCATCGAGAACCCGTAGGCCAAGAAGGTCGCGCCAACACCTTTGTGGCCCCTGGACTCCCGCCGCGTCTTGAAACTGGTGTTTGGCCGGAAGCACAGACGAAACTCCTCGTCATTCATGCCCACGCCGTTGTCGACCACGCGGATAATCCGCCGTGGAATGTCGATCGTTATGTAGAGTTTCGGATGGTAGCCGACCGGTTTGTCGCGAAGCTTAACGTCAATCGCATCAAGCGAATTCTGGATCGTTTCGTTGAATATATCGAAGAAGCCCGTGTAGCTTTTCAGGATATTCTGGACGACTCGGCGGGTGGATTCCTGGATAAGGGTCGCGTGCGCGGTCGTGGGGTCTAAATATTCATCGAGTGGGTCAAACCCATCGATCGCACTCGGCAAAACATCAGTAGTAGACATCGTTCCCTCCCGCTCACCACACAGTGCGCGGGAATCAAGGAACGACGCAACCCGAAAGCGATATGAGGTCCGCTTACCCGCCCCCTACCGCCCCTTCCGGAACGCCTCCGCCTTCTCCGCCGCCGCATCGGCCCGCCAGCGCTTGGGCGCCGCCTTGTCGACCGTCTCGCCCTCGGCGGTCAGGACCTCATTGGCGAACTCCAGGTCCATCAGCTTCATGCGCTTGATCTCGTCGCGCAGGCGGGCGGCCTCCTCGAACTCCAGGTTGGCCGCCGCGTTGCGCATCCGGCCTTCGAGGTCCTTGAGCGCGGCCTGGAAGTTGGAGCCGGTGAAGGGTCTGGACTCCTCCTTCATGCCCGGGGCGGTCAGCCTGTCGAGGGCGCGGCTCTCATAGGGGCTGGCCATGATTTCGCGGATGTCGCGCTTGACGCTTTCGGGCGTGATGCCGTGCTCTTCGTTGTAAGCTTGCTGCTTTTCGCGGCGGCGGTTGGTCTCGGCGATGGCGCGCTCCATCGAGCCGGTCATGCGGTCGGCGTAGAGGATGACGCGGCCGTCGACGTTGCGGGCGGCCCGACCGATGGTCTGGATCAAGGAGGTCTCGGAGCGCAGGAAGCCCTCCTTGTCGGCGTCGAGGATGGCGACCAGGCCGCACTCGGGGATGTCGAGGCCCTCGCGCAGCAGGTTGATGCCGATCAGGACGTCGAAGGCGCCGAGGCGCAGGTCGCGCAGGATCTCGATCCGCTCCAGGGTGTCGACGTCGGAATGCATGTAGCGGACGCGGACGCCCTGTTCGTGCATGTATTCCGTCAGGTCCTCGGCCATCTTCTTGGTCAGGACGGTGACGAGGGAGCGGTAGCCGAGACGAGCGACCGCCTTCACCTCGTCGATGACGTCGTCGACCTGACTTCGGTTGTGGGTGGAGACGGGCCTGACCTCGACCGGGGGGTCGATCAGGCCGGTCGGGCGGATGACCTGTTCGGTGAAGACGCCGCCGGCGCGCTCCAGCTCCCACGGGCCGGGGGTGGCGCTGACGAAGACGGTCTGGGGGCGCATGGCGTCCCATTCGTCGAATTTGAGCGGGCGGTTGTCGATGCAGCTGGGCAGGCGGAAGCCGTATTCGGCCAGGGTCGACTTGCGCCGGTAGTCGCCGCGGAACATGGCGCTGATCTGGCCGACGGTGACGTGGCTCTCGTCGACGAACAGCAGGGCATTGTCCGGGATGTATTCGAAGAAGGTCGGCGGCGGCTCGCCCGGGGCGCGGCCGGTCAGCCAGCGGCTGTAGTTCTCGATGCCGGCGCAGGAGCCGGTGGCCTCCATCATCTCCAGATCGAAGCGCACCCGCTGTTCGAGGCGCTGGGCCTCGAGCAGCTTGCCGTTTTCGACCATCCAGTCGAGCGTCTCCTTCAGCTCGGCCTTGACGCCCGTGACGGCCTGATTCAGCGACGGCCGCGGGGTGACGTAGTGGCTGGCGGCGTAGACGGTGATCTCGGTCAGGTCGGCGGTCTTTTTGCCGGTCAGGGGGTCGAACTCCTGGATCGATTCCAGCTCGTCGCCGAACAGCTGGACGCGCCAGGCGCGGTCCTCCTGGTGGACGGGGAAGATCTCGACGACGTCGCCGCGCTTCCTGAACATGCCGCGCTCGAAGGCGGCGTCGTTGCGCTTGTACTGCAGGGCGATCAGGTCGGCGCGCAGCTTCGCTTCATCGATCCGGTCGCCGACCTTCAGGGTGAAGGTCATGGCGGTGTAGGTCTCGACCGAGCCGATGCCGTAGATGCAGCTGACCGAGGCCACCACGATGACGTCGTCTCTTTCGAGTATAGCACGGGTTGCGGAATGCCGCATCCGGTCTATCTGTTCATTGACCGAGCTGTCTTTCTCAATATAGGTGTCTGTTCTAGGAACATATGCTTCCGGTTGGTAGTAATCATAATACGATACGAAGTATTCAACAGCGTTATCCGGGAAAAATGACTTGAATTCGGAATAGAGCTGGGCGGCGAGGGTCTTGTTGTGGGCGAGGATCAGGGCCGGGCGCTGGGTCGCCTCGATGACCTTGGCCATGGTGAAGGTCTTGCCCGAGCCGGTGACGCCCAGCAGCACCTGGTCGCGCTCGCCGCTGTTGGCGGTGGCGACGAGCTCGGCGATGGCGGCGGGCTGGTCGCCGGCCGGGGTGTATTCGGAATGCAGGCGGAAGGGGATGTGTTTGCGGCCGGCGGGACGGTCGGGGCGGTGCGGGACCCAGTCGGCGGGCTTGCCGGGGGGTTGGTCGGGGGTCAGGCGGGGCCCGGTGACCGGGGCGAACATCGGGGCCCGGCCCGGCTTGGGCGCGGCGGGGTCGAAGAGGAATTTGGCCGGGGCCTCGGCGAGGCCGGCGCCCTGGCCGGGGACGTGGACGGGCTTGCCGGACTTGCTGGGGGAACGGGCCATGAACGGCAAGGTAGGGCGCGGGACCGGGCTCGGCTAGGGGCCGGTCAGGCGCCGCGCAGCAGCACCCCGGCGGTCAGGACGGCGAAGGCGATGGCCAGGGTGTTGAACACATGCTCGCTGACCACCGGGATATCGACGCCGCCGTACTGGACCAGCATGGCCAGGACGGCGAGGATCACCGCCACGGCGAACAGGGGCCTGGACGGGGCCGTGAGGAGAAGGCCGGCGCGACGAAAGGGCATGGGGCGACATCCTGATGCGCGACGCGGCGGGACGCCCCGTCCGAGCGTCACTGTAACGCCGGGCCGCCGCGCCTTGTTCCGGTCCGAAAGCCGCGAGACGGACGCCGCGGCCGCGGGCAGGATGACGCCGCGATATGGAGAGACCCATGACCGCCCTGCGCGACCTGCACCGATCCGGCCTGCTGATCCTGCCCAACGCTTGGGACGGAGGATCGGCGGCGCTGATGCGCTCGCTGGGGGCGAAGGCGATCGCCACCACCAGCGCGGGCGTAGCCTGGGCGCTGGGCTGGCCGGACGGCGACGCCCTGCCGGTCGGGCGGCTCGTGCAGGTCTGCATCGACGTGGTGCGGGCGGCGCGGGGCCTGCCGGTCTCGATCGACATGGAGGACGGCTATTCGGACGACGCCGCGACGGCGGCCGGTCTGGCCACGGCGCTCGCCGAGGCCGGGGCGCAGGGGATCAATATCGAGGACGGCGGCGGGTCGCCGGACCTGCTGGCGAGCAAGATCGCGGCGATCCGGGCGGCGGTCGGCGGGGCCTTGTTCGTCAACGCCCGCTGCGACGTCTGGCTGAGAGGGGTGGCGCCCGACGCGCCCGTGGCCGAGGCGGCGCGGCGGGGGGCGATCTATCAGGCGGCGGGGGCGGACGGGCTGTTCACGCCGAGGCTGACGGACGCGGCGGACATCGCGGCGATGGTGGCGGCCACGTCCCTGCCGCTGAACCTGCTGGCGTTTCCGGGCCTGCCCGACGCGGCGACGCTGGAGGGGCTGGGGGTGCGGCGGCTGAGCGCCGGATCGGGCATCGTCGGCGCGACCTGGGGCCGGGCGGCGGCGCTGACCCGGGGCTTCCTCGCCGACGGCCGATCGGCGCCGCTGTCGGAGGGCGCGCTGGGCTGGGGCGAGATCAACGCCCTGATGCCGGAGGCCGGATGAGCGGGCCGCCCGCCGCCCTCACCCTGTCGTGGCTGGACAGTCCGATCGGACCGCTGGCCCTGGCTTGCGATGACGCGGGCGTGTTGCGGGGGCTGTCGTTCGGCGACGGACTGGTCGGGGCGATGCGGCGCGAGTATCCGGGGGCGGGTCTGGGCGACGGGACGGCGCCGGCGGCGGCGGCGCGCGACATCGCCGCCTATTTCGACGGCGACCGGGAGGCGCTCACCCGCGTGAGCTGGTCGCTGGACGGCGCCCGGTCGGACTCCGGCGCCGGCGACGGCTTCCAGGCGCGGGTCTGGCGGGCGCTGGCGCTGGTGCCCGCGGGATTCACCATCAGCTATGGCGAGATGGCGAAGCGGGCGGGCGAGCCCGGGGCGGCCCAGGCGGCGGGAACGGCGTTGAACCGCAATCCCATCCCGCTGGTGCTGGCCTGCCACCGCGTCATCGGCGCCGACGGCTCGCTGACCGGCTTCGGCGGCGGGCTGGAGCGCAAGGGCTGGCTGCTCAGGCACGAGGGGGCGCTGTTGATCTGAGCGGCGGGGAAGTGGCGAGTGGCTAGGCTCCAGACTCATTCATAGCCAGAACGCGACGAGGATGGCGAGGGCGACGCCGGAGAGGAAGTTGGCGGCGAGTTTGTCGTAGCGGGTGGCGACGCGTCGATAGTCCTTGATCCGGCAGAAGGCGTTCTCGACCCGGTGTCGCTCGCGGTATCTGGCCCTGTCGTAGAGTATCTGGCGTTTGCGGCTGGATCGACCGGGGATGACGGGCACGGCCCCGGCCTGACGCAGCGAGCGGCGCAGGGCGTCGGCGCATAGCCCTTGTCGGCCAGGACGTAGCGGGCGCCCTGGGCGCGGGCGAGCAGGGCCGGGGCGACGGCGATGTCCGAGACGTTGCCGGGCGTCAGCATCAGGGCGAAAGGACGTCCGACAGCGTCGGTGAGGGCGTGGACCTTGCTCGTCTGGCCGCCGCGCGACGGGCCGATGCCTTGCGTCCGGGCCCCCCTTTTCCGCCGAAGGCCGAGCGTTGCGCCTTGACGTAGGTCGAGTCGATCGCCGTGCTGCGGGTCACCGCCCCGGCCCCGGCCAGCGCCTCCAGCAGATTGAGCCAGAAGCGCCGTCGGGACCAGCGGTTGAAGCGATTGTAGACCGTTGTGGACGGACCGTAGTCGGCAGGACAGTCCTGCCATCGGCAGCCGATCTTCAGCACATGGATGATGCCCGAGATCACCCGCCGGTCATCGACCCGACGGGCCCCGGGCTGGTTCCCGGGCAGATGCGGCTCGATCGCCGCCCATTGCTCGTCCGAAAGCCAAAACAGCTTGCTCATGGTAGCCTCCAAAGCCGCTCAGGACGATGGAATCACGATTTGCCACCATGCTTCAAGCAGGTGATTGGGTTTGGAGCCTAGAACCGCGCGCTGATCTCGACGCCGATCGTGCGCGGCGTTCCCCTGGTGACGAAGTTGAAGGTCGAGGCGGGGGGCACGTTCAGCACGACCGCGTCGGCGTTATAGGACTCGTCCATCAGATTGCGCGCGAACAGGGTCGCGCTCCAGTGCTCGGACTGCAGGCCGAGACGCGCGTTCACGAGGTCCAGGACCGGCCGCGCCGTCCCGGGCGTATTGGCGGTCTCGAACCACATCTCTCCCGCCTGGCTCCACTCGACCCGGGCGACCAGGTCGAGACCGGCCGACAGCGGGCGGTCGTACTGGGCCCCGAGCATGAAGGAATGTTCGGGGGTGTACGGGAAGGAGTTGCCGACCGTGGCCGGCAGTTCGTCGTTGCGGGTGATCTCGGAGTCGATCAGGCCCGCTCCGCCGAACACCGAGAAGTCGTCGGTGAGCCGGGCGTTGAAGTCGAATTCGACGCCGCGGACCTTGTTCTCGCCGACGATGGTGATGACGCGGCTCAGCGAGAAGGGGAAGAAGGTGAAGTGGTGGGCGTTTTCGACCACGGTCGAGAAGGCCGCCGCACCGCCCCTCAGGCGGCCGCCGAACAGCGACCATTTGGCGCCGACCTCGAAGGATTTCGAGGTTTCGGCCGGGAATTCGTCCTGGACGGTCGTGTTGACGACGCCGTCGACGTTGATGACGGCGGCGCGGCTGCCGAGCGGGTTGAAGCCGCCCGAGCGGAAGCCTTCGCCATAGGTCGCATAGGCCGTCAGCTGGTCTGACGCCTCGTAGCGCAGGGAGACGCGCGGCTGCAGCCTTTCGAAGGAGGCCGTGCGAACGAAGCCCAGCGGCGCCGCCGGCCCCCCCGGCACGATGTTGGTGTTCTCGCGGTCCTCCGCGTCATAGCGCAGGGCGGCCGAGATTTCGAGCTTGTCCGTGAGGTCGTAGGCGGCCTGTCCGAACAGGGCCCAGGCCGAGTTGCGGTTCTCGCCGCCCGTGCCGGCCACGCCCGGCTGCCCCACCGCGAGAACCGGGGCGCGACGGATGCTCGCCCCGGTGCCGAAGTCCCCGGTGAGCAACAGCACATCGCGCTGGAAATCGATATAGTAGGCGCCGACGATATAGCGGAACGGCAGGTCGCCGTCCGAGGTGAAGCGGATTTCCGCCGAGGAGTCCGACTGGTTGCGCTCCTGGTACTGGGCCCCGTCCCGGTCGGTCGGGCCATAACCCTCGTAGAGGCTGGGGTCGGTGAAGAAATCCCCCGGAGCCGGACACGGATCGGCGCCCGGGCAGATGCCGAACAGGGCGAGGTCCGCGGCCCCTTCCCCGCCCATCGATTCCTCAAGCTTGTTGTAGGCGACGAAGGCCGCAAGGACGCCAGACCCCAGTTCGTGGGTGAGCCGCGCGGAGACGCCCCGGCGCTCCTGCTCGTTGAAGGATTCCAGGTTGCCGGCGAAGGGTATGGAGGTGTCCCCGGTATTGACGCCGGTCTCGAAGCCCGGCGTGCCGGAGAACTGGTTGTTGAAGTTGAAGGCGTAGGCGGACACCTTGCCGTAGTTCGCGTTGAAATCGATTTCGGTGGCCGCGGAGACTTCCCATATCGCCCGCGCCCTGACGACCGTCTCCTCGAACGGATCCTCCTTGGCGCCGCGGGTGACATTGTCGAAATATCCGCCGCGGTCGGTATAGCCGACCGTCAGCCGGCCGAAGAGGACGTCCTGGATCAGGGGTCCGGAAACATAGCCGCCGATCTTGGCCTCCTCGCCCTCGAACTCGTAGCTGGCCTGGATCACCCCCTCCAGTTCCGGCCCCGGTCGCTGGGTGTTGATCAGGATCGCTCCGCCGACCGCATTGCGGCCGTAGATCGAACCGAGCGGCCCGCGCACGACCTCGATCTGCTGAATGTCGACCAGTTCCTGGTTGAAGGCGTTGGGGTTCGGAATCAGCACGCCGTCGACCAGGAAGGCGAACGGCGGCTCGGTGTCGCGCGGCTGGATCACGCCGCGGATGTGGACCTGGGTTTCGCCCACATTGGTGGTCTGGACGAAGGTCACATTGGGCGTCAGGGCGATGAAGTCCTGCGGTCTCTGGATGCCGGCGTCCTCGATCAGCTGCTCGGTGAAGGCGGTGACCGCGATCGGCACGTCCTGGATGGCTTCCGTCCGCTGACGGGCGGTCACGATCACCTCGTCCAGGACGACGGCCGGCTCCTGATCGGCGGTCTGGGCCGCGGCGCCCGCGGCGCCCAGGGCCAGAAAGGACCCGGAAAGCGCCAGGGTCCGCATGGCATTCGTCGTCTTCCGAATCATTCTTTATCCCCTGTGTGCGTGCGTCTCGGCCCGGTCAGGAAAAAACAGAGCCATCAAAAACACGGCGTTATGTATACAAAATGGACCGATCCCGGCGATATGTCAAAGGTTCTCGGCGGCCGTATCTCCAGATGGGATACAGTATGCCGGCGACCGCCCAGTCGGGACGGCCCGGGCGAAGGCGCGCGGATTGTCTGTCCGGGGCCGGCAGGATTCGACGCCGCGCGTCATGACGACGGGGGGTGCAATGTCTGGTAGGCGGGTCTAGGGCCTGATCGGTTGAGGGGGAATCGCTTCGCGATTCCGCCGATGCCGTGAATCAGGCTCCGGTATAATGCTGGACGAATCCGGCCCCGGGGCCGCCGGCTCGGGTCCGGGCCCCGCCGTCGTCGGTTCGGCGCGCGGCCGGGGAGGAGGTTTGATGATGAGCACGACCGCGGGACATCGGGCCTATGAGACCGTCCGGCGGCTGATTCTCGAGGGCCGCTTCACGCCGGGACAATGGCTGAAGGAAGAGGAGCTGACGATCGTCTGCGGAGCCTCGCGCACGCCGGTGCGCGAAGCCATTCGCCGGCTCGCCGCCGAGGGGATGGTGATCAAGGTGCCGCGGCTGGGCGCGCAGGTCGCCACCGTCGAACAGTCGGACCTGGAGGAGATCTACGCGCTGCGGGGGATGATCGAAAGCCATGCCGCCGCCCGGGCGGCGACGAGGATCAGCGCCGAGCAGATCGCCCGCCTGAAGGCGCTGGCCGCGATCATGGAGGAGGCGGCGGCGACGGCCGGCCCGGAGGCGATCCGCACCCGCTACACGCCGTCGAACGCCGAGTTTCACCGGATCATACTGCAGGCCGCGAACAGCCCCAGGCTGGTGACCATGGCCGCCCTCGTGGTCGAACTGCCGCTGACGCTGCGCACCCTGGTCAGCTACAGCCAGGACGATCGCCAGCGGTCCCTGCGGCACCACAATGAACTGATCGCGGCCTTCGAGGCGGGCAGCCCGGCCTGGGCGGCCGCGGCCATGCAGAGCCACATCCAGGCCGCGCTTTACGCCCTGCTGCGCAGCGGAGAGGCCGGGGCCGAAACCGCTCAGGTCGGCGCCTGAACCTGCGCCGGCGCCGGAAACGGGCCGGCCCGCGACACCATGCCCGGCAAGGGCCGGGCGCCGAGGACGCCGCCCAGCCAGGCCGCGGCGTCGATCAGGGCGGCTAGGTCGTAACCCGTCCGCAGCGCCATCCGTTCGAACATATAGACGGTGTCCTCGGTCGGAATGTTGCCCGTCGCCGCCGGCGCGAAAGGACAGCCGCCGACCCCGCCGATCGAGGCGTCGAGGCTGGCCGCGCCGGCGCGCCAGGCGGCGTAGGCGTTGGCCAGGCCGGTGTTGCGGGTGTTGTGGAAATGGCAGCGGAGCGGAATTCCCGGCGCCGCGCGTCGCACCAGCGCGATCCGCCGTTCCACCGCCAGCGGGTCGGCGACGCCGATGCTGTCGGCCAGGGCGATCTCGTCGACCGCCGCCTCGGCCAGCCGGCCGGCGAGGTCGCCGATCCGGCCCTCGGGCACTTCGCCCTCGAACGGACACCCGAAGGCCGCCCCGATGGTGACCGTCAGGGGAACGCCCCGCGACCGCGCCAGCGGCCTGATCTCCGACAGTTGCGCCAGGGTTTCCTCGACGCCGACGCCCTGGTTGCGGCGGTTGTAGCTCTCCGTGGCGACCACCACGAAATTCAGCTCGTCCACGTCGGCGGCGAGGGCGCGGTCGACGCCGCGCCGGTTCAGCACCAGCCCGGCCAGGCGCACGCCGCGGGCCCTCAGTCCCGGATCCCGGCGCAGCCGTTCCATCAGGGCCTCGGCGTCGGCCATCTGCGGCACGGCCCTTGGATTGACGAAGCTGACCGCCTCGATCCGCCGGGCTCCGGCCGCCGCGGCCCGGTAGACCAGCTCGGCCTTGTCGGCGGTGGCCACCACGGCCTTCTCGTTCTGCAAGCCGTCGCGCGGGGCGACCTCGATGATTTCCGGGGATGTGGGGGTCATGTCGTTATGTATACAAAACGAGGCGATCTGCGGCTCTCCGTCCCTTATTGACAGGATAGCGACGGGAGAACAATGTGACTTTTGGACACAAACAGACTGTCACTGGAGGTAAATCGCCTCTCAGACGGCAACCGGGGGAGATGTGGACGTGGGGTACAGGCTTGGAGTGGACGTCGGAGGCACGTTCACGGATCTCCTCCTGTTCGACGAGACATCGGGCGGTTTCTGGCGACATAAGACGCCCTCGACGCCCGCGGACAGTTCCGAGGGCGTGATGACGGGGGTGAACGCCGTCTGCGCGGCCGCGGGCGTCGATCCCGCCGCCGTGCAGGTGTTCCTGCACGGCACCACCGTGGCCACCAACGCCATCCTCGAGGGCAAGGGCGCGCGGGTGGGTCTGGTGACCACGGAAGGCTACCGCCAGGTGCTCCAGATCGCCCGCTCGCTGGTGCCGGGCGGGCTGGCCGCCTGGATCATCTGGCCCAAGCCCGAGCCGCTGGCCAGGCTCGAGGACACCGTCGAGATCAAGGGGCGTATGGACGCCCAGGGCCGGGAAGTGCGGCCGCTCGACAAGGCGGACGTCCGCGCCGGGCTGGACTATCTGAAGCGGCAGGGGGTGCAGGCGGTCACGGTCGCCCTGATGAATTCCTATCTGAACGGCGATCACGAACTGCAGGTGGCGGAGATGGCCCGCGCCATCATGCCGGATACGCCGATCTCGCTTTCGCACCAGGTCCTGCCCGAAATGCAGGAGTATGAACGGACCCTCACGACGGTCGCCAATGTCGCGGTGCGCCCGATCGTCGGCCTCTATGTCCGCAATCTGCGCGAGAAGCTGCGCGCCGTCGGCATGCAGGGCCGTATCGCCCTCCTTCGCTCCGACGGGGGGCTGATGTCCTCGGAGAAGGCCGAGGAACAGCCCGTGTCCCTGCTGATGTCAGGCCCCGCGGGCGGTGTCGCGGGGGCTCTCTGGGTGGCCCGCAACGCCGGGCTGAAGAATGTCCTGACCCTGGACGTCGGCGGCACCTCCACCGACGTCGCCCTTATCGAGCAGGGCGAGCCGCGGCGCTCGCGGACCACGGCCGTGGGCCACCTGACCGTGCGCGCCTCGTCTCTCGATGTGAAGACGGTGGGGGCGGGCGGCGGCTCGATCGCCAAGGTGCCGGAGCTGACCGGCGCCCTGCGGGTCGGGCCGGAATCGGCGGGCGCGGTTCCCGGCCCCGCCGCCTACGGCAAGGGCGGGACGCAGCCCACCGTCACCGACGCCAATGTCGTGCTGGGCTACCTGCCGGAGAATCTGCTCGGGGGAACCTTCCAGCTCGATCGCGAAGCGGCGAAGGCCGCGGTCCAGACCATCGCCGACGCGCTCGGGGTGGACCTCTACGAGGCGGCGCGCGGGATCATCGACATCGTCAACGAGAACATGTTCGGCGCGTTGCGGATGATCTCGGTCCAGCAGGGCTACGATCCCCGCGACTTCGCGCTGATGGGCTTCGGAGGCGCGGGCCCCCTGCACGTCAACGCCGTGGCCAAGCTGATGGGCTCGTGGCCGGCGGTGTCGCCGGTGTCCCCCGGCGTGCTCTGCGCGCTCGGCGACGCCACCACGCGGATGCGCACCGAGACGGCCCGGTCCCTCTCGAAACGGCGCTCGGAGACCAGCGATCGAGAGGTGGTCGCCCTGCTGACCGAAATGGCCGAACAGACCCGGTCCGAGCTTCGCGAGGACGGCGTCGCCGACAAGGACATCTCCACCCTCTTCGAAATCGACGTCCGCTACCACGGTCAGGCCTTCGAGGTGCCCATGACCGTCGAACTGGACGGGTTCGAAAACGGCGGCCTGGACCGTCTCGCCGCGGCCTTCGACGAGGAAC
The DNA here is from genome assembly GCF_937870815.1 of uncultured Brevundimonas sp. GTDB lineage: Bacteria > Pseudomonadota > Alphaproteobacteria > Caulobacterales > Caulobacteraceae > Brevundimonas. The sequence continues at coordinate 13,399 of NZ_CALMZS010000106.1, forward strand.
ACCGTCGCCTGTTCACCTTCAACATGGAGGCCGAGCATGAGTTCGTGAACCTGCGGGCCACGGCGCTCGGCCAGGTGCTCGACATTCCGGCGCTGGAGATCGAGGCCGGCGACGGCGACCCCTCGCCGGCGCGGATTCGGGACCACGAAGTCTGGGTCGAGGGCCGAATGCGGCCGGCGGCCATCTACGATCGTTCGAGGCTTCGCGCCGGAGACCGCGTCCCGGGACCGGCCATCATCGTGGAGATGGACTCCACCACCCTCGTCCTGCCCGACTGCGAAGCGACCGTGGACCGGTTCGGCAACATCCTGATCAATCCGGCCTGAAGGACTCCGCCCCATGCCCGCCCGCATCATCGAAACCAGCCCGGCGCCCTTCGACACCGTCCCGGTCGATCCCGTCACCCTCGACATCATCGAAAACGCGTTGCGCAACGCCCGCGTGGAGATGGACGCCACCCTGTTCCGCACGGCGCTGTCGCCCGGCATCCGCGAACAGGGCGACGCCTTCCCGCTGATCGCGGACCGCAAGGGCCGGATGGTGGTCGGCCAGTTCGGCTCCTTCATCGACGGCTTCCTGCGCGGCTTCGACGGGGAGATCGAGGAGGGCGACGTGATCCTGCTCAACGATCCCTATTCCTGCGAGGGGGCCGTCAGCCACGCCAGCGACCAGCTGGTGATCACCCCGATCTATCGCAACGGACGGCTGATCGCCTGGTCGGCCATGTTCGGCCATATGACCGACATCGGCGGCAAGGTGCCCGGCAGCCTGCCCACGGACGCCAGTTCGATCTTCGAGGAGGGCCTGCGCCTGCCGCCGGTCAAGCTCTACAGGAAGGGCGAGCTCCAGACCGACATCATCCGCATCGCCGCGCACCAGTCGCGCATGCCGGAATGGTACAAGGCGGACCTGCACGCCATCGTCGCCGCCTGCCGCGTGGCGGGACATCGCGTCGTCGAACTCTGCGAAAGGTTCGGGGACGAGGTCTTCACCTCGACCCTCGACGAACTCCTGGAGCGCAACCGCCGCGCCATGGCCCAGCTGATCTCGACGACGATCGCCGAAGAACCCGTCTGGTTCGAAGACTACATATGCGATGACGGCAAGGGATTCGGGCCGTTCAAGATCAAATGCACCATGTGGCGCAAGGGCGACAAGGTGATCCTCGATTTCGACGGCACGGACACCCAATCGGAATCGTCGATCAATTTCTATCTGAACGAGAACATGTTCAAGATGTTCTTCGGCATCTACATGATCATGGTGTTCGATCCCCAGATCCTGTTCAACGACGGCTTCTACGATCATGTCGAGGTCAGGATACCGGAAGGCAGTCTGCTCAAGCCGAAATTCCCCGCCGCCGTTTCCTGCCGCACCCATGGACTCGGCCGGATATTCGACGTCCTCGGAGCCCTTCTGGGTCAGAAAACGCCGGAATTCCTGAACGCGGCCGGTTTTTCCTCTTCGCCGCACCTGATGTTCTCGGGGTACGACGGCAAGGGCGAGTGGTTCCAGCTCTTCCAGATCGGTTTCGGCGGCATTCCCGGCCGGCCCTTCGGCGACGGTCCCGACGGCCATTCCCTGTGGCCGGGCTTCACCAATGTGCCGAACGAATTTCTGGAACGCTACTTCCCCATGGTGATCGAGCGGTATGAGACGGTCGCGGATTCGGGCGGCGCCGGCTTCTATCGCGGCGGCAACGGCATTCACATGACCTATCGCTTCACGGAGGCGGGGACGATCGCCATCCACGACGACCGCTGGTTCGTCCCGCCCTGGGGCGTCAACGGCGGCCTGCCGGGCAAACGCTCCTCGAAGCGCCTGGAGCGCGTCAACGGCGAGTGCGTCGACCTGCCGTCGAAATGCGACAACGTCCGGGTCGAGAAGAACGATCTGCTGCACTTCGTCACTTGGGGCGGCGGCGGCTGGGGCGATCCCCTCAAGCGCGACCCGGACCTGGTCGGGCTCGAGATCCGCCGGGGTCTGGTGACCGTCGAAGGAGCCAGGCTGTACGGCGTGGTGGCCAACAAGGACGGCGTCGTGAACCAGTCCGCCACCCGGGCCCTGCGCGCCCGGCGGGGGGCTTCGCGCTTCATCGGAACCCTCGTCGGCGCCGACGGCGGGCGAGGCGCCCTGCCGATCTTCAATCGCGGCCCCGACCTCGCCACCCTGCGGCGGAACTGCCTGCGCGAAACCGGTCTGCCGGCCCCGCGCCAGCCCGTCTGGCGCAACAGGCCGCGGCCCGCCGCCGCGGCGGCCGAATAGAGCTGGAGCCGTTCTGGTGGAAGATGGAAAGCCGGGCCCGCTGGCGGGACTTCGCGTCGTGGAGATGGGACAGCTGATCGCCGGCCCCTTCTGCGGTCAACTGCTCGGCGACATGGGGGCCGAGGTCATCAAGATCGAGCCGCCCGGAAAGGGCGATCCCATGCGCCAGTGGGGGCGCGGAGAGCATTCGCTGTGGTGGGAGGTGGTGTCCCGCAACAAGAAGTCGGTCAGCGCCAATCTCCGCCTGCCCGAGGGCCAGGCCCTGGCCCGGCGGCTGATCGCGCGGGCGGACATCCTGATAGAGAATTTCCGCCCGGGCACCCTCGAGGGCTGGAACCTCGACCCGCGCGAACTCCTGGAATCGCATCCGGGCCTGATCGTCGTGCGCATCTCGGGCTATGGCCAGACCGGTCCCTATTCCCGGCGGGCGGGGTTCGGGGGCATCGCCGAGGCCATGGGCGGCTGGCGCTACATCGTCGGCGAGCCGGACCGGCCGCCGTCGCGGATGGGCATATCGATCGGCGACACCCTCGCGGCCACCTACGGCTGCATCGGAGCCCTGTCCGCCCTGCATCACCGCGGCCTGACCGGGCGCGGACAGATCGTGGACTCGGCCCTCTACGAAGCCGTGCTCCAGGTCATGGAAAGCCTGATCCCGGAATATTCGGTCGACGGCTTCATCCGCCAGCGCTCCGGCTCGACCCTGCCCAACATCGCCCCCTCGAACGTCTACCGCTGCGCCGACGGCGAATATCTGGTCGCGGCCAACCAGGACACGGTCTTCGCCCGCCTCTGCCAGGCCATGGGGCGTCCGGAGCTGGCCCGGGACGAACGCTACGCGACCCATGTGGCCCGCGGCCGCAACCAGCGGGAGCTGGACGCCGTCATCGAGGCCTGGACGAGGACTCGACGGATCGACGAGGTCGAGGCGATCATGATCGAGCATGGGGTTCCGGCCGGGAAGATCTATCGCGCCCCCGAGATGCTGGAGGATCCGCATTTCGCCGCGCGCGAGGCGATCGTGGAGGTCCCGCACCCGCGCTGGGGCTCGATCAAGATGCAGAACGTCTTCCCGAAGCTTTCCGAGACCCCGGGGCGGGTCCGCAGTCCCGCGCCCCGGTTCGTGGGGGAACACAATGAGGAGATCTACCAGTCCCTGCTCGGACTCGAGCCGAAGGCGCTGGCCGAGCTCGCCGCCAGCGGCGTAATCTGAACGGATCGTCTGGATCGATGCCCGGCAGGACCCTCTACGACAAGATCTGGGACTCCCACGTCGTCGCCCCCGCCGGGGCCGACGGCGGGGGCGACGAGATGCTGCTCTATATCGACCTGCACCTCATCCACGAGGTCACGACCCCGCAGGCCTTCGCCGGCCTGAAGGCGGCCGGGCGCCGCGTCCGCCGGCCCGACCGCACCCTGGCCGTCGCCGACCACAACGTCCCGACCGAGGGCCAGGCCCTGGGCCTTGAGGCCGTGGCCGACGACGAGGCCCGGCTGCAGCTGCGGACCCTCTATCGCAACGCCGGGGCCGCGGGCATCGAACTCTTCCCCATGGGGGACGTCCGCAACGGCATCGTCCATGTGGTCGGCCCCGAGCAGGGGCGCAGCCAGCCGGGCATGACCATCGTCTGCGGCGACAGCCACACCTCCACCCACGGCGCCTTCGGGGCCCTCGCCCTCGGCATCGGCACCTCCGAGGTCGAGCACGTGCTGGCCACCCAGACCCTGCGCCAGAAGAAGTCCAGGACCCTGCGGGTGAGCCTCGAGGGAACGCCGGCCCCCGGCGTCGGCGCCAAGGACCTGGCCCTGGCCGTCATCGGCGAGATCGGCGCCGCCGGCGGGACGGGGCATGTCATCGAATTCTCGGGTTCCGCGGTCAGGGCGCTGTCGATGGAAGGACGGATGACGCTCTGCAACCTGGCCATCGAGGCGGGCGCGCGAGCCGGCCTGGTCGCGCCCGACGAGACCACCTTCGCCTACCTCCGGGGCCGGCCGGCCGCCCCGGCGGGCGCGGCCTGGGACGCGGCGCTCGCCCGCTGGAGCGGCTTCCGCTCCGATCCCGACGCCGTGTTCGACCGTGAGGTGGTGATCGACGCCGCGGAGATCGCGCCGCTCGTCACCTGGGGCCTCAGTCCGGAAGACGTGATCGCCGTGACCGGACGCGTGCCGGATCCGGCGGGTTTTGCGGATCCGGCGAAACGGGCGTCGGCCGAACGCGCGCTCGAATACATGGGCCTGGCCCCGGGTCAGCCCATCGCCGGGGTCGGGGTCGACGTCGTCTTCATCGGGTCGTGCACCAACAGCCGGATCGAGGACTTCCGCGCCGCCGCGGCGATTCTGGAGGGCCGCAGGGTCGCGCCCCATGTTCGCGCCCTCGCCGTTCCGGGCTCCGGCCTGGTGAAGGCCCAGGCCGAGGCGGAAGGCCTGGACGCGATCTTCAGGGCGGCGGGCTTCGAGTGGCGCGAGCCGGGCTGTTCGATGTGCATAGCGATGAATCCCGACCAGCTGAAGCCCGCAGAGCGGTGCGCATCGACCTCCAACCGCAATTTCGAGGGCCGGCAGGGTCGCGGCGGGCGAACCCACCTGATGAGTCCCGTCATGGCCGCGGCGGCGGCCGTGGCGGGCCGGATCGCCGACGTGCGGGAGTTCGGGCGATGAAGCCGTTCACCCGTCTCGTGGCCCGGGCCGCGCCCCTGCCGCGGGCCAATATCGACACCGACCAGATCCTGCCCAAGCAATTCCTGAAGACCGTGGAGCGCGAGGGGCTGGCGCGCGGCCTGTTCTACGATTTCCGTTTCGACGGACAGGGTCGCCCGAGGCCCGATTTCGTGCTCAATCAGCCGCGGTACGAGGAGGCGGGCATTCTGATAGCCGGCGACAATTTCGGCTGCGGATCGTCCCGGGAGCATGCCCCGTGGGCGCTCATGGACTTCGGCCTGCGGTGCGTGATCGCCCCGGGCTTCGCGGAGATATTCTACAACAACTGCTTCCAGAACGGCCTCCTTCCGGTGGTGCTCCCGGCCGGGGAGGTCCAGGCCCTGACCCGGGAGGTCCTCGACAGCGATCGCCCGATGACCGTCGATCTCGAGGCCCAGACGGTGACGTCCCCGTCGGGAAGGGTCCTGCGTTTCGACATCGACGCCGACCGCAGGCAGAAGATGCTGGAGGGCCTCGACGCCATCGACGAGACGCTCGTCCTGGCCGCCGCGATCGAGGCCTACGAACGCGACCACGAGCCGCGCCCGGCGGGGACTCCATGACGAGAGACATCGACCTGGACTACGCCCGCGCCGGCTTTGGCGTGCATTTGCCGTTCGGCCGGCGCCCCGCGCTCGTCCTCGTCGATGTCGCACAGGCCTATCTTCAACCCGGCTCGGCCCTCTATGTGGGACCCAACGGCGTCCTTGAATGCCTTGAGCGCGTCGTCCAGGCGGCCCGCGATGCGAGGGCGCCGGTGGTGTTCACCAGGGTGGTCTACCAGGCCGGCGGCGTCGACGGCGGGCTGTTCTACCGCAAGGTGCCGGCCCTGGAGGCCTTCCAGGCCGGTTCGCCCCTGGGCGAGTTTCCGGCCCGGCTCCAACCGCGGCCCGACGACCTGGTGATCGTCAAGCAATACGCCTCGGCCTTCTTCGGCACCTCCCTGTCGTCGACCTTGCGCATCTGGGGCGTGGACACCGTGATCCTCGCCGGCTTCTCCACCTCCGGGTGCGTGCGTGCGTCCGCCACCGACGCGATCCAGCACGGCTTCATCCCCTATGTCGTCCGCGAAGGCTGCGGCGATCGCGACCTCCGTCCCAACGACGCCAATCTTTTCGACCTGCAGGCCAAATACGCCGAAGTGGTCGGCGAGGAGGAGATCTGCCGGCTGCTGCGGGAAACCGGGGCGGCGGCGGACGCCGTCGCCCGCCCGGTCCAGCCGCCCGGCCAGTGAGCCGGCGCCGGAGGGCCGGGCCTGGACCGGCGCGCCCAAGTCGGCCCTCGGCACACCCGGCCATCGTCGACGAACAGGTCGCGCCCCTCGACCAGGCATTCCTGGGGCCCGTAGATGTCGGCCCGACGAGCGGCGCTGGCGCAACAGCAATGTCGGGGAAGGACGGAGCGCTCCCGAGCCACAACGACTTTTAATTCGTATGCGGATATTTTCCTATATCCTTGACACAGCAGCTTCACCGTTAGGTCGCCGCCGTGTCGCCGATTGCGGTACGAACGACCGCTACACCGCCCGCTGCAATCGCAGGGGGCTGCCATGATTCGTCGCATTCAACGGAATCCCGTCCTGCTCGGCGCCAGCGCGCTGGGCGTGGTGTGGGGCATGGCCGGGGCCGCCGCGGCCCAGGAGGCCGAACCGACCCAGCTGGACGAAGTCATCGTCACCGCCCAGCTGCGCGAACAGAGCGCCACCGAGGTGCCGTTCGCCCTGACCGCCTACAACGGCCAGTTCCTGCAGGACCTCGGCGTCCAGGAGTTCGAGGAGCTGTCGGCCTTCGTGCCCGGCTTCCTGGTGCAGAACCAGTCGCCGAACAATCCCGGCTTCGTGATGCGCGGCATCACCTCGGACTCGACCGACGCCACGACCGAGCCGCGCGTCTCGGTGTTCCAGGACGGCGTGTCGATCTCCAGGTCGCCCGGCGCCTATGTCGAACTGTTCGACATCGAGCGCGTCGAGGTGGCCAAGGGTCCGCAGTCGACGCTCTACGGCCGCGGGGCCCTGATCGGCGCGGTCAACATCATCCAGAACAAGGCCGATGTGAACGGCCTGGACGCCGCCGCCCGCGCCGGCGC
>NZ_CALMZS010000107.1 GCF_937870815.1 uncultured Brevundimonas sp.
GAGGCCGGATTGCGCTCGGCGGTCGGGTTGTGGATGCGCTTCGCATAGGTCTCGATCTTCTGCAGGGCGGAGGCGAGGGCCGCCGGGTCGCCGGCGATCCCGGCCCCGACCTTGTCGGCCTCGTATTCCCGGGTCCGGCTGATGGCCATCTGCACCAGGCCGGCCGCCATCGGCGCGAGGATCATCAGGGCCAGGGTCCCGATCAGGCCGCCCGGCCGCTCGCGATCGTCGCCGCCGCCGAAGAACAGGGCGAAATTGGCGAGAGCGGCGATCGCCCCCGCCACGGTGGCGGTGACGGTCATGGTCAGGGTGTCGCGGTTCTTCACATGGGCCAGTTCGTGCGCCATCACGCCGCGGATCTCCTCGCGGGTCAGCATGTCGAGCAGGCCGGTGGTGGCGCAGACGGCGGCGTTCTGCGGATTGCGGCCGGTGGCGAAGGCGTTGGGCTGGTCGTTGGGGATGATGGCCACCACCGGGCGCGGCAGGCCGGCGCCCTTCGCCATCTGCAGCACGTCGGCGACATAGGCGCGCACCACGGCGTTGGGGTGGCTCTCGTCGACCGGCTGGGCGCGATACATGCGCAGCACGATCTTGTCGGCGTTCCAGTAGCTGAACAGATTCATGCCGCCGGCGAAGACCAGGGCGATCAGCATGCCGGTGGTCCCGCCGATCAGCCAGCCGAGGCCGACGAACAGCGCCGTCAGCGCGGCCAGCAGGGTGAAGGTCTTCAGGTGGTTCATGGTCGGTGAAAACTCGGTCGCTGGCGCGAAAGGCCGTCGCGCCCTAACTTGTGGAGTCCCGCCTCCCCGCTCAAGACGCCCGCGCTGTGACCGATCATCCCACCTCCGACCGCCCCGCCTTCAATGCCGACGTGCCGCACGCGACGCCCGAGCGCCGGCTCGGCGAAGCGGCCCGGCGCGCCCTGCTGGAGGCGGCGGAACGTCGCGCGGCCGCAGCCGGCCCGGCGTTGCAGCCCGAGCACGGCGGCCCGCGCGGCCCCGAGCCGACCCGCTACGGCGACTGGGAGAAGAAGGGCCTGGCGGTCGATTTCTGACGCCGCAGAACCGCGGCCGGCGAACGGCGTTAACCCTGTCGCACAGGAGTTTCGCCGCCATGATCCGTCCCCTCGCCGCCGCCGTCGCTTGCCTCTGCAGTCTCGCCGGCGCGGCCTCGGCCCAGGCCTGGGGTCAGCCGGTCTATGTCACCCCCTACGGCCATGTCGTCGGCGGCACGCCCCTGTCCGAGGTCGAGACCCGGTCCTACGTCACCACCGGCCGCCGGGCCGACGGCTACACCGATCAGGCCTATGTCCATGTTCCCGCCCCGGTGTACGGCCGGGGGTACGGCGGTCGCCATGGCTACGATCACGGCCGCTATGGCCACGGCTACGGTCGCCAAGATCATGGCCGCTACGGCTACGGCCGGCGCCAGCCCCGCCCCCACCAGGGCTACCGCGACGTCTGGGGCTACAATGACGACCGGCATCCGTCGGCGCGCGGTCACGACCGTGACCGCCGCGACCACCGCCACGACCGCGACTGCGGCTGCGGCGACGTCTATCTCTATGACCGCTGAAGGCCATCAGGGTTAATTTTGACGCCGCCCGGGGAATGCGAGGGGCCGGATTTCGCCCCTTCGATGCATTCCGAACCCTTTTCTTTCCAGTGACTTAGAACGGCTCCTGCATCGGAGTCCGTGTCATGCGCGTGTTAACCCTTTCCGCCGTCGCCGTCGCTCTCCTCGCGGCCGGGCCCGCCCTCGCCGGCGAGCCCGGGGGCGGCGGTCACCGCCCGCCACCCTCGCCCTGCTGCGACCACCGCCCGCCGCCGCCGCCGTGCTGCGGGCACGGGGGCGGCTCGCACAATGTGAACGTCAATGTGAACGCCGCCGCCCGGGCCTTCGCCGGGGCCTCCGCGACCTCGCACCTCAACGCCCGCCTCTATGACGTCGGCGGAATCCGGGGCCGCGGCTTCGGCGGCGGGACGGTCTATGTCGGCGGCGGCTACGGCGGCGACATGGGCGGCTACGGCCACGGCGCCCCGGTCTATTACGACATCGACCGCCGGGTCCTCGCCTGCGCCAGCGCCCCGTTCGGCTATGTGGTCACCGGCTTCGGCCGCGACGGGCGCCGCCCGCCCTCCTGCGGCGGCCATGTCGGGTACGACGACCACGGTTCCGACCGGGGCGGCCGCTACGGCTACAGCGAGCGTCACGACAGCTACGAGGCGCGGTCGTACGAGAGTTATGAAAGCTACGAGGAATACGGGAGCTTCGAGGGGTACGAGGAGTACGGCGCCTACGACCATCGCGGACGCGACGAGGACGCCGACTACGGCATCGGCGACTACGAGCGGGGCTATATCGACGGCCGCGCCAACTGCGACTGCCGCGAGCCGGCGCCCTATCCGCCGCCCTACCTGCCCGAGCCGCCGCGCTACGAGCGTCCGGCCCCGCGGCCGGCCCGCCCGCACCGGCCGCGCCACGACGCCCCGCCGCGCCAGCAGTACCGGCAGGAGCCCGGCGAGCGCGGCTGATCAGGACGCGGGGCCGACGATCGACCCGACGATCGCCGAGGCCGCCAGCAGGGGATCGTCCGCCTCCACCACCGGCCGGGCCACGACCAGGTGGGTGGCCCCGGCCTGCAGGGCCGCGCGCGGGGTGGCCACGCGCTGCTGATCGCCCCGGTCGGCGCCCTCGGGCCGCACCCCCGGGGTGACGATCAGGAAGTCCGGCCGACCGGCCTCGTCGGCCAGCCGGCGGACGCGCGCCGCCTCCAGCGGGCTCGAGACCACCCCGTCGACGCCGCAGTCCAGCGCCTGCCGCACCCGCCGCTCGACCAGGTCGGCGACCGTGAGGCCGTAGCCCAGCTCGGCCAGGTCGGCGTCGGACAGGCTGGTCAGAACGGTCACGGCCAGCAGTTTCATGTCCGACCCCGCCGCGTCGCGCCCCCTGACCGCGCCGCGCATCACCTGCGGCTCGGCGTGGACGGTCAGCAGGTCGCAGCCGCCCTCGGCCACGGCCCGGGCCGCGCCCTCGACCTGGGCGCCGATGTCGTGCAGCTTCCAGTCCTGGAACACGGTCAGGCCCCGCGCCTTGAGCTCGTGGGCGAAGGCCACGCCGCCCGGCCGGGCCAGCAGGGTCAGGCCGACCTTCCAGGCCGAGATCGTGCCTTCGAGCCGCGCCACCATGGCCCGGGCGGCCTCGACCGAGGGCAGGTCGAGACCGACGATCAGGCGCGGATCGGTCAGCATCGGCGTCATGGCGGCGCTCCTTCGCGTCGATCAGGACTGGACGCGCGCGCGGCCGTCAGCCTTGATGGCCGCAGACGGGTGAATCGGCGGGGCGAGGTCAGCACATGAACGCGGTCGATCTGGGCGTCAACCTGTTCGTGGCCCTGTTCGCCCTCGTCGATCCGATCGGCAACATCCCGATCTTCGCGGCGGCGACCGCCGGAGCCTCGCTGCGCCAGCGGCTGTCGGTGTCGGTGCTGATCTGCCTGTTCATCGTCGCCTTCCTGGCCTTCTTCTTCTTCACCGGCCTCGCCCTGCTGCAGTTCTTCGGCATCTCGCTGGCCGCCTTCCGCATCGCCGGCGGCGTCCTGCTGCTGCTGCTCGGCCTCGACATGACCCGCGGCGACTTCCTCAAGATGTTCGCCGACGCCGACGCGGCGGCCGACGCCCGCGACGTGCGCGGCTACGCCCGGCGGCGCTTCCAGCGGCTGGTGGTGCCCTTCGCCATGCCCCTGCTGATCGGCCCCGGGGCCATCTCGACCATCATCATCCAGGCCGGCGAGGCCGCCCGTATCGGCCCGGCCGGCCAGGCGGCCGGCCTCGTCGCCATCGGCGCGGCGGGCCTGGCCACCTTCGCCTGTTTCGCCGCCACCGGTCCGATCAGCCGGCTGCTCGGCGACGTCGGCATGGCCATCATCGTGCGCGTCCTGGGGCTGATCCTGTGCGCCCTGGCCGTCCAGTTCATCCTGCTCGGCCTGTCCGAGGCCATCCCCGGCATGTTCAGCGGCGCCGTGACCGCGCCCTATCCGGACGGGGGGCGCTGAGCGGCGTCAGATCCGCTTCAGCCGCCGGGCGTGGCCGCCGACCATGGCCAGGGCCAGCCGGTCCGGCAGGTGTTTGGCGAGGCCGGCCAGCAGGTTGTTGGTCACGCCCGGCGTGACGCTCGGCCGGTTGGCCTCGCAGGCCGCGTAGCCGACGCGGGCGACGTGGTCCGCCGTCTGCCACATCCAGCCGGGGTAGGCCGCCGACACCTCGGCCCGCGTGCCGTTGACGTCGTGGAACTCGGTCAGGGTGTAGCCGGGGCACAGGGCGGTGACGTGCACCCCGGTCCCGCGCAGCTCCAGATGCAGGCCCTGCGAGGCCTTGATCAGGAACGACTTGACCGGCCCGTACAGGGTGTCGCCGCCGGTGGCCGGCATCCGCCCGGCCAGGGAGGCGACGTTGAGGATGCGGCCGTAGCCGCGCTCGACCATCCCGGGCGCGAACAGCCGGGCCAGTTCGACCGGCGCGGTGAGCATGACCCGGATCATCGCCGCCTGGGCCTCCGGGTCGGTGCGCAGAAAGCCCGCCGCGCGGCTGAAGCCGGCGTTGTTGACCAGTCCGTCGACGGTCAGGCCCCGCGCCCCGACCGCCTCGAACAGGCGGCGCGGCGCGGCCGGGTCGGCGAGGTCCTGCGGGATCACGGCCACGGCCGCGCCGCGGGCCGCCAGCTCCCCGGCCAGGGCCTGCAGCGGTCCCTCGCGCCGGGCGGTGAGGACCAGGTCCCGGCCGTTGTCCGCATAGGTCCGGGCCAGGGCCGCGCCGATGCCGGCCGAGGCCCCCGTGACCAGGACCGTTCGGCGGACGCCGGACCTCACGCCGGCCCCGCTCAGGCCGCGGCCGGACAGGCGGAAGGCGGCGCGAAGGCCGCCAGCGACGGCGGGTCCTCGGCCAGCAGGTCGGCGATGGTGATCTTCGACAGGGCCTCGGCCGCGGCCCGGTCGGCGGCGGTCAGGGCCTTGGCCACCTGGCGCGGGATGTGGGTGCTGACCGGACAGCCGCTGGCCCCGGCCGGCGGCGAGCCGAGGTGGGCGCAGCCGTTCACCGCCCTGAGCACCCGGTCCAGGGTGATGGCCTCCGGCCGGTGCAGCAGCCAGGCTCCGCCCGAGGCCCCGGGCCGCGTGGCGATCAGCCCCGCCTTGGCCAGCAGGGCCGTGACCCGCCGCACCACCACCGGATTGGTCGGCACCGAGGCGGCCAGCACCGCGCTGGGCGCGGCCGCGGCCGGCGAATAGGCGCCCTTGTGGGCCAGATAGGCCAGGGCGTGGGCGGCGACGGGAAATCTTTGACTGTCGGACATGGCGCCCGCCCAGGATAGGACGGCGGCGCGGGTTTCACAAACCGGCCGTCGCGCGCCGTCGGGCCGACGATTGAACCGCCGGGTGAAAGGGCCTAAAGGCTCGCCGCTCGTTTGAGGGGAACCGCGCCGTGCGGCGTCCCGGAGGCACTTCATGGTCGGGGCCCCTCCCCAAGGTGAAGACGGCAAGCCCGCCGCCGCGAACCCCCCGAAGCCCCAGGACAGGTCCGTCGCCCCGGCCCACCCGCACCCCGCGGCGGCGGGCGAAGGCGGTCACGTCAAGGCGGGCAAATGGGGCCTGATCATCGGCGCCATCGGCGTGGTGTTCGGCGACATCGGCACCAGTCCGCTCTACGCCATGCGCGAGGCGCTGCACCACAGCCGCAGCGGCGGCACCGCCGAACTGGCCGTGCTCGGCGTGGTCTCGCTGGTGTTCTGGGCCCTGATCCTGGTGGTGACCCTGAAATATGTGGTCTTTCTGATGAAGGCCGACAACAAGGGCGAGGGCGGCACCCTGGCGCTGATGGCCCTGGCCCAGCGCGCCGTCGGCCGGCGCTCGGGCCTGATCTTCCTGCTCGGCGTCTGCGGCGCGGCCCTGTTCTACGGCGACGGCGTCATCACCCCGGCCGTCTCGGTGGTCGGCGCGATCGAGGGGCTGAAGGACGCTCCCGGCATGGGCGACGCCCTCAGTCCGTTCGTCGTGCCGATCTCGGCCGGCATTCTGATCGCCCTGTTCCTGGTGCAGTCCAAGGGAACGGCCAGCGTGGCGCGCTTCTTCGGACCCCTCACGCTCGCGTGGTTCGTCGTGCTGGCCGGGCTGGGGCTGTTGCACATCTTCGACGACCCCTCGATCTTCCGGTCCCTGTCGCCCCACTACGGGGTGCTGTTCCTAATCGACAACGGTTTTCTTGGATTCGTCATCCTCGGCAGCGTCTTCCTGGCGGTGACCGGGGCCGAGGCGCTCTACGCCGACATGGGCCATTTCGGCAAGGCGCCGATCCGGGCGGGTTGGCTGTTCGTGGTGCTGCCCAGCCTGACCCTCAACTATATGGGGCAGGGCGCCCTGGTGCTGTCGGATCCCGCGGCGGTGGAGAACCCGTTCTTCCGCATGATCCCCGAGGCGATCTACTGGCCCGTGATCCTGTTGGCCACGACCGCCGCCTGCATCGCCAGCCAGGCCGTGATCACCGGCGCCTTCTCCCTGACCCAGCAGGCGGTGCAGCTCGGCCTGCTGCCGCGCATCGACATCCGCCCGACCAGCGAGACCCAGGCGGGCCAGATCTTCGTGCCGTCGGTGAACATGTTCCTGATGGCCGGCGTGCTGGTCCTGCTGGTGCTGTTCCCGACCTCGTCGCAACTGACCTCGGCCTACGGCATCGCGGTCACCGGCGCGATGTTCGTCGACACCCTGCTGGCCTGGTTCATCCTGCGACGGATGTGGAACTGGTCCCTGCCGCTGTCGCTGGCGGCCCTGGCGCCGCTGGCCCTGCTCGACCTCGTCTTCATCAGCTCCAACGCCCTGAAAATTCCGGACGGCGCCTGGCTGCCCCTGGTGCTCGGCGCGGCCCTGGTCCTGATCATGTGGACCTGGGTGCGCGGCACCCAGATCCTCACCGAAAAGACCCGCAAGGACAGCCTGCCGCTGGCCGACCTGATCGAGATGCTGCGGGCCCGGCCGCCGCACCGGGCCCCGGGCACGGCCATCTTCCTGACCTCGGACCCCGACATCGCCCCGGTGGCCCTGATGCACAATCTCAAGCACAACAAGGTGCTGCACGAGAAGAACATCATCCTCACCGTCCGCACCGCCGACCGGCCGCGCGTGGCCGAGGCCGACCGGGTGCGGATCGAGCCGATCTCCGACGACTTCAAGAAGCTGGTCATCACCTACGGCTTCATGGAGCGGCCCAACGTGCCCAAGGCGCTGAACCTCTGCCGCAAGCAGCAGGGGCTGAAGTTCGACATCATGTCGACCAGCTTCTTCCTCGGCCGGCGCTCCATCGTCGCCTCGGCGGCCCAGGGCATGCCGCTGTGGCAGGACCGGCTGTACATCTTCCTGATGCGCAACGCCGCCAATCCGACCGACTTCTTCCACATCCCGCCCGGGCGGGTGGTCGAGCTCGGCGCCCAGGTGTCGGTGTGATGGCGAGGGTCGAGGGTCGAGGGGCGAGGGGCGAGGGTCGAAGCTCCGCCGCGCGCGGCCGCCGCATGGCCGAGAAGTCGCGCGGGCCGCGCCAGCCCGCGGAGGCTGAGGCCTCCCTCGCCCCTCGACCCCCGACGTCGGCGGACCCTGAGGCCGGCGTCGAGGCGCGGCTGGCCGCCGGCGTGCTGCTCAATGCGGCGCTCGAGGGCCGCGGCGGGCTGGACGCCGCCCTGTCGTTCCGCGAGGTCGCCGCCCTGGCCGGCCCCGACCGCGCCTTCGCCCGGGCCGTGGCCATGGCCGCCCTGCGCCGCCTCGGCGAGATCGACCAGATCCTCGACCGCCGCCTGCAGAAGGCCCCGCCGCCGGCCGTGCGCACCCTCCTGCGCATCGCCCTGGCCCAGACCCTGGTGCTCGGGACGCCGGCCTTCGCGGCGGTGTCCACGGCGGTCAAGCTGGCCGAGCGCGATCCGAAGACCCGGCCCTACAAAAACCTCGTCAACGCCGTGCTGCGCGGCGTCGAACGCGAGGGGCCGGGCCTGACCACCGCCGAGTCCAACCTGCCCGACTGGCTGGCGGCCCGCTGGCGGGCGACCTGGGGCGAGCCGGCCCTGGCCGGACTGGCGCTGGCGACGCGCGAGGAGCCGGCCACCGATCTCAGCCTCAAGCCGGGCGTCGATTCCGCCGCCGTGGCCGCGGCCGTCGAGGGCGAGGCGCTGCCGGGCGGCACGATCCGCACCGGCCGGCGCGGCGACGTGGCCGGCTGGCCCGGCTTCGAGGACGGGATCTGGTGGGTGCAGGACGCCGCCGCCGCCGTCCCCGTCCGGCTGCTGGCCCCGAAGCCCGGCGAGGCCGTGGCGGACTTCTGCGCCGCGCCCGGCGGCAAGACCCTGCAGCTGGCCGCCGCCGGGGCCGCGGTCGTGGCCCTGGACCGCTCGGACAAGCGGCTGGACCGGCTGCGCGCCAATCTCGCCCGCACCGGCCTGGCCGCCGAGATCGTCGTCACCCCCGCCGAGGCGTGGGACGATCCGCGCACCTTCGACGCGGTCCTGCTCGACGCCCCGTGCACGGCCACCGGCACCTTCCGCCGCAATCCCGAGGTCCTGCGCGCCACCAAACCCGCCGACGTGGCCAGGCTGGCCGACGTCCAGCACCGGCTGCTCGACGCCGCCGCCGAACGGGTCAGGCCGGGCGGCCGGCTGGTCTATTGCGTCTGTTCGCTGGAGCGCGAGGAGGGCGAGACCCAGGTGATCGCCTTCCTGCGCCGCAACCCGGCCTTCCGGACCGCCCCCGCCGTCCCCGCCGATCTCGGCGCGCCCGACGAGGCCCTGACCCCCGAAGGCTGGCTGCGCGTCCTGCCGTCGATGTGGGCCGAAAAGGGCGGTCTGGACGGCTTCTTCATCGCCCGGCTGGACCGGGCGTAGGCCCTCGTTCGACAGCGAAGCAGCCTTGTCATCCCGGCCGTAGCGAAGCGGAGAGCCGGGACGGTTGAGCGCAAATATAATCCTCCCGGAAGCTGCGTCAGCAGCTATCCGGGAGACGCGTCAGAATACAGTGCGACGGCCGCCCGTCTCCCGGACAATCGCCGCCGCGATTTCCGGGAGGTGGTGATGGGCGCATGCCGTCCCGGATCGCCGCTTGCGCGGCGTCCGGGATGACAAGGCGCGAAACGCCAGCGGCCGGACGCCAGAACCCTGCCATCCCGCACCTTCCGGCGAGGGTCAGGCCGGCCCGTCCAGCACCGTATAGGTGACCCGGGTCCGCACCCGGAATCCCAGCGTCTCGTACAGGGCGATGGTCGCCGCATGCGACGCATAGGCGTGCAGGAAGGCCTGCTCGCCGCGCTCGAGAATGCGCCGGGTCACCACCCGCATCAGCGCCCCGGCGTAGCCGCGGCCGCGGAACTCCGGATGGGTGCAGACGCCGGACACCTCGGTGAAGCCGTCCGGCCGCATCCGCTCCCCGGCCATGGCCACCAGCCGGCCGTCCCGCTTCACCCCGATGAAGGGGCCCAGCCGGTGGGTCTTTTCGAAGAAGGGCCCGGGCGCGGTCAGCGTCGCCAGCGCCAGCATCTCCGCCGCCTCGGCCTCGCCCAGCGCCTCGAAGGCGACCTCCCCGCCGCCGCCGTTCAGCGACGCGGCGACCATCTGCACGCAGGCGGCCCGGGCCCGCACCTTCGCGCCCGGCGGCAACGGCCTGTCGCCGGCCTCGACCAGTCCCATGCCGTTCGGCGAGACGTTGAGCGCCGCCAACGCCTCCACGGCCTCGACCGAGTCATCCGCCGCCGCCGCGAACAGGGCGTAGTCCGGATCGAAGCGCAGCGCCCGCCCGTCGCCGAGCGCCAGGGGCGCCTGCCGGCTCGTCAAGGCGCTCCACACCGGGCGGTCGAGAGGGTGGTTCAGAGGCATGACCCCTAACTAGGCCAGCCGTCGCCGTTGGCCAGAGGGTCCGCCGGCGCCGGGTCCGAAAACCGCGCCTACGCCCGCCAGAAGCCGACGATCCTCTTCACCTCGTCGACGACCGGCTCGGCGATGGCGGCGGCGCGTCCGGCCCCGTCCTTCAGCACCCGGTCGATCTCGGCCGGATCGTCCATCAGCCGGCGCATCTCGGCCGTGACCGGGGCCATCGAGGCCACGGCCAGCTCGGCCAGGGCCGGCTTGAAGGCGCCGAAGCCCTTGCCGCCCCATTCGCGCAGCACCTGTTCGCGGGTCTCGTCGGCGAGGGCCGCGTAGATGGTGACGAGGTTCCTGGCCTCGGGCCGGTCCTCCAGCCCCTCGACCGTCTCCGGCAGCGGCGCCGGGTCGGTCCGGGCCTTGCGGATCTTGGCCACGATGGAGTCGGCGTCGTCGGTCAGGTTGATGCGGCTCTGGTCCGACGGGTCGGACTTGGACATCTTGGCCGCCCCGTCGCGCAGGCTCATCACCCGCGGGGCCGGCCCCTGGGTCAGCGGCTCGGGCAGGGGGAAGAAGCCCGGGACGCCGAAGTCGGAGTTGAATTTGGCGGCGATGTCGCGGGTCAGCTCGAGGTGCTGCTTCTGGTCCTCGCCGGTCGGCACCTCGGTGGCCTTGTACAGCAGGATGTCGGCCGCCTGCAGCACCGGATAGGTGTAGAGGCCGACCGAGGCCCGCTCCTTGTGCTTGCCGGACTTCTCCTTGAACTGGGTCATCCGGTCGAGCCAGCCGAGCCGGGCCACGCAGTTGAGGATCCAGGCCAGCTCGGAATGGGCCCGCACCGCCGACTGCGGAAAGATCACCGAGCGCGCCGGATCGAGGCCCGAGGCCAGATAGGCGGCGGCGATCTCGCGCGTCTGGGCGGTCAGCAGGGCCGGGTCCTGCCAGACGGTGATGGCGTGCAGGTCGGCCACGAACAGGAAGCAGGGCGCGCCGGTGTCCTGCAGCTGGGTGAAGCGCTTCAGGGCCCCCAGGTAGTTGCCGAGATGCAGGGCGCCGGAGGCCTGGATGCCGCTGAGGATGCGGCGTGGGCCGGCGTAGGCGGCGGGGGCGGAGGACGCGTCTGACATAGGTGGCAAATGCCCCACCGCGACGGTCAGGGCAACCGGAACTAGCGTGAGCGCCGGATCAGGCCGCGGACCTCGGCCACGGTCACCGCCCGGGTGGCGAAGGCCAGGGCCGCATAGGTCAGGCCGCCGGCCGCCGTGACCAGCAGCAGGGCCGCCTCCTTGACCCCGTGGGCCGTTCCCAGGCCGGCCAGCAGGGCCGCCACCGGGGCCTCGATGCGCGGCCTCAGCGCGGCCGCGATCCCGACCACCACCGCCAGCCCCGCCGCCGCCGCCGCGATCCGGGCCAGCCGCGACAGCGCCGCGAGGCTGGGCCGGTACAGCCCCCGCCGCCACAGCGCCCCGCCCAGCAGCAGCACATTGGTCCAGGCCGCGCCCGACACCGCCGCGGCGATCCCCGCCACCCCCCAGCCGAGGGCGAACAGGCCGATGGCCAGGCCCGCGTTGACCGCCACCGACACCAGGGCGAAGGCCATCGGGGTGCGGGTGTCGCCCCGTGCGAAGAAGGCCGGGGCGAGGATGCGGATCAGCACGAAGGCCGGCACGCCCCAGCCGAACTGGAACAGGGCCCCGGCGGTGTTGACCGCGTCGAAGGCCAGGAAGGCCCCGCGCGTGAACAGGGCGTCGATCAGGAAATAGGGCATGGCCATCAGCGCCGCCGCCGCCGGCAGGGTCAGGGCCATCGACAGGATCAGGGCCTCGTCCATCGAGGCCTGCTGCTGCTGGTGGTCCTTCGAGGCCACGGCGCGCGACAGGCGCGGCAGCAGGGCGATGCCGATGGCCACGCCGACGAGGCCCAGCGGCAGCTGGTAGAGCCGGTCCGCCGTGGCCAGCCAGGTCCGCCCGCCGGCCACGAAACTGGACAGGTTGCCGGAGATGAAGACGTTGATCTGGGTCGCCGAATTGCCGATCGCGGCCGGGATGGCGGTGATGATGATGGCCTTGACCGCCGGGCTCAGGGTCGGAAGCGCCAGCCGGATGTTGGCCCCGGCCCGGCGCGCCGCCCACCAGCACAGGCCGGCCTGCGACACGCCCGCGGCCAGCACCGCCCAGGACGCCGCATGGGCCGCGCCGACCTGGTCCCCCCGGGCCGGGATGACGGCGGCCAGCATGATCAGGTTGAGCAGGATCGGATAGGCGCCCGAGACGATGAACCGCCCGCGCGCGTTGAGCACCCCCGAGAGCAGGGCGGCGATGGCCATGCACGGCAGGTAGGGCATGGTGATCTGGGTCAGGATCACCGCCAGCTTGAAGCGCGCCGGATCGTCGAGGAAGCCGACGTTGATGACGGTCATCAGCCACGGCATGGCCAGCTGGGCGACGACGGTCAGCGCCACGGTGGCGAAGGCGACCGCGGCCAGGGCGTCGGTCGCGACCCTGTCGGCCGCCGTCTCGCCCTCGGCCTCCAGCGTCCGCGCATAGGCCGGCACGAAGGCGGCGGCGAAGGCCCCCTCGGCGAAGATGCGGCGGAACAGGTTGGGGAAGTTCAGGGCCGTGTTGTAGGCGTCCGCCGCCGGTCCGACCGAGCCCCCGAGCGCCGCGGTGATGACGATGTCGCGGGCGAAGCCGGCCAGCCGGCTGACCAGGGTCAGGCCGCTGAAGATGGCCGAGTTGCGCATCATCCCGCCGCCCCCGCGCGCGGTGGTCGCCGAGGCCGGCGGCTGGACGAGGGGCTCCGACGTTCCCGACGCCGACGGCACCGGCGGCGCGGCTTCGAGGGGTTCCGGTTCAGGCTTGGACGGGTCGGCCATGTCAGCGCCTTAGACCATTTTTGC
>NZ_CALMZS010000108.1 GCF_937870815.1 uncultured Brevundimonas sp.
GGAGGTCGGATGGGGGTCTCGTCATCTTACCCGGCACGGCGGCGATGGATGTGGTGGAGCGTTAAAAGAACCTTGCTCTTCAGGGGGAATGTGTGGGTAACTTGGCTTCGATCATCTGGGGGGAGCATCGAGATGGCTGTTCAAATGAACTGTTTCGCGCCTTCGCGCGCCTTGCGGCGGGTGCTTCTGGGCACCGTCGGCGGGGTTTGCCTGGCCGCTGTCGCGGGAGGCGCGCTGGCGCAGACGACGGGAGGCGGAGGTGTTTCCCAGGGCGCGCTGACACCCGGAGGCGGCGTCGTCCGTGAGCCCCAGATCGTCATCTCCAGTCCGGGCACGCCGACCACCGCTCGCGATCCAGTGGACGTGACCGGCGTCGGGCAGATGATCATCGACCAGCAGAACGGCTTCATCGGCCTGTGCACCGCGACCTTGATCAATCCGCGCACCGTGATCTTCGCGGCGCATTGCGTGAATAGCCGCGCCCCGGGCGACTATGGCGCCGCGTCCGGGGGCACCCCGATCGGCTTCGGCTTCTCCAGCAACAACAACGCCGCCGGGGCGAGCGCCTTCGGCGGGTGGTTGTTCGGCGGCCATCAGACCGACACCTCGCGCTACATGTACAACAGCAACTACGTCGCCTATCACCCGGCGTCGCTCGAACCCGGCGCCGCCAGATTCCTGTACGGCGACGTGGCGATGGCCTCGCTCGACACCGCGGCGAGCGACGTTCCCAGCTGGGCGATGCTGTTCTCGGCGCTCCCAGCGCCGACGATCACCGCCAACGGGACCGGCTATCATGTCGAACTGGCCGGCTACGGCCGTAACGGCACCGGTTCGACCGGCTCGACCGGAGGCATCGACTTTCGCCGCCGGCTGGCCGAAAACATGCTGGGCGCCCTGGCCTCGCTCGACGACTTCGAGGGCTTCCTGTTCGGCGGCGGCTCGGGTCTTCCGCAGAACCTGTACTGGATCGACTTCGACGATCCCCGCCGCGGCACGGCCCAGGCCAGTCCGTTCGATTTCAACGCCTGGCGGGACAATCCCCAGCCACGCGAAGGCAACACCGCCTCCGGCGACTCCGGCGGCCCGCTGATTCTGGACGATCATTTCGCCAATCCGGTCGTGATCGGCGTGCTTTCGGGCGGCTATACGCGCTTCTTCAACGGTCAGCCCGCCAACAGCTACGGCACCGCGGCCTTCTACCAGCCTCTCTATCTCTACTGGGACTGGATCGCGGCCAACAATCCCTATCACTATGTTTCGGCCCTGGCCGGGGACGGCGACTGGAACGACGCCTCGCACTGGGTCACCAACCTCGACCCCAATTACCGGATCATCGGTCCGGACGGTCAGCTGGTGAACGGCGTGCCGACGACGCCGGGAGAGGGACCCAACGGCACTGACGGGGCTTTCGGCCAGGCCTGTTTCGAGTCCGGCGGGTTCAGCCAATGCCTCGACATGGCCACCGGCGAGTTCACCGCCGAGGCCAGGCCGATCGGCGCCGGCGCCACGAACAACGCCGCCGTCGCCTCGGTCGACAGCCTGCTCGGCGGAACGGGCGGCGCATCGGACCTCGGCTTCGACGACGGGGCCGCCGTCCGGGTCGCTCTTGATTCCGGGACCAGCCCCGCCGCCGCCGTCGCCCCGCCCGCTCTTCCGGCCGCGACGCTGCTGAACGGCCTGCCGGGCGCGACCGGCTTCACGCCCGTCAACACCGACGGGGACCGGCTGGCCGCCATCCCGCCCCGCTATTTCGACGTGACCCTGTCGGCCAACGGCACGACCACCCTCGGCGCGGCCGTCACCATCGACCGCCTGACGCTGTCGGGCGTGGGCGCCAGGCTGAACATCACCGGCTCCGGGTCGCTGTACAGCAACATCGACATCACCCATCTGACCGGCACCCTCATCGTCGACGGCGCCCTTGGAACGCGGGGCGACTTCTTCATGATGACCGGCGGGCTGAGCGGGTCGGGAACGATCACCGCCCCCTTCTTCACCAACATGGCCGGGCTCATCGCGCCGGGAACGCCGACCACGATCGGCACGCTCAGCTTCAACGGCGACGTCATCCTGGCCTCGGGCGGCACCCTGTTGATCAATCTGGGGGACAACGGGAGCTCGGACCGGGTGGCGGTGAACGGCCAGGCCAATGTCGGCGGCCTCGTCGCCTTCAACTTCGCCTCGGGAGCGTCCCCGGCCTATGGCGACAGCTACACCTTCCTGACCGCGCAGGGCGGCGTCTCCGGCGCCTTCACGACGACGCCGATCAGCGCCATCCTGAGGCCGGAACTGACCTATGGCGCGACCTCGGTGCAGATGGAAATCGCGGCGGGCCTTTACGCCGACGTGGTGACCGATTCGCCGATCCAGGCGGCCTACGCCCAGCTACTGGACCAGAACCGGGTCCAGTACACCCGGTTCGCGGACGTCTTCGGCCCGCTCGATCTCGGCGACGCCGCATCGATACAGGCGAACCTCGAGGCCCTGGCCCCGCGGGCGGAAACGCTCAAGACCGCGTTGGGCACGGCCGCCGTCAACAGCATGGCGCGCTTCTATCGCGGGCGCCTGTCCTCCGTCACGCGGGGCGACCTGGACGGTTCGTTCGAGGTGATCGGGCGGCCCATCGACTATGCTTCCGTCGCGCTCGACTCCCTGGACGGAGGCTCGGCCTCCCCGCTTGGGGAGACCGGGGAGTCCGTGGTTGTCCCCGGAGTCCTGCCCGACAACACGCGGGCCTTCATCGCGGCCGGCTATCTGGACGGCCGGGGCGCGCCGATGCGCACCGCCACCGGCGGCGGCAAGGACGAATTCGACGGCTATTTCATCGCCACGGGCCTTGAGGCCGCGATCGGCAGTCGGCGGATCGTCGGGGTCGCCCTGTCCACCACCGATCTTTCCGGCGAGACCGCTGTCCTGCCTCAATCCGCCGATGGCCAGCTCTGGCAGGCCGCCATCTACGGCCAGTATCAGGGCGACGGCGGCCTGATCCTGGACGGCCAGTTCAGCCTCGGCCGGTTCGACGTCGAGACCCTGCGCATGGTGGCGGTCGGACCCGACGTCTTCACCCTGCGCAGCGAGGACGAGGCGGACGTGGTGGCGGGCGAGATCGGCGCCGGTTACCGGATGCTCCGCGAAAACGTCTCGATCACTCCCGGCGTTTCTCTGCGCGCCAGCCGGATCAATTACGGCACGACGGTCGAGACGGGCGGCGGCCCGGCGCTGCGCTACGAACGCGAGGACAGCACCTCCGTCGAAGGCCGGATCGGCGTATCGGTGAGCGGCACATCGCCGACCTACCGGCCCTGGGCCAACGTCGCCTATGTCCACGCCTTCGAGGACCAGCCCGCAGCCTTCGGCGCCAATTTCGTCGGGGGCGTCGGCCCGGACGCGATCTTCGCCCTGGCCAGCGACGATTCCGACTGGGCCGAGGTCGGGCTCGGCCTGGATGCGATCCGCGACACCTGGCGGCTCACCGTCGCCGCGGAAACCACCCTGGGCCGCAGCGACGTGGAGAACCGGTCCTATCGCGCCGAGCTGGCCTTCCGCTTCTGAGCGAAAACTCGGCCCGTCTCTGCCCGATCCGCCCGGGCCAGGCCGGGGCGGGCGCCGGGGTCGGGCGCGCCCGGGCGCCCTCGATCCCGAAACGGCGGGAGAGCCGGGCCGCTCCCTTCTTCCCGCCCGCGCCTCGACGCCCGGCGCGCCGCGCCGCAGGAGTGACGGGGGCTCTGGCGGCGGCGCGCGACGCGGGCTAAACCTGCCGGTCGGGCGCGTCATTCGGAGTATCAGGTGAAGATTGCCGAACGCTGGTTCGTGATGGCGGGCGTCGGCCTGCTGGCCGC
>NZ_CALMZS010000109.1 GCF_937870815.1 uncultured Brevundimonas sp.
TCATCCCGTCCGCGGCGCCGAGAGGCGACTGATGACTGATGACTGACGGCTGAGGACTCGGTGACTTGGAGTTCCGCTCGTCAGAACTCGGCTACCACTTTCCCGTCGGGCCATACCAGCTTCGCGGTGCCGCCCGGGACCAGGAGTCCGTGGCCGCGGGTGTGGGTCGAGACCTGGTCGCCCTCGTAGCGCCAGAGCGGCATCCCGCGCATCGTCACCTGCCGGCGGCCGTCCTTGCGCGCCACGGTGCCGAGGATGTTCGGGTCGATCGCGCCGCCGACTTCCACGCGCGGGCGGCCGATCACCGGCTGGAACTGGTCCGCGCAGGCGCCCGTGCAGTCGATCGTGCCGCCGCCCGTCGCGGCGATGAGCGCGTACACCGCGCCGACCTGCAGCCCGATGATGAGGTTCTGGAGAATCGTCTGCATGAGGCGGCGGAAGCGGGCGAGGGCGAGGCCAGGTTGGGCGGCAGCGGGCCTGCCGCCCAAGGTCAGAAAGAAGACATCAGTCGCCGTCTCGGCGGGCCGGCGATTACGGTTCCACCGTTTCGACGTACTTGTAAGCCTTTCCTTTGACCTGCAGTACGACGGCCGGCTTTTTGGCGTTCCGGTTCTCATCCAGTGTGATGGAGCCGGTGACGCCCGGATAGTCCGCCGTCTTGGCGATGGCGTCTCGCAGCGCCGGTCCATCCGTGCTGCCGGCGGTGGTGATGGCCAGGGCCAGGATCTTTGCGGAATCGTAGCCCAGGGCGGCCATGGCGTCGGCGTCGAGGCGGCCGTCCTGGGTGAAGGCGACGAGACCGGTCTTGATCTGGCCGTTCGACAGGCCGGCGCCGGTGACCACGTCGGAGGCCGGAATGGCCCGGATTTCGGCATACCACTGGTTCGGCACGGTGCTCTTCAGAAAGGAGATGGCCACGGTGCGCTGGCCCCCCTTGGAGTCCGAAACCGGGATGGTGAGTTCGAAATCGGGTTTCACGCCGGCCCCGGATTCGGCGTCCCACATGGCCATGGAGTTGGTCGCGGGGTCATAGGCGTTGGGGCCGGGGGGAGTGGCGGCGGCGTCGGTGGCCTCGGCCGAGACCAGCTGGCTGGACTTGACGTTGGCGTTCAGCTGAATCCGGGTGGTGGCCTCGGCCGTGCCGCCGACCGAGCCCACATTGACGGTCCGAAGGCGGTTCAGGTCGGACGGGTCGGTGGCGATATTGCCCTCAGCATCGACGGGCCAGCCCTGCAGATACAGGCCGGCGGTGTTCTTCAGATAGCCGAGGTTGTCGACGCTGAAGGCGCCCGCGCGGGTGAACAGACGGCTGTCGGTGACCTGGAGGTTCTCGGGGCGTTCGGTGACGACGAAGAAGCCCTGACCGGCGATGCCGAGGTCGGTGTTCGAGGTCGTGCGCTGCAGCTGGCCGTTCTGGCTGGTGAAATGACGGGCGGTGGCCAGCACCCCGCCGGCGGAATAGCCCGCACCCTGCGACTGGCTGTTGATCACGGTCTGGAATTCGCCCGCGGTGCGCTTGTAGCCCACGGTGTTCACATTCGCGATGTTCTGCGAGATGGCGGCGAGGGCGGCCGAGTTGGCGGTCAGGCCGGACACGCCGGCCAGTAGGGCGCTGTTGATGCTCATGGCGCGGGGCTCCTTATGAGAACAGTTTCAGGGGGTTGATCGATGAAATGAGCGAGGCCGGCCGGCTGCCGTCCCCCTGGCCTGCGAGCGGTGCGGTCGCCGCGCCGCGGGCCTCCTCGAGGGCGATCACGCTGGACAGCGGCACGATCGAATTGCCCACGGTCAGGTAGGTCTCGCCGTCGTACATCTCGACGCCGGTGACGCGGCCGCGGGTCAGCACCTGGGCGTCGACGGAACCGCCGGCGGGGTCCTCGGCGGCCACCCTCAGGGAATAGACCTGGCCCTCCTGGCCGTCATTGCCGCTGGTGGCCCGGCCGTCCCAGGCGAAGTCGTGAACCCCGGCCGTCCTGTCCGGCGGGGTGCCCGACCAGACCACGTTTCCGGAAGCGTCCAGCACCTCCAGCCTCACCGAGGCGGCGTTGGCGGCGAGCTCATAGCTCCATCGGGCCTCGCCGGCCGTGAATCTGGCCGCCGACCATCCCGCCGTGGCGTCCTTTCCGATGTAGTTGGCGGCGCCCGCCAGCCCGCCGCCGCCCTGGGCCGCGACAAGGCTCTTGAGCAGGTCGTTGGTCAGCAGTTGCTGCTCGACCCCGGCCATCTGGGTCAGCTGCGCCGTGAACTGGTTGGAATCGACCGGCGACAGGGGGTCCTGGTTCTTCAGCTGCGACGTCAGCAGGGCCAGGAAGGTCTCGAAATTCGAGGCCAGCATGGTCGTGCCGGCGCTGATCCGGCTGTTCGCATTGGTGGCGGCGGTGACGGCGTCGATCATCGTCAGACCTTCATGTCCACGCCCGTGGGCGAAAGGGAGAGCGACAGCCACTGCGGGGCCTGGGCCATGTCGACTTCGCCCTTGAGCCGGGCGGCCGCGGCGAAGGCGCGGTTGTGTCCGTGCCGGGCGTCCCGGCCGCGATCGAAGGCGCTGGAGCCGCTGTCCCGCTCGGTGAATTCGAAGGCGTCGTCGGCCAGATGGAATCCCTGGGCCTCCAGCTGACGGCGCAATTCGTCGGCCCGTCCGCGCAGGTCGGTGGCCGCCGCCGGATTGTCGAACGCCAGCCGGGCCGCCAGCCGGCCCTCGGCGTCGATATCCAGCTTGACGTCGACCCGGCCCAGTTCGTCCGGCCGCAGGGCGATCTCGAAACGGGTCGAGCGGCCCTCCAGGCGGCGCACGATCTGGGCGGCGATCTGGGCCGTGGCGTCGATGGCGGCCGGGGACAGGGCCGACAGGCTGTGGTCGCGGAGGGCGGTCGGGGCTTCGGCGCGCGGCGGCGCCGGTGCGCCGCCGCCCTGGAGGTCATGGGCGGCGGCTGCGACAGCCGCCCCGTCCGGGGCGGCGCCTGCGGGGGCGACGATCTGCGCCGCCGGCCTGACCGGCTGGTCCGGCGGCGAGGCCGGGACGGTCGGGGCGGAGCCCGCGGCCTTCACGTCAGGAACGGAAGCCGCAGGAGCCGCGGGCGCGGACCGGTCGAGCGGCTCCGAAGTGCGCGCCGGCAGCGGACGCGGCGGCGGGGCGACCGGCGGCGGCGCGGGACTCTGCGCCGCCGGGGTGTCCGGCCGGACCGGCGCGGCCGACGGACTGGACGCCGCCGTCTCCACGGTGTCGCGGTCGACCGGGGCCGGCGGCGCGACAGGGTCCGGAGCGGCGGCCGGAAGCGGCGGCCGGGAGGGCTCGCCTTGGGCGACCGCCGCCGGCGTCCGGATCGCCGGGGTCGCAAGGACCGGTGCGGCCGGCCCCGCCAGCGGGTCCGGATCCGCGGCCGCGGCGGCCTCCGGGGCCGCCGGGGGCTCCGAAGCCGGGGCGCTGGACACACCGGCCGCGGCCGGCGGTTCGGGAGTCTGGCCGGCGACGGCGAACGCAGGATCCCGCGGGTCCGGTTCGGCCTCCGCTTCGCGCGGCAGGACCAGTGGTTCGGGCCCGCCCGCGCTCGCCGGCGCCGGCGGCGTCGCCTCGGCCCTCGCCGGCGGACCGGCCGTGTCCGTCGGCGTCTCTTCGTCCGCAGACGCGGCCCGGTCCGGCGTCGCGGCCGCGCCCTCGGCCGACAGCACGACGGACAGCAGCCCGGCGAAACCGGAAACCTCTTCGCCTCCCTCCACGCCGCGCGGGGCAGGGGGAAGGACGGAGGCGATCAGGGCGAGGACGGCTTGAGCGGACATGGTCCCGAAAAGGGCTTCGCCGGAGCGATGTGACTGGAGCGCCTGCTGCGCCGAACATTCGGACGCCGCGGCGCAAGTCGTGGGCCAGTTCGTTTGCGCGCCTCAGATGACGGAAAACACACGGAATTCTAGCGAGATGCCGGTGGAGGAGAACGTGGCGCCCCGGTCGTTTATTGCCGCGTGGAGACGATTCTTGCCCGGCGCCCGACCTTGCCTGGGGCAGCGGCGGCAGCTTGGCCCGCGGCTTGCGCCCCTGCGGGGTCATGACCCAGGGGCGATTCTCGAATCCACGAATTTACAGTGACTTGTCCAGAACGCGCCGCCGCGCCGCCGGGCAAAAAGCGCACATCGGCTGGCAGGCCTTGCCGGGCGCCCGGGCTTTGGAGGGCGTCGCATGTCGCTGAACGCGATCATGAACACCGCGACCAGCGGCCTCGCCACGGCCCAGACCCAGTTGCGGGTGGTCTCCGACAACGTCTCCAACGTCAACACGCCCGGTTATGTGCGCAAGATCGCCGACCAGGTGTCCCTGACCAGCCAGGGCAGGGGGGCGGGCGTCGATGTGGCCCGCATCCGGCTGGCCACCGACCGCTTTCTCCAGGCCGCCGGCCTGAACGCCGGCGCCGAAGCCGCGCGTCAGGGCGTGCGCCATGAGCTGTATGACCGGGTCCAGTCGCTGTTCGGCGATCCGGGCGGGAACGCCGGCTTCTTTTCGCAGGTCGACGCCGTCTTCTCGGCGTTCGCGGCCAGCGCCGAGGACCCGGCCTCCTCGCCGCGGCGCCAGGACGCCCTGTTCCGGACCCAGGCCCTGTTCGACGAAGCCGGCCGCATCGGCGGACAAATCCAGGCGGTTCGCGAAGACGCCGACGGCCGCATCCAGAGCGCCGTCGAAAAGGCCAATAATCTTCTGGAGCGGATCGAGGGGCTGAACCTCGAGATCGCCCGCGCCACCGTGGTCAATGGCGACGCCTCGGGCGCCGAGACCGCTCAGTCGGCGCTGATCGGCCAGCTGGCGGAGTTGATGGACATCCGCGTCACGGCGCGCGCGGTCGGCGGCGTCTCCATTCGCACCGGCGCCGGAACCCTGCTGGCGGGGGAAGGCGCGGCGACGCTCAGCTATACCCGCGCCGGCACCGTCACGGGCGAGACGGCGTTCAATGAGATCTGGGTGACAGAGCCGGGCGGCCAGAAGCGGTCGCTGCTGGACAATATCGTCTCGGGAGAGATCCGGGGACTCGTCGAGCTGCGCGACATCGAGGCGCCGGCGACCGCGGAACGGCTGGCCGAACTGGTCGCCCATGTGGCCGACGAATTGAACCGCGCCCACAACGCCAACAGCTCGGTCCCCGCGCCGGTCAGCCTGACCGGACGCAACGTCGGACAAGGCCTCGAAAGCGCGATCGCGGGCTTCTCGGGCCAGGCCACCGTCGCCGTCACCAGCGCGGCCGGCGTCATCCAGGCGCGCGCCGACATCGTCTTCAGCGGCGCCGCGATGACGGTGAACGGCTCGGCCGCGACGCCGGCGACCTTCCTGACCGTGCTGAACGCCCAGCTGGGCGGCGCCGCCACCGCCAGCTTCGTCGACGGCAGGCTGACCATTGCGGCGACCGGAACCAATGGCGTCGCCGTCGCCGACGATCCCGCCGACCCTTCGACCAAGGCCGGGCGCGGGTTCTCTCACTACTTCGGGCTCAATGACCTGGTCTCGACCGACCGCCCCGCCTTCTACGAGACCGGACTGACGGCCGCGTCAGCCCACGGCTTCACGGCCGGGGAGAGCCTGAGTTTCCGGTTTACCGGCGAGACCGGTTCGAAGCTGCGCGACATCCAGGTGACCGTTCCCCCCGGAGGGACGGTCGGCGACCTCGTCGCCGCGCTGAACGATCCGGCGACCGGGGTGGGCCGGTTCGGGTCCTTCGCGCTGGCGGCGGACGGATCGCTGTCGTTCACCGGCTACGGCAACCCCGCCCCGGCGATGACCGTGCTCGAGGACACCACCATCCAGATTCCCTCGGGGGTTTCGGTCACCGAACTGTTCGGCGTCGGCGGCGGGGTCCGGGCGTCGCGGGCCGACGGTTTCTCGCTCCGCGCCGACATCCGGCAGAGCCCGTCGAAGCTGGCGCTGGCCCAGCTGAACCTGTCGGCCGCGGTCGGCGCATCCGCGCTGAGCACCGGCGACGGGCGCGGGGCGCTGCGGCTGGCCGACGCCGGCGAGCGGGCGGCCAATTTCGCGCCGGCGGGCGGATCGGCGGGGGGATCGATCTCGGTTTCCCGCTACGCCTCTGAATTGTCCGGCGAGATCGGCGGCCGGGCGGCGGCGGCCAGGAACCGAAGCGATACGGCCAAGGCGCTCGCGACCGAGGCCTCGGCCCGGCAGACGGCCTATGAGGGCGTCAATCTGGATGAGGAACTGGTGCTGATGACCACCTATCAGCAGGCCTTCAACGCCTCCGCGCGCCTGATCCAGGCGGCCCGGGACATGTATGACACGCTGCTGGGGATGATCTGATGACCCGCGTCGCCACCTTTGGAAACTATCAGTCGGCCCTGCTCGATCTGATGAAGGCCCAGACCCGCGCGGCCGACGCCCAGGAGCGCGTGTCGACGCAGAAGATCGCCACGGACCTGACCGGTTTCGGTCGACAGTCCGAGACCCTGACCGCCCTGAAGGGGGCGCAGAGCCGGATCCAGGGTTTCATCGAGACCTCCAGGGCGGTGAGCGCCCGGTTGGTGACGCAGGATCTCGCCATGATGCAGATCAGCGACGGCATCGCCGGCCTGCGCGACGCCGTCGGCAACGTCCTCGCCACAGACTCTGCCGGACCCTTGATGCTCGAGCTGGAGGGACATTTCCAGACCATCCGCGGCGGCCTGACCATGAAGCACCACGGCGCCTATCTGTTCGCCGGCGCGTCCACCGGCACGACTCCGGTGACCATCGACGCCCTCGACCAGCTCGAGGCCGCCCCGAATGTCCCTTCGGTCTTCGTCAACGATACGCTGAGGACCGCCAGCCGCGTGGCAGAGGGGACCACGCTGGAGACCGGCTTCCTGGCCAGTGAGCTCGGCGGCGAGGTGTTCGAGATCCTTCGGGACCTCAAAATCTATCACAGCGGCCCGAACGGTCCTCTGACGGGCAAGGTGACGGAGGCGCAGAAGACCTTCCTCATCGCCCAGCTGGCGCGTCTGGAACAGGCCGCCGCCGGAGTCATCGACAAGACCGCCCAGACCGGTTCCATCGCCAACCAGGTCGAGACCGTGGCCCGCGGTCAGGAGGCGCAGATGGCGTCCCTCGAGGAACTGGTGGGGGACCGGACCGACGCCGACATGGCGGTGGCGATCACCGACCTGCAGCTGTCCCAGGTGGCCATCCAGGCTTCGGCGCAGGTCATCTCGCAACTGCGCCAGGTGTCGCTGCTCAACTATCTGAGCTGACGCGCCGCCCTCGGATCAGGCGGCGAGGGCCGCCGGGCGAACCTGTTCGCCGCGATCTCAAGACGGCCAGGGGGCTGCTCCAGCGCGGTAATTCCGGGCGTGTCTGAACGAATACGGCCGGCCGGCGTTGTTCCGCCCTGCCCAGCTTTGCCGTGGTGCACCGTAGGCAAAACGAACGGCGCAATCTAGGTAGGGATATGGCCGAAGCGGACTTCCAGATTGACGAGGACGGGGGCCGTGTGACCCTGCGTCTGGCCGGCGACTGGACCGCGACCAATCTCGGGCGGATTTCGCGCCGGCTGGACGGCTCTCTCGAGGGACGCTGCGTCGACGCCGTCGATCTGGCCCAACTGGGGCGGTTCGACACGGCCGGGGCCCTGGCCATCGTCCAGGCGAGCAACTGCGTCCTGCCGCAAGCCGCATGGACGCAGCGGCCGGAAGCGGGGCGCACCTACGCCCTGGTCGAGCGGCTCGAGCGCGAGAGCGCGGAGCCGCCGCCGCGGTCGCCCGGCTGGGTGCTCGGTTTCGCCAAGGTCGGCCGCGGCGTGCATGACATCGCCGCCGAGGCGATGCTCTCGATGGCTTTCCTGGGGCGGCTGATGACGGCGACCGGCTCCACGTTCAGACACTGGGACAAGGTCCGCTGGGCGGCCTGGTTCAGCCAGGCCGAGCGGGCCGGACTCGACGCGATACCGATCGTGGCGGTGACCAGCTTCTTCATCGGGGCGGTGATCGCCTTCATCGGGGCGGACCTGCTGCGGACGGTCGGCTTCGACGTCTTCGCGGTCGAATTGATCTCCATCTCGGTGCTGCGCGAGTTCGCCGCGGTGATCGCCGCCGTGCTTCTGGCCGGTCGATCCTCGTCGTCCTTCGCGGCCGAGATCGGATCGATGCGGATGAACCAGGAGATCGACGCCATGCAGGTGATGGGCGTCAATCCGTTCCAGGCCCTGGTGATTCCCCGCCTCGCCGCCCTGGTCGTCATGCTGCCGTTGCTGACCTTCATCGCCATGCTCACCGGCATCTTCGGCGGCCTGCTGGTGACCTGGGGCGAGCTCGGCCTCGGGCCGGCCTTCTTCATCCAGCGCATGGCCGCGACCCCGGACATGGGCAACCATCTGTTCGTCGGCCTGTCCAAGGCCCCGGTGTTCGCCCTGGTCATCGCCGCGATCGGCTGCCGCCAGGGCATGGCCGTCGCGGGCGACGTCGAAAGCCTAGGGCGCCGGGTGACCGCGGCGGTGGTCCAGGCCATCTTCGCCATCATCTTTCTCGACGCGGTCTTCGCCCTCCTGTTCATGGAGCTGAACATTTGAGCGGCCGGACCGACGAGACTGCGACGCCCGAACGCCTGGTCGAGGTGCGGGACCTGGTGAGCCGGTTCGGCGAACAGGTGATCCACGACCATCTGGATCTGGACGTCGAGCGCGGCGAGGTGCTGGGCGTCGTGGGCGGATCCGGTTCGGGCAAGACGGTTCTCCTCAATTCGATCATCGGCCTCAAGGAGCCTGAGGGCGGCTCGGTGCGCATCTTCGGCCGCGAGCGCAGCGTGCTGACCAAGGCCCAGGAAGCCGACATCGAACGCCGCACCGGCATCCTGTTTCAGCAGGGGGCGCTGTTCTCCGCGCTCAGCGTCATCGACAACGTCGCCTCGCCCCTGATCGAGCACACGCGCCTGCCGAAGGACGTCATCCGCGAACTGGCGGAGATGAAGATCGCCATGGTCGGGCTCAGGCCCGAGGCGCATCACCAGAAGCCCGCCGAGCTGTCCGGCGGCATGCGCAAGCGGGTGGGGCTGGCGCGGGCGCTGGCGCTGGACCCGGAGCTGCTGTTCCTCGACGAGCCAACGGCGGGGCTGGACCCGATCGCCGCGGCGGCCTTCGACGACCTGATCCGGCAGCTGTCGAACGATCTCGGCCTGACCGTGTTCATGATCACCCACGACCTCGACAGCCTCTACGCCATCACCGACAAGGTGGCGGTCGTGGCGGACAAGCGGATCGTGGCCAAGGCTCCGGTCCAGGAACTGGAGCAGTCGGACCATCCGTGGATCCGGGAATACTTCCTCGGCCCGCGCGGTCGCGCCGGCAAGAAAGCCGCCTGAGGAGAGCGGAGAGATGGAAAGAGACGCCCACTACGCCGCCGTCGGCATCGCCACCATCGCCCTTCTGGCGGCGCTGGCGGTGTTCTCGATCTGGCTGGCCCGGCTCCAGTTCAACAGCGACTACGACGTCTACGACATCGTCTTCTACGGACCGGTGCGCGGCCTGTCGGAGGGCGGCGAGGTGCATTTCAACGGCATCCGCGTCGGCGAGGTCACCGATCTGAACCTCGATCCGAACAAGGGGGACCAGGTCATCGCCCGCATCCGCATCGACGGCACCACGCCGGTGCGGGTCACCTCGCGGGCCCAGCTGGAGCCCCAGGGCATCACCGGCCTCAACTATATCCAGATCACCGCCGGCAATCCGGACAGCGCCATCCTCAAGGATCAGTATCCCGACAATGTCGTGCCGGTGATCCAGAGCCAGCCGTCGCCGATCGCGGAACTGCTGTCGGGATCCGGCACGGTGCTGGCCCAGACGGTGGACGCCCTGAACCGGATCAACCGGGTGCTGTCCGACGACAACATCCGGTCCTTCTCGACCAGCCTGAAGAACGTCGAATCGCTGAGCACCGAGCTGGAGGCCCGCAAGGGCATGTTGC
Organism: uncultured Brevundimonas sp.; assembly: GCF_937870815.1. Lineage (GTDB taxonomy): Bacteria > Pseudomonadota > Alphaproteobacteria > Caulobacterales > Caulobacteraceae > Brevundimonas. The sequence continues at coordinate 9,916 of NZ_CALMZS010000109.1, forward strand.
AGCAGCTGGAGCAGACGCTGACCCGGGCCAACGCCGCGGTCGCCGAATACGAGGCGCTGGCGGTCAGCACGCGTCAGGTCGTCGAGGGCGACGGCAAGCAGGCGGTGGCCAACATCAACGCCGCGGCCGAGGAGGCCCGCACCGCCGTGGCCGCGATCAACCGCATCGCCACCGGGGCCGAGGGGCCGGTCAACGAGTTCGTCACCACCGGCCTGCCGCAGATGCAGCAGGCTATCCAGAGTCTGGACGAGGCGACCCGCTCGCTGGAGGGGCTGGTCGACGAGGTGCGGTCCAGTCCGCGCGACTTCATCGGCCGGGGGCCGAGCAGGGAAATGGAGGTCCAGCCGTGATCCGCTCTTCGATCAAGCCCGCCGCCGCCGCCGCGGCCGCCCTCGCCGTCGCCGGCTGCGCCCTGCTGTCCACGCCCGACCCGGTCCAGACCTACCGCTTCGGCGGGCCGGCGGCGGCCGGCGCGGCGGCCGAGGGCCAGCCGGGGCTGCGTCAGGTCAACCTGCGGCGGGTCCATTTCCCGGAGGCGGTGGAGGGCGACAGGATTCTCGGGGTCACCGGCGCCGAGACGGCCTACATCAAGGGCGCGCGGTGGGTGTCGCCGGCCGGCGACCTGTACATGGAAAGCCTCGAGAACGCCTTCGCGGCCCAGGCGACGCGGGTGCGGCTGATCGGCCCGCGCGAACTGGTTCAGGGCGAGCGGTCGCTGAACATCGACGTGCGCGCCTTCGAGGCCCGCTATGTCGGGCCGGACGCCGTTCCGACGGTGGTGGTGACGGCGCGGGCCCGGTTGCTGACCCTGCCCGAGCGGACGGTGGCGGCGGAGCGGACCTTCACCGTGCAGCAGCCGGCCGCGGCCAACCGGGTTTCGGCCATCGTCGAGGCCTTCGACATCGCCGCGCGCGACCTGAACACCCAGATCGTCGACTGGACCGACGCCAACGCCGGCTAGGTCGTGTGCGGCGGCGGCGCCCTTGGAGCCGGGGCCGTCCTCGGCTAAAGGCCGCGGCTGAACCTCGCCGAGCGTCTGACCATGACCGACCTTCCCGACCGCCTGTCCGTCGACCCCGACAGCCCGTTCCATGACGCCGACCTGCTGGCGCAGGGCGTCGGCGTCCGCTTCAAGGGCGAGGACAAGACCAATGTCGAGGAATACTGCGTCTCCGAGGGCTGGGTGCGGCTGGCGGTGGGCAACCGCGTCGACCGCCGCGGCAAGGCCCTGACCGTCAAGCTGCAGGGGCCCGTGGAGCCCTATATCAAGGGCGAATAGGCCCGACCGCCCGGACGGCGGGCAAAACTCCGGGCCGGCTCGCTTCTCCCGCCGCCCGTCGCGGTCTAGGGTCCGGTCTCGTTTCCGACTCTGGAGCCGCCGATGCGCCTGTCCGCCCGCCTTCTCGCCGCCAGCGCGCTCAGCGCGACTCTGGCGCTCAGCCTCGCCGCCGCGCCCGCGCTGGCGCAGGACGCCCGCACCATCCGCGAGGCGGAGCAGCTGCGCGACCGGGCCCTGCGCGACAATGTCGCCTACGAACTGGTGTCCGAGCTGACCACCCGGTTCGGGCCGCGGCTGGCGGGCTCGGCCTCGGAGCAGGGCGCGGCCCGCTGGGGCGCGGACAAATTCCGCGAGATGGGCTTCGACAACGTCTCGATCGAGGAGTTCCCGCTGGCCCTGTGGACCCGGGGAGAGGCGCGGGTGGAGATCCTGGCGCCCTTCCCGCAGCCGCTCGAGGCGGTCGCCCTGGGCGGGTCGATCGCCACGCCGCCCGAAGGCCTCGAGGGCGAGGCGGCGATCTTCGAGACCTATCAGCAGCTGCTGGACCAGCCCGAGGGGGCGCTGGCCGGCAAGATCGCGGTGGTGCTGCAGGACACGGTCCAGGCCCAGGACGGCCGCGGCTACGGGGCCACCTCGCCGGTGCGGGGCAATGGCCCGACCGAGGCGGCGAAGCGCGGCGCGATCGGCTATGTGCTGCGCTCGCTCGGCACCCACGACCACCGTTTCGCCCACACCGGCGCGACCCGGGTGGGCGAGGGGACCGTGCCCGCCTTCGCCATGAGCCCGCCCGACGCCGGCCAGCTGCGCCGGATCATGGCGATGACCGACGCGCCGGTGCGGATGCGGCTGTTCTCGAGCGCCGGCTTCACCGCCGACAGCCACAGCCAGAACGTCATCGGCGAGGTCCGGGGCTCCGGAGCCGCGGACGAGGTCATCGTCATCGGCGGCCATCTCGACAGCTGGGACCTCGGCGCCGGAGCCATCGACGACGGCGCGGGGGTGGCCATCACCGCCGCCGCCCTGAAGCTGATCGAGGACATGCCGCGCCAGCCGCGCCGCACCCTCCGCCTGGTCTGGTGGGGATCGGAGGAGGTCAGCCAGCCGCCGCCCGCCCAGGGCCTGACCGGGGCGCGCTTCTACGCTTCCAGCCGCGCCGGCGAGATGGCCGGCCATGTGGCGATCAGCGAGAGCGACTTCGGGGCCGGGCGGGTCTACAGCCTGAGCCTTCCCGCGGGCGCCGCCGACACCGACTTCCGCCGCGCGGCCCAGGCGGTGCTGACCCCGCTCGGCGTGCTGTTCGACGGCTCGGCCGCGACCGGCGGCGGGCCGGACACCGGCCCGACCGTGGCCCTCGGCGTGCCGGCCTTCCGCCTCAGCCAGGACGGCACCGACTATTTCGACACCCATCACACCGCCGACGACGTGCTGGACCGGATCGATCCGGAGGCTATGGACCAGAATGTCGCCGCCTGGGCCGCCTTCCTGTGGCTGCTGGCCAATTCGGACGTAGACTTCCGGGCGTTAACGCCGGCGCAGTAGGCTGCAGGCCGCCGCGAGCGTGGCGAAACTGGTAGACGCAAGGGACTTAAAATCCCTCGACTTCGGTCATGCGGGTTCGACCCCCGCCGCTCGCACCACGGCCGCTTGCGCCAGATCAAGGGCGGCGGGGCGGGGGCACCATAGGCTGGGTCGAACGGGCCGCCGCGCCCGTCGCCATCCACCGAGGATTCCATGCCCCGAAAACGCAGAGCCCTGTTCGTCCTGGCCGACGGCGGCCGCGCCCGCTTCGTCGAGCGCGATCCCGAGACCCGCGCCTTCCGCACCGTGCACGAGATCGAGGGCGGCGCGGCCTTGGCCGAGGTGCGCGAGGAACGGCGGCGCAATCCGGCCGTGCGCTCGGTGCAGTCGGCGACCGGGACCAGCCATACCACCGGCGTCGAGGATCCCTACCGCCAGGCCAAGGCGGCCTTCGCGGCCGGGGTGGCCGACGCCGCCGTGCGGGCGCTCGGGAGCCGCGGCGGGCACGCCCTGATCCTGGTCGCCCCCAGTCGAATTCTCGGCGTGCTGAAGGCCGCCATCGGCGCCGCGGCGCCGGTCGCCGATATGCTGGACCGGGACCTGACCAAGGCGCCGGACATCGAGCTGGAACGCTGGCTGGCGCCGCTGGAGCGCGCCCTGAACCCCGTGGCGCCGCGGCCGTGACGGTCCGCCTTGAGGCGCTGGCGCACCAAATCGTCCGCCTCCAGGATGAACTGGACAGGGAGATAGAGAAGCGGCGCCCGACGCCGGGCTGGCGGCTCAGGGCGGGGGTGGCCGAATTCGAGGCCGGCGTGGCGACCGAGCACCGTCGTCTGCGGCAGGGCGTCGGGCGCTTCCTCGGCCGGTCCTCCTTCGCCACCGTGGCGACGGCGCCGCTGATCTATTCGCTGATCATCCCGCTTCTGCTGATCGACGCCTGGGCCAGCCTGTATCAGTCGGTGTGTTTTCGCGCCTACCGCATCCCGCGGGCGCCGAGGTCGCAGTATGTCGTGCTCGATCGCCGCCGGCTGGCGTATCTGAACGGCATCGAGGCCCTGAACTGCGTGTTCTGCGAATACGCCAACGGCGTGGTCGCCTATGTCCGCGAGATCGCCAGCCGGACCGAGCAATACTGGTGCCCGATCAAACATGCGCTTCGGGTCAGCGACCCGCACGGGCGCTATGCCGGCTTCCTCGAATACGGCGACGCGGAGGGCTACCGGGCGCGGCTGGAGGCGTTCCGGGCGGCCCTGCGGGAGCCGGCTTCGGGGGGCTGACCCCGGCCCGGGGCGGCGTAACTTCATGTTTCGCGGGGCGGAGCGGCCTTACCCCTGCGGCGTTTCGTTGGCACAAGTGGCGCACGCTCCCTCAAAGGCCACGGATATCGCATGAAAAGAGCCCGGCGCGCCCGCATCGTCGCGACCCTGGGACCGGCCAGCCGGGCGCCCGGCATGGTCAAGGCCCTGGCCCAGGCCGGGGTCGATGTCTTCCGCCTGAATTTCAGCCACGGCTCGCACGACGACCACGCCGCGGCGCTGAAGGCGGTGCGCGGCGCGGAACTCGCTCTGAAACGGCCGCTGGGGGTGCTGGCCGACCTGCAGGGGCCGAAGCTGCGGCTGGGCCGGTTCGCGGACGTCGAGATCGATGTGAAGCCGGGCCACAGGATGCGCTTCGACCTCGACCCGGCGCCGGGCGACGCCACGCGCGTGCAGATGCCGCATCCGGAGATCTTCCGGGCGCTGCGCACCGGCATGCTGCTGCTGCTCGACGACGGCCGGGTGCGGCTGCGGGTCAACGAGCGTGATGACACGTGGGCCGATGTGACGGTCGAGAGCGGCTCCAAACTGTCGGACCGCAAGGGCGTGGCCGTGCCGGAGGCGGTGGTGCCGGTCTCGGCCCTGACGCCCAAGGACCGCGAGGACCTGGCCTTCGCCCTGCGCATCGGCGTCGACTGGGTGGCGCTGAGCTTCGTCCAGAAGGCCGAGGACATGGCCGAGCTGAAGCAGATCGTGAAGGGCCGCGCCGCCTGCCTGGCCAAGATCGAGAAGCCCCAGGCCCTGAACGATCTGGACAGCATCCTCGACTACTGCGACGGGGTCATGGTGGCGCGCGGCGACCTCGGCGTCGAACTCGACCCGGAGGAGGTGCCGGTGGCCCAGAAGCGGATCATCCGGGCCGCCCGCCAGCGCGGCGTGCCGGTGATCGTGGCCACCCAGATGCTGGAGTCGATGACCTCGGCCCCCGCCCCGACCCGGGCCGAGGCCTCGGACGTGGCCAACGCCGTCTATGAGGGCGCCGACGCCCTGATGCTGTCGGCCGAGACGGCCTCGGGCGACTATCCGCTGGAGTCGGTCGGCATCATGAGCCGGATCATCGAGCGGGTGGAGCGCGACCCGATGTGGCCCGGCCTGATGGACGCCGAACACGCCGGCATGGACGAGCACGACGTCGACGCCCTGGTGGCCGCGGCCCGCAAGGCGGCCGAGGCGCAGTCGACGGCCTGCATCGTGGTCTTCACCACCCTGGGCGGGACGGCGCGGCGGATGTCGCGCGAGCGGCCGCTGCAGACGGTGCTGGCGCTGACGCCCCGGCCCGAGACGGCGCGGCGGCTGGCTCTGGTCTGGGGGCTGGAGCCGCGGCTGAGCCGGGAGCCGGCGTCGCTGGAGGAGGTCACCGACGACGCGGTCGAGAAGGCCGTGGAGTTCGGCCTCGCCGAGCCGGGTCAGCGCCTGCTGATCCTGGCCGGCACGCCGTTCGGCGCCCCGGGGGCTGCGAATCTGCTGCGACTGGCGCATGTTCCGATAAAGGGGCGTGGCCGCGGCTGACCCCGAGAGGGTCGGCATGATCAAATACATAGGCTCGAAACGGGCGCTGCTGGCGGAGATCGTCCGGGCCATCTCGGGCGTCCTGCCGGAGGGTGGGACGGTGTGCGACCTGTTCTCGGGCTCGGCGCGGGTCGGCCATGCCCTGAAGAGGCAGGGCTTCCGGGTCTGGTCGAACGACCACAACGCCTACGCCCATGTGCTGGCCACGGCCTATGTGCAGGCCGACCGCGAGCGGTGGCAGGAGAAGGCCGAGGCGGTGCTGGCGGAGCTGCGGACCGTGACGCCCGACGCCGGCTGGTTCACCAGGACCTTCTGCGAGGACGCCCGCTATTTCACGCCTCAGAACGGCGCCGTCATCGACGCCATGCGCGACCGGATCGCGGCCATGGGGCTGGAGCCCGAGCTTGAGGCCGTCGCGCTCGTGAGCCTGATGGAGGCCGCTGACCGGGTCGATTCCACGGCGGGGCTGCAGATGGCCTATATGAAGTCATGGGCGGCGCGGGCGTTGAAGCCGCTGGAGCTGCGGATGCCCGACATCCTGCCCGGCGTGGCAAGTGGGCCGTGCAAGGCGACGCGGGCCGATGCGGTCGAACTGGCCCCGCAGGTCGAGGCCGATCTGGTCTATCTGGACCCGCCCTACAACCAGCATTCCTATCTCGGCAACTACCACTGCTGGGAGAGTCTGGTGCTGTGGGACCGGCCCGAGACCTACGGGATCGCCAACAAGCGGATCGACGTCCGCACCCGCAAGAGCGCCTTCAACAGCCGCCCCGGCATCGCCCCGGCGCTGCAGGCGGTGATCGAGGGGGTGAAGGCGCCGAACCTGATCGTCTCGTTCAACGACGAGGGCTATCTAGGCCGCGATCAGCTGGTGGCGATGCTGTCGGGTCGCGGCGAGGTCCAGGTCATCGAGATCGCCCGCCCGCGCTACGTCGGGGCCCGCATCGGCATCCACAATCTGAAGGGCGAGAAGGTCGGGGCGGTCGGCCGGTTGCGCAACGTCGAATACCTGTTCGTGGTCAGCGAACGGCCGGTCAGCCTGGCGGACGCGGCGTAGGTCGGTGGAACGGTCGTTTGACATTTGTCGTTAAGCGGGCATGGAACTGTCGCCCATGACCTCCGCCCGTCGTCTCGAAGGCGTCCGCGCCTATGGCCGCGCCGCCGACGCGTTTGAAACCGTCGCCTGGCGTCCGCCGACCGCCGCACGGTTCGACGCGCGGGCGGCCAATGATGCGGCGGCGCCTGAACCGACCCTGAAGGAACTGGTCGCGGACCTGCCCGGCTGGGTCACCGTGGTCGGCGGCGGCGTGATCGCGGCCCTGATGGGCGCGCTCGTCGGCGGGGCGCTGGCAATATAGAACCCTCTCCCAAGCGGAGAGGGTCCCCATCCAGCAGCGCCCGGATCGGGGCCCAGCCGCGGCGGTGCGCGGGGCAGGGGCCGAGCGCCTTCAGGGCGGCGGAATGCACCGGCGCATTGTAGCCCTTGTGGCCGGCGAAGCCGTAGCCCGGGTATTTCACGTCCAGATCGACCATCAGCCGGTCCCGCGCCGTCTTGGCCAGGATCGAGGCCGCGGCGATCGACAACGAGAGACCGTCTCCGCCGACGACCGTCTGCACGGCGCAAGGCAGTTTGAAGCGATAGTTCCCGTCCACCAGCGCCGCGGCGGGCTCGATCGCCATCGCCTCGATCGCCCGGCACATGGCCAGACCCGTGGCGTGCAGGATGTTGTGGGCCTCGATCTCCTCGACCGAGGCGAAACCGACGCCCCAGGCGACGGCGCGGGCCTTGATCTCGATCTCGATCGCCTCGCGCCGGGCGTGGGTCAGGGCCTTGGAGTCATTAATTCCCTCGGGCAGGTCGTGAGGGTTCAGGATCACCGCGCCGGCCGACACCGGTCCGGCCCACGGCCCGCGCCCGGCCTCGTCGACGCCGCAGACCGGGCCGCCCGCGCTTTCGATCAGCAGGATTTCCAGCGTCAGGGTCGGGAAGGCGCGCGAAGGCTTTGTCCTGGCCGGGGGGTTCGACGGGGTCTTCACGACGCGGTCCTCGCACGAACCTGCGAATGACGGAAGCATTCGACGCCGTGGTCGTTGACCATGCCCACAGCCTGCATGAAGGCATAGACGATCACGGGGCCGCAGAAGGTGAAGCCGCGCTTCTTCAGCGCCTTGGCCATGGCCTCGGATTCCGGCGTGGCGACGGGCCGGGCCCCGCTGTCGGGCCAGCTGTTCTGGATCGGCGCCCCGCCGACGAAGGACCAGAGCCATTCGCTGAAGTCCTCGCCGCCATCCCGCATCTCCAGCCAGAGCCGCGCCCCCTTGACGGCGCTGTCGATCTTGGCGCGCGAGCGGATGATGCGGGCGTCGCCCAGCAGCCGACCGACGTCCGCCTCGCCATAGGCCGCGACCTTCTCCGGGTCGAAGCCGTCGAAGGCCTCGCGCATCCCCTCGCGCTTGCGCAGGATGGTGATCCACGCCAGCCCGGCCTGGAAGCCGTCCAGCACCAGCTTCTCCCACAGGGCGCGCGGGTCGCGCTCGGGCACGCCCCACTCCTCGTCGTGATAGGCGACATAGAGCGGATCGGTCCCGCACCAGGCGCAGCGGCGGAGTGAGTCGAGCATGGGGGGCAGAATACCTCACCGGGGCGGGAGGCGGCGGCCGCTTCCACCTTTTCGCCGCGCGCCTGGGGGCGGAATGGAGGAACGGGCTCAAATGTCAGATTAACCAGTCTGGTTTGCACCGCGTTCACCCGACTCTGCGATCAGGCGCGATGCGGAAGGGTCGAGCGGTTTCAGTGCGTCGCCAGCCGGGCGCTGTGGCGGCGATCGCGCGTGAGGTGCGACGCCTCGGCGGCTGCACGCGCGGAAATATCGCGATGATTGCCGCCCTGAGCCTGTTCGGCCTGTCCTCCATCATCGGAGCGGCGGTCACCCTCACGCAGATGACTGCCGTCTCGTTGGAGCTTCAGGACCGTGTCGATGCTCTCGCCCTGAGCTCTGCGCTGGCCGTTCGTGACGGGGCGACCGACGACGAACTGGCGGCGAAGGCGGATGCCGCGTTCGCCGAGCTGAGCAGCGGGGTCGCAGGCTCCGGCGGCGCGACCGCAAGCGTCGTTTCGCCTTCGACGGCGGAGGTTTCGGCGACCATGTCCCGCGAGGTTGAGGTCGTCCTGGGCGGCTTGTTCGGGATGGAGTCGGTCCGCGTCGAGCGATCCGCCCGGGCGGTCGCACTGGGCGGCGATCCGGTCTGTCTGCACATCCTGTCGTCGGATCAGCCGGCGGCCTTTTCTCGTCTCGGCGCCTCGACCCTCGAGGCCAACAATTGCGTCGCCCAGGTGAACTCCGTATCGGACCAGGCGCTTGATTCGCGCGGCGCCGCCGGTGGCGTGAACGCCCTGCGCACTCTGGTGAGCGGCACGGGCGAGCGGGCTACGGGCTTCAATCCGGAGCCGGAGTTCGGCGCGCCGGCGGTCGCCGACCCTTACGCCTCGAAGATGGACTGGCCCTCGCCGGCCCCCTGTGATTCCTCCGGGTACAGCGTCAAGCGCTCGCGCCTGACGATCCAGCCCGGCGTGATATGCGGCGATCTCGACCTCCAGACCGGGGCGGAGGTCGTGCTGGCGCCCGGAGTGCACGTGATTACCGGCAACCTCGCCATGGGCGCGGGCGCGAGTCTGATCGCCGAAGACGTGACGCTGGTGTTCGTCGGCGAGACCTCCCGTATCGACATCACCTCGCAGTCCCAAGCCCGGTTCGTGGCCCCGACGGAGGGGCCTTGGGAAGGCGTCGCCGTGGCGGTGAAGCCTCAGCCGGACGAGCAGGTCTCAACCATCCAGGGCGGAGGCGGCTTCGACCTGACCGGAGTGCTCTACATGCCGAGCCAGCAACTGTACCTGACCGGCGGAGGCGAACTGGGCGAACCGACCGAAGATCTGCGGATGATCGTGGTCAACCGGCTTGACCTGAGGGGCAACGGCCGGGTCTGGCTCAACAGCGTGGGCAGTCCGATCAGAACCGCCAGCGGCGTCCGCCTGACCGAGTAGTCGACGGCCCGCACGTCCCGGACGCCTTGACCTTCGGCGGCGCGGCTGTGAGCGGAAGCCGTCGTCGGGCAGGCCGCAGGGTAGGGGATCGGGCGCGAAAAAGGGCCGTGCCTGGAAAGGCGCGGCCCTGATCGCCATCGGTCCGGCCGATCAGCCGGCGGTGTAGCGGTACTCCGTGATCTCGCAGACGTTGATGCGGTTGCGCACCAGTTCGTCGCCGTCGGCGAAGCGGGCCTTGAAGTCATACAGGCAGGCGCCGGTGCCGTCGTCGATGTTGATCCGGACCGAGGCCCCGGCCTGCAGCACGTCCTCGCCGAGGATGTCTTCCTGCCAATCGTCCTGGCCCGAGTTCGAGGCGTAGAAATGAGTCATGGTGACGCCGGTGGCGTTGATGATGCGGACGCGGCGGTCCTGACCGTCGTTGGACTGGAATCCCATCGTCCCGAAGGCGACAGCCGAGATGGCCGCCGCGAGTACGGCGCGGCGTGCGAAAGTCTTGAACATTTTACGGATCCTTGGAGGGATGCGCCCCCTGCGCAGCTTCCACCTAACACCAGTGGGTGAACCGCGTCGAGAAGCTGGCCATTCCACGGCGCCGAAACCCGGGGCGGAACTCAATCCACCTCCGCGAACGCCCGCACCGGGAACGTTCCGAACGCCTTCACCCTGGGCGGGGCGGCGGTGAAGCGGAAGCCGTCGTCCGGCAGCAGCTCCAGCCCGCGCATATGCTCGCAGATCGGGATGCCCGCTCCGAGCAGAAGCGTGTGCGCCGGACGCGACCGGGTCCGGGTGTCGTCGATGTTGTGGGAGTCGACGCCGACCAGGGCGGCGCCGGCCTCGACCAGCAAGGCCGCGGCGGCCTCGGTCAGGAAGGGGTGGTTCTCGAAATAGGCGTCGGTGCGCCAGTGGCGGGCCCAGCCGGTGTGGACCAGCACCGCCTTGCCGCCCAGGTCCCGGCCCTCGAAGCGGTCGGCGTCGATGGCCTGCGCGTCCCCGGCGCGGACCACGATCCCCGGCAGGGCGGCGACGCGGTCGAGGCCGACGTCGCTCAGGTCCTCGCCGTCGGCGTAGCGGTGGAAGGGGGTGTCCAGATAGGTGCCGGTATTGCCGACCATCTCGATGCGGCCGATCTGGAATTCGGTTCCGGCGTCATAGTTCGCGCGCGAGGCCTCGCGGCTCAGGTGGTCGCAGATCAGCGGCGCCGGCAGGCCCTTGTAGGTGATCATGCCGGCCTCGATGGCGTGGCTGAGGTCGATGAGGCGACGGCGTGAGTCGGTCATGACGGCATCCATTCAGGCCGGCGCACTTCGACCGGTCGCCCGTCGACCGTCAACATCCCGTCGATCCGGTCCAGCCGGAGCAGGGCCATGGCCGCGCCGTCCATGCCGCCGAGCACCTCGCCGGCGCGCAATTCGCCGTTCAGGACCTCGGCGCCGAACGGCGGCGGCGGACCGTCGAAGGCGATCGGCAGCATCCGGTTCCTGACCGCGCCGCGGCGCTTCATCCGCGAGGTGGTCTCCTGGCCGACGAAACAGCCCTTGTGGAAGTCGATGCCGTTGAGCAGGTCGAAATCGGCCTCGATCGGATAGGTCTTGTCCGAAGGAGCGTCGACGGCCGGGTCGGGGACGCCGGCGGCGAGGCGGTGGGCCTGCCAGTCGGCCTCGGTCGCGCTGGTGTCGACCGCCCCGCCATAGCGCCGCCCGCCGAGGCCCGGTGCGCGGGGGTCTGGGGTGAAGCCGTCGGCGACTTCGGGCCACGAGGCGAAGACCGGCCGTTCGTCGGCCTCGACCGTGACCTGGGCGCGCAGCCTGTACATCGACAGCCGCTGCAACAGGCCGTCGCGGCGGTCGGCGGCGACGTCCAGCAGCACGCCGTCGGCCTCGCCCAGCAGGAACAGGTCGAACAGCAGCCGCCCCGGCGGCGACAGCATCGCCCCGAACCGCAACTGCCCCGGGGCCAGGGTCTCGACGTCCTGGGTCAGCAGGCTGTGCAGGAAGGGCCGGGCCTCGGGGCCGGAGACCCGGACCGGGGCGCGGCTGTCGAGGCGGGCGATGCGGGTGGTCATACGCGGTAGATAGGGGGAGTCTCCTCCCCACGCCAAAGGCGAGGGGAGGGGGACCGCGAAGCGGTGGAGGGGCTGGAGGCCGCTTGACCAATCACCGTCCCATCGCGGCTCGGAAAGCGCCCCTCCACCGCTTCGCGGTCCCCCTCCCCATTGCTGCGCAACGGGGAGGAGACGAGGCGAGAATCCATATAGGGTCCAGCCATGACGGCCCGTTTTCCCATCCTCTATATCGCCGAGGCCGGTGCGCAGGACGCGGTGCTGTCGAGCGGGGTGCTGGCCTATCTGGTCGGGGCCATGCCGCAGGCGCGCTTCACCGTGGTCGGATCGCCGGCCAGCGCGCCGCTGTTCGCCGACACGCCGCGGCTGGACCGGCTGATCGTGCTGGAGAAGGAGAGCCGGCTCGACTGGTTCGGCCTGTGGACCCAGGTTCGGGCGACGCACTGGGGGCTGGTCGTCGACATGCGCGGCTCGGCCCTGTCCGGCAGGCTGAAGCGGCAGAAGCGGGCCGTGCGCGGCGAGCGCGAGCCGGGCGTCCATGCCGTCGAGCTGGCGGCGCGGGTGCTGCAGCTGGACGAGGTTCCGGCGCCGCGGCTGTTTGTGTCGGAGGCGACGCAGGCGGCGGCGGACGCCCTGATCCCGGCGGGCGAGGGGCCGCTGCTCGCGGTCGGGCCGGGGGCGGAATGGATGGGGCGGCGCTGGCCGGCCGAGCGGTTCGCCAAGGTGGCCTCGAGCCTCGTCGGCGGGGGCGGCCCGCTTGAGGGCGGCCGGGTGATGGTCGTCGGCGCCGGGACCGACCGCGACGCGGCGCATGTCATCCGGCTGGCCCTGCCGCGTCATCGGACCATCGAACTCCAGGGGCGGTTGAGCCCGTTGCAGGTGGTCGCGGCGGTGAGCCGCAGCGCGCTGTACCTGGGCGGAGACTCGCTGTGGACGGATCTCGCCGTGGCTTCGGGCGTGCCGGTGGTCGCCGCCTATGGTCCCTCGGACGAGGTCGAGCGGGGCCCCTGGGGCGGGATCGCGGTGCGCGGGCCGCGCTCGGTCGAGGAATACCGCAAGATCGATCCGCGGCTGGACCAGGCCATCCTGCACATGAACGACCTGCCGGCTGACCGGGTGCTGAAGGCGGCTCGCAAGCTGCTGGCCGAGCGGGTATAGGGCCGGGCCATGACCCAGACATACGACCTGATCGTCCGCGGCGGCGAGGTGGCCAATCACGCGGGGCGCGGCCGCGCCGACGTCGGGGTGATCGACGGGCGGATCGCCTTCGTCGGCGACCTGTCCCAGGCCGGCGCGGGCGAGACGGTGGACGCGGCAGGGCTGACCGTGCTGCCGGGCGTCATCGACACCCAGGTCCATTTCCGCGAGCCGGGGCTGGAGTGGAAGGAAGACCTCGAGACCGGGTCGCGCGCCGCGGCCCTGGGCGGCGTCACGGCCGTGTTCGAAATGCCCAACACCGAGCCCTCGACGACCGACGCCGACACCCTGGCCGACAAGCTGGCCCGGGCGCGCGACCGGATGTGGACCGACCACGCCTTCTACATCGGCGGCACGCACGAGAACGCCAGATACCTGGCCGAGCTGGAGCGGCTGCCCGGCTGCTGCGGGGTCAAGGTGTTCATGGGCGCCTCGACCGGCACCCTGCTGGTCGCCGACGACGACGGGGTGCGCGAGGTGCTGCGCCATGTGAAGCGCCGCGCCACCTTCCACTCCGAGGATGAATACCGGCTGGTCGAGCGTCGCCCCCTGGCCCGCCCCGGCGACTGGACCAGCCACCCCGAGGTGCGCGATCCCGAGAGCGCCATCATGAGCACCCGGCGGCTGGTGCGGCTGGCGCGGGAGACCGGCGCGCGGATCCATGTGCTGCACGTGACCACGGCCGAGGAGGTCGAGTTCCTGGCCGACCACAAGGATGTGGCGACGATGGAGCTGACCCCGCAGCACCTGACCCTGGACGGCGACGAGGCCTATGAACGGCTCAAGGGCCTGGCGCAGATGAATCCGCCGATCCGCAACGCCCCGCACATCGCCGGCCTGTGGCGCGGCATCGAGCAGGGCGTGGCGGACGTGCTGGGCTCGGACCATGCGCCGCATACGCTGGAGGAAAAGGCCCGGCCCTATCCGGCCTCGCCCTCGGGCATGCCGGGGGTGCAGACGCTGGTGCCGGTGATGCTGACCCATGTGGCTGAGGGGCGGCTGAGCCTCGACCGCTTCATCGACCTGACCAGCCACGGGGCCAACCGGGTGTTCGGCATCGCCGGCAAGGGGCGGATGGCCGAGGGCTACGACGCCGACCTGACGCTGGTCGACCTGAAGGCCAAACGGGTCATCCGGCACGAAGACATGGCCACGCGGTCGGGCTGGACCCCGTTCGACGGCTTCGAGGCGACCGGCTGGCCGATGGCGACGGTCGTGCGCGGCCGGGTGGTCATGAAGGACGGCGAACTGCTCGGCCAGGCCCATGGGCGACCGGTGCGGTTTCAGGAGTGCCTCGGAGCGTGAAGACGGAGCGCCTCGGTCTGATCGGCTTCGGCGCCTTCGGGCGGCTGACGGCCCGGCATCTGGGACGGCGTTTCGAGATTCTCGCCCATGATCCGGCGGCCACCGATGACCTGGACGGCCTCGTGCGGCTGACGGACCTGGCCCAGGCCGCCGCCTGCCCGACCGTGATCCTCGCCGTGCCGGTCGAGGCGCTGGAAGAGACCGTGGCGGCCGTCGCGCCCCATGTGGCGGCCGGGGCGCTGGTGCTGGATGTCGGCTCGGTGAAGGTCAAGCCGGCGCGGATCATGGCCGACGGCCTGCCGCCGTCGGTGCGGCTCGTCGGCACCCACCCCCTGTTCGGCCCCCAGAGCGGCAAGGACGGGATCGCCGGCCTGAACATCGCCGTCTGCGCGGTTCGCGGCGATCGCGAGGCGCGCCGCGTCGCCGCCTTCTGCCGGGCCGTTCTCGGGCTGAGGGTGTTCCTGGTCTCGCCCGAGGACCACGACCGCGAGGCGGCCCTGGTCCAGGGCCTGACCCATCTGATCGCCCGCGTCCTGATGGCCATGGAGCCGCTGCCGCAGCGAATGACCACCGTCAGCTTCGAACGGCTGATGGAGGCGGTGGCGCTGGTCCGCGACGATTCCCCGGCGGTGTTCCGGGCCATAGAGCGCGACAATCCCTACGTCGCCGCCGTGCGGAAGCGGTTCTTCGATCTCGCCGGACAGGCCCGCGCCGACCTGGGCGACTAGCCGCCGGGGCGCGGCTCAGAAGGGCTGCCGGTCCGGGTCGGTGCGCCAGACGCGCCAGCTTTCGACGACGGACCAGACGGCGGCGAGGCCGATCGCGGTCAGGATGACGTAGAGGTTGAGGGGCCGCGGCGCGAAGGGGGCGGTGAGCAGGCCGGCGAGGCCGATGACGAAGAACAGGCGGCCGGCGAGGCGGTTGGAGCGGTCCCAGGCGAGGCGGCTCTTGTAGGCCCAGGGGGTGCGGACGCCGACGAAGGGGTTGGGGCCGACGCGGCCCAGAAAGGCGCCGGTGAGCAGGAAGAGCAGACTCATCAGGGCGACCGGGAGGGCGCCGCCGATGTCGGTGGTCCCGGACAGGCTGGCCGAGGCGGCGAGCAGGCTCATCAGCGGGAGGCTGAGGATCACCACCAGCTGGCCGTAGCGCAGGGCGCGGGCCCGGGCGGGGTCGACCGTGCGCCGCGCCGCCGCGCCCATGCCGCCGCCGAGCGCCAGGGTCAGGGCGGCCATGCCGATCAGGATGCCGCCGACGAGTTCGCGCGTGCCCCAGTCGTCGGCCTGGCCGGAGGCGTTCCAGTGCACGGGCAGCAGCTCGGTCGGGCCGGCGAAGACGGTCCAGACGCCGAGGCCGCCGACGACGAGGCCGAGGCCGAGCGTGGCGGCGTCGAGGGCGGAGCGGGATTTGCCGGGGGCGTTCATCTGTCTTCTCCAGGAGCTTTCCGGCCCGCGCCGGTCATCCGCAGCAGGAAGGCGAGGGCCTCCTCGACGGCCGAA
>NZ_CALMZS010000110.1 GCF_937870815.1 uncultured Brevundimonas sp.
GAGGCCAGCGCCACCTGGGCCATCGACAGGTCGGTCTGGTGGATCAGGGCCTTGGCCAGCAGCACCCGCCGGGTCTGGGCCACGCTGACCGGGGCCGCCCCCAGATGCTGGCGGAACAGCCGCCGCAGGTGGCGCTCGCCGACGCCCAGCCGTCCGGCCAGGGCGTCGACGTCGCCCCCGGATTCCGAGTGACTGTCCAGCGCCCCCGCTTCGATCAGCGCCAGGGCCCGGCTGACGGTGTTGGAGGCGCCGCGCCAGGCGCCCATGTCGGGCGCGGTCTCCGGCCGGCAGCGCAGGCAGGCCCGGAAGCCCGCCTCCTCGGCCGCGGCGGCCGAGACCACGAAAAACATATTCTCCCGCCTCGGGGTGCGCGCCGGGCAGACCGGACGGCAGTAGATTCCCGTGGTCCTGACGCAGCCGAAGAACCGCCCGTCAAACCGCGCGTCCCGCGTCAGCACGGCGCGATAGCAGGCCTCCTGATCGAGTTCCGGCGGGGTTTCCATGGCCCCAGGATGGACCCGTCGCCCGCCGGAGTCTCGCGGTTTTCGGACACGGCCGTGACCCGTATCCGGCGTCGCCGAAGTCGTCGGACCCGGCGCACGGGAGCCTCCCAGATCATCGTCGCCCAGATCAGCCCCAACGAGATCGTCGTGCCCGCCGAAGAGCTGGCCAAGCTGGGCCGCTCGGCCAACACCCGGCGCCCCGGTCGAGGTCATCATCCTGCTCCGCAAGCGCACCGCGCTCAGCTACCTGCTCGAACCCCTGACCAACAACCTCTGGCGCTCGGGCAGCGAGCAGTAGTCCGTCTCCCGCCGGCGGCCCTTTCCCTCGCTCCGTCACCCCCGGGCTTGTCCCGGGGCCCATAGACTCGGACCTGGGGCGTCGAGCCTCGCGGGCCTCCGCTCGCGCGTATGGATCCCCGGGACAAGCCCGGGGATGACGGGCTCAAGAGCGGGGCGGCGACCATGACGCTATGCCGGCAATCCGCGGAATTATAGTCTGGTTCAGCGGACGAAGTCCCGCCTTTCCAGACGCATCCGCGTTTCTGGAACCGATCTTCCCGCCGGGGAAAACAGCGGGCCTACAATGCCTCGTTTCGCCGCCGGTCTTTGACAATCGCATCCACCGCCGCACCGCCCGAGGCGCGTCGATATAGACTCTGCCGACTCTGCCACACCATTTTTCGGCGACCTGCCGACTCTGCCGACTCTGCCACAGCGTTTTTCGGGGTTTCACCCGGGCAAGACCCACGCCCTCCGCACCGCAAAAACCCGCTCGACTTCCCCGGCGTCATCACGGAATGTTACAGGCCCGCCCCGAGGAGACGCCCATGCCGATGACGCCGCGCGCCGGATTGCAGGTCGACGAGCAGTTCGTCGCCTTCATCGAGACCGAGGTCCTGCCCGGCCTCGACCTCGAACCCGACCGCTTGTGGACCGGCGCCGCCGACGTCTTCGCCCGTTTCGCCCCCGAGAACCGCCGCCTGCTCGCCGTGCGCGACGAGCTGCAGGCCCGCATCGACGCCTGGCACGCCGACCGCCGCGGCCGGCCGCACGACGTCGCCGCCGCGACCGCCTTCCTGCGCGACATCGGCTATCTCGCCGACGAGCCCGCCCCCTTCGCCGTCGGCACGCGCGATGTCGACCCGGAGGTCGCCACCCTCGCCGGGCCGCAGCTGGTCGTGCCCAGCCTCAACGCCCGTTTCGTGCTCAACGCCGCCAACGCCCGCTGGGGCAGCCTCTACGACGCCCTCTACGGCACGGACGCGCTCGGCGACCTGCCCCGGGGCGGCGCCTACGACCCCGAGCGCGGCGCCCGCGTCGTCGCCCGGGCCAGGGCCTTCCTCGACGAGGCCGTGCCGCTGGTCGAGGGCTCCTGGGCCGACCTGACCGATCCGCATCGGGGCATCGCGATCCGCGACCCCGCGCAATATGTCGGCCGCAGCGACCGCTCGCGCCTGTTCCGCCACCACGGCCTGCATATCGAGGTGGTCTTCGACCCGGACCACCCGATCGGCCGCGACGATCCCGCCGGCATTTCCGACGTGGTGCTGGAAGCCGCCCTGTCGACCATCGTCGACCTCGAGGACTCCGTCGCCGCCGTCGACGCCGCCGACAAGGTCGCGGCCTACCGCAACTGGCTCGGCCTGATGAAGGGCGACCTGTCCGAGACCTTCGACAAGGGCGGCGAACGCCTGACCCGCACCCTCGCCCCCGATCGCACGTTCACCGCCCCCGACGGCTCGACCGTGACCCTGCCGGGCCGGTCGCTGCTGTTCATCCGCAACGTCGGCTGCCTGATGACCACCCCGGCGGTCCATCTGCCCGACGGGTCCGAGGCCCCCGAAGGCGTCCTCGACGCCCTCGTCACCAGCCTGATCGCCCTGCACGACCTCAAGGGCCTCGGCCGCTTCAGGAACAGCCGGCCAGAGTCCGGTCATGGCTCGATCTACATCGTCAAACCCAAGCTGCACGGCCCCGAGGAGTGCGCCTTCACCGACGCCCTGTTCGACGCCGTCGAGGACCTGCTCGGCCTCGCCCGCCACACGATCAAGGTCGGGGTCATGGACGAGGAGCGCCGCACCTCGGCCAATCTCGCCGCCTGCATCCATGCGGTGAGGGACCGCATCGTCTTCATCAACACCGGCTTTCTCGACCGCACCGGCGACGAGATCCACACGGCCATGCAGGCCGGCCCCGTCGTGCGAAAGGGCGACATCAAGTCCTCGGACTGGATCGCCGCCTACGAGGCCCGCAACGTCGCCATCGGCCTGCAATGCGGCCTCGACGGCAGGGCCCAGATCGGCAAGGGCATGTGGGCCGCGCCGGATCGCATGGCCGACATGCTCGAGCAGAAGGCCGCCCATCCGAAGACCGGCGCCAACACCGCCTGGGTGCCCTCGCCCACCGCCGCGACCCTGCACGCCCTGCACTACCACCAGACCGACGTCTTCGCCCTGCGCGACGGGATCGCCGCCCGTCCGACGCCCGGCCTCCATGCCCTGCTGACCCCGCCGCTGGCCGCCGGCCGGAACTGGTCCGAACAGGAGATCGCCGAGGAACTCGACAACAACGCCCAGGGCCTGCTCGGCTATGTCGTCCGCTGGATCGACCAGGGCGTCGGCTGCTCCAAGGTGCC
>NZ_CALMZS010000111.1 GCF_937870815.1 uncultured Brevundimonas sp.
GCGGCCAGCAGGCCGACGCCCGCCATCACGAACCAGCGTTCGGCAATCTTCACCTGATACTCCGAATGACGCGCCCGGCCGGCAGGTTTAGCCCGCGTCGCGCGCCGCCGCTAGACCGCATCCGCCCCCAGTCCCTTCGCCGGTTACTTCGAGAATGTTCCCCGGGCAGGGCCGGGGGACGGCGCGGGCGCGCCGCTCTCAGGGCTGGCCCGCCGCGCCCGCCGAGGCCATCTGCATCTCGCCGGCGGGCTCGCGGAAATAGCGGTCGATGCCCCCGGCCACGGCCCGCATCATCCGGCGCCGCGCGCGGGCGTCGTTGAGCAGCCGCTCGTCCTCCGGATTGGTGATGAAACCCATCTCCAGCAGCACCGCCGGCACGTCGGGGGCCAGCAGCACGGCCAGGCCGGCGTCCCGATGGCTGCGGCGCAGCAGCGGGCGGTCGGCGCCCTCGAGCTCGCCCAGCAGGGTGCGGGCCAGCCGGGCCGAGCGGTTCTGGGTGGCGCGCTGGGTCATGTCCAGCAGGATGCGGTCGACCGAGGCGTCGCGCCCGGGCAGATTCAGGCTGCGCTGCCAGTTGTCGCCGCGGGTGAACTCGCGCACGGCCCGGCCGGCGCCCTGCTCCGACAGGGTGTAGACGCTGGCCCCGCGCGTGGCCGGGTCGGCCCCGGCGTCGGCGTGCAGGCTGATGAACAGATCGGCCCCGGCCTGGCGGGCGATGGCCACCCGGCGGTCGAGACCGACATAGGCGTCGCCGTCGCGGGTCATCCGCACCCGGTAGCGTCCGCCGCGCTCCAGCTCATGCTTCAGCGCCCGGGCGGCGGCCAGGGTGACGGCGCTCTCGCGCGAAATGGCCCCGCTGGCGCCCGGGTCGCGGCCGCCGTGGCCGGCGTCGATGTAGATCAGCGGCCGTTCGGCCGGCCGCGGCGGCGCGGCCCGGCGCGGTCCGGCCCGGGTCGGGGCCCGGCCGGTGGCCTTGAGGTCGACGACATAGCGATAGTGGGCGACGCCGTCGCCGGGCGGCAGCAGGAAGCGGCGCTCGATCTCGGCGCTGGCGGCCAGGTCCAGTTCGAGACGCGACGCCGCCCCGGCCCGGGTCAGACGGAAATCCCGCACCAGGCCCTGGCCGGCCCCGCCGCGGCGCTCCGGCGGCGCGACCCCCGCGAGGCTCAGCACCACCTGGCCGTCGTCGCCGGCGCGGATCACCTCGCCGCGAGAGCTGCGGTCGAGATCGATGACCACCCGGGTGCGTTCGGCGTCGCCGCCGAACCTGACGCGCAGGATCTCGCCCGCGGCGCCCGAGGCCAGCCCCCGGCCCGCGGCCAGGGCGGCGATGGCGAACACCAGCACGCCCACGGCGGCCAGGCCGCGCGCGCGAACCGTCATCGCCCGGCCTGGCCCGGCGGCGCGAAACGCTGGTTTGATACGCCACAACCCGTGCATTCGATGGAAATCCACCTGCTGATTGACCGTATTATGGCCGTTCGGGATGGCCAACGGGTTAAGGCGGACGCCGCTTTCAATTCGCATGGGGGATGCCTATGCTTGCGCCGCTCGCGAACGATCGCGTCCCCCGCTTCGCCGGGCCGGACGCGCCCTCCTCGCGGCGTGACTTTCACCGATCCGAGAGCCGGCCGGCCCCGCCCGCCGATTCGACGACCGGGCCCGGGACGCCCTCTCGACGGCGCGTCCGGACCCAGGACCGTACTGAACCTTCATGGGCCACACCGCCTGCGCTCCCTTCCGGTCCGACTGGACCGACCTCGCCCCCGGCTCGCGCCGCGGCGACGGGACCGCGCAGGCCTCCGCCCGCAATCCCCTTCGGCGAGCCGCCTCACCCCCCAGCGGGGACGGCCGGGCGCGCCAGAAAGAAACACTCCATGTCAAAGACCATGTTGATCGACGCCGCCCACGCGGAGGAAACCCGCGTCGCGATCGTCGAGGGCCGTCAGATCGAGGAATTCGACTTTGAATCCCGCTCGAAGCGTCAGCTTCGGGGCAATATCTATCTCGCCAAGGTCACCCGGGTAGAGCCCAGCCTCCAGGCCGCCTTCGTCGAATACGGCGGCAACCGCCACGGCTTCCTGGCCTTCAACGAGATCCACCCGGACTATTATCAGATCCCGGTCGCCGACCGCGAGGCCATCATGGCCGAAGCGGCCACGGACGAGGACGACAGCGACGATCTCGGCCGCGAAAGCGCCGACGACGAGCACGAGGGCGGCCTGGCCGAGGAGGAACGCCTCAAGCGCCGGCTGATGCGGCGCTACAAGATCCAGGACGTCATCAAGCGCCGGCAGATCCTGCTCGTCCAGGTCGTCAAGGACGAGCGCGGCGGCAAGGGCGCCGCCCTGACCACCTGGCTGTCGCTGGCCGGCCGCTACTGCGTGCTGATGCCCAACACCGGCAAGGGCGGCGGCATTTCGCGCAAGATCACCCAGGCCACCGACCGCAAGCGCCTGAAGGCGGCCGCCGCCTCGCTGGACGTGCCGTCCGGCATGGGTCTGATCATCCGCACCGCCGGCGCCAAGCGCACCAAGGCCGAGATCCAGCGCGACTACGAATACCTGCTGCGCCTGTGGGAGACGATCCGCGAGACCACCCTGCGCTCCAACGCCCCCTCGCTGATCTACGAGGAGGAGAACCTCGTCCGCCGCGCCGTGCGCGACATGTTCGACAAGGATTTCGACGGCATCCAGGTGGAGGGCGTCGAGGGTTTCCGCGAGGCGCGCGACTTCATGCGGGTGCTGATGCCCTCGCAGTCGAAGAAGGTGCATCTTTACCAGGGGGCGCGGCCGCTGTTCGCCTCCAACGGCATCGAGGAGATGCTGACCCAGATCCACCAGCCGACCGTGCCCCTGAAGTCGGGCGGCTATCTGGTGATCAACCAGACCGAGGCCCTGGTCGCCATCGACGTCAACTCCGGCCGCGCCACCAAGGAGCGCAACGTCGAGGCCACCGCCTTCAAGACCAATATGGAGGCGGCCGTCGAGGCCGCCCGCCAGCTGCGCCTGCGGGACCTCGCCGGACTGATCGTCATCGACTTCATCGACATGGACGAGGCGAAGAACAACCGGGCCGTCGAGAAGGCGCTCAAGGACGCCCTGGCCAGGGACCGGGCCCGCATCCAGATGGGCCGCATCTCCGGCTTCGGCCTGATGGAGATCAGCCGCCAGCGCCGCCGCCTCGGCGTCATCGAGGGGGCCACCGAGGCGTGCCCGCACTGCCAGGGGGCGGGCCGCATCCGTTCGGCCGAAAGCGCCGCCCTGATGACCCTTCGCGCCGTTGACATCGAGGCCGGCCGCAACGGCGCCGGTTCGGTCACCCTGCGCGTCTGCACCGCGGTCGCCCTCTACATTCTCAACCACAAGCGCGACTATCTTCAGAGCCTGCTGACCCGACGCGGCCTGAACGTGATCATCCAGATCGACGACAGCCTCGCCCAGGGCGAGCACGCCCTCGAGCGCACCGAGACCAATGAGGACTTCACCCCGCCCGAGGGGGCGGAAACCTTCGTCGATCTCGACGACGACTTCGACGACAGCGCCTGGACCGACGACGAGGCCGGGGAGGAAGAGCTCCTCGACGACGTTGAGGACGAGGACGAGGATGCGCCCGACCGCGACGACGGCGACGACGCTGAATCCGGAGATCACGCGGAACGCCCCGAGGGCGGGCGCGGCCGCGGCCGGGGCCGGCGCCGGCGCGGCGGTCGCCGCGACGAGGGCGAAGCTCCCGCGGCCGAGGCCCCGGCCATGCCCGAGGACGACGACAGCGAGGCCGGGCGACGCCGTCGCCGCGGCCGTCGCGGCGGACGGCGGGTGCGTGAGGAGGGCGGCGATCGCGACGCCTTCTTCTGGGTCCGCGGCCGCACGCCGTCCCTGGACGACCCGTACATCTGGTTCGACCCCATCAATCCCGCCGCCTCGGCTCCGCGTCCCGCCGAAGCCGAAGTCGGGGCCGCGGAGGCGCCGCGCGACCGGATCGAGGCCGAGACCGGCGAGGCCGGCGACCGGCCCGGCCGTTCGCGCCGGCGGCGGGGCCGCGGGCGCGGCCGCGACCGCGCCGACCGCGACCTGAACGTCGCCGCCGACGGCGACGCCGCCCCCGGCGGCGAGCCGACGGGAGAGCCGGCGCCGGACGCCCCGACGCCGATGATTGTCGCCGGGGAGGTCGGGACGACGGCCCCGCCGCCGGTCGAGGAGCCCCGGCGCCGGCGGGTCCGCCGCAAGGTCACGGGCGGGGTCGTGGAAGCCGCCGAGCCGGCCCCCGAGCTCGAGACCCCTCAGCTCGAGGTCCCGGAGATAGAGGTCGAGGCGATCGAGGCCGAAGCCCCCGCCCCGCTCACGGACCCGGCCGCCGGGACCGGGGCCGCGCCGGCGGCCCTGGTCGAGCCCGTGGCGCCCCCCGCGCCCGAGATCGACGTCGCCACCCTGATCGCCGACGATCCCGCCCAGATCGTCACCCCGCCCGAGAAGCCCAAACGGGGATGGTGGCGCCGTTGAATGGCCGCGATTAGAGAGTGAGGATCGGGGCGGGGGCGATCGACGGTAGCGGGAGTACGCCATGAACCGGCTGACCAGACACGCCGCCCGCCTGCTCGGGGCCGCCGCCGCCGCCGGCCTGCTCTGGTCCGCCGCGCTCCCGGCCTCGGCCCGGGAGCCGAGCGCCATCCGCGACACCGAGATCGAGACCATCATCCATGAATGGGCCGATCCGGTGTTCACGGCCATGGGCCTGGAGCCGGCCGAGGTCGAGATCCTGCTGATCGGCGACGCCGAGCTGAACGCCTTCGCCACCCGCGGGCGGATCATGGGACTGAACACCGGCCTGATCCTGCGGACCCGCAATCCCAACGAACTGCTCGGCGTCATCGCCCATGAGGCCGGCCATATCCGCAATCGCCACACCCTGCGCGACGGGGCCCAGGACGCCGGCATGCAGCCGATGCTGATGACCATGGCCCTGGGCGCCCTGGCCATCGCCGCGGGCGCGCCCGACGCCGGCGCCGTGCTGCTCGGCAACAGCCAGTATTTCGGAACCCTCAGCGCCCTGCGCTACATGACCCACCAGGAGGGCGAGGCGGACAACACCGGCGCCCGGGCCCTGGCATCGGCCGGCGAGTCCGGCCGCGGGCTGGTCACCTTCTTCGAGAATTTCCGCTCGCAGGAGGTGTTCTCCGACGCCCGCCGGTTCCCCTATTTCCGCAGCCATCCGCTGTCGTCGGACCGTATCGAGAACCTGCGCCGCTTCGTGGCCGAACAGCCGAGCTACGGCCGCCGGGACAGTCCGGAGCGGATGGCCCAGCATGCGCTGGTGCTGGCCAAGATCCACGCCTTCATGGACGACCCGCGTTCCGCCCTGCGCGACTATCCCGAGACCGACGCCACCCTGCCCGCCCGCTACGCCCGCGCCATCGCCTGGTATCGGGACGGCCAGACGGACCGGGCCCTCGCGGCGGTCGACGCCCTGCTCGCCGAACAGCCCGACAATCCGTATTTCTGGGAGCTGAAGGGCCAGATCCTGTTCGAGGAAGGGCGGCCGGAAGAGGCCATCGGGGCCCACCAGCGTTCCGTCGACCTGCTGCCCAATGCGCCGCTGCTGCGCATCAACCTCGGTCATGCGCTGATCGAGACCCGCGACCCGGCCCGGCTGGAGGCCGCGGTCGATCACCTGAAGCGGGCCGCCGCCCTGGAGAAGGACAACAGCATGGCCTGGCGGCTGCTGGCCCAGGCCTACGACAGCCAGGGCAAGGAGGGCGAGGCCCGCCTGGCCTCGGCCGAGATGTATTTCGCCTCCGGGGCCGGGCGTCAGGCCACCCAGTTCGCGCTGCGCGCCCGGGACCTGCTGGAGCCCGGCTCGGCCGAATGGACCCGGGCCATGGACATCGTCTTCGCCTCGGGCGCGACCCAGGAGGACGTCGACGACCTCGACCGCCGCAACGACCAGCGCCGACGCCCGGGCGTCATTCCGGCCGGCGGCTGAAACCCCCTTCGAGACCCCCATGACCCAGACGCCCGAACCCAGATCCCCGTCCGCGCCGTCCGGCCGCCTGCTGTCCGGCGGGCGGGCCGGCGTGGCCGCCCTGGCGGTGTCGGCGGCGGCGCTGCTCGTGGCGCTCGCCCCTTACGTCTCCGGCGCGGATTTCGGCGCACGGGTCAGGGCCTATCTGCTCCAGAATCCCGAAGTGCTGCAGGAAGTCAGCGTCGCCCTCGAGCAGCGGGCCCTGCAGCAGCAGGTCGCCGACGGCCGCCGGAAGGCCGCCGAGATCACCGCCCGGGTCGCCGCCAATCCGGGCCTGCTCACCGTCGACGCCCGCGACGCCGCCTTCGGGCCGGCCGACGCCCGGGTGACGGTGATTGAGTTCTTCGACTTCCGCTGCCCCGGCTGCAAGGCCACCGCGCCCGAGGTGCTGCGCCTGATGCAGGTCCATCCCGACGTCCGCTTCGTGTTCAAGGACTGGCCGATCCTCGACGGCGCGGCCAACGGCGTGTCGCACCATGCGGCGCGGGCGGCGCAGGCCGCGCACCGGCAGGGCAAATACCTGCCGGTCTTCCGGGCGCTGATGGCCGCGCCGGCGCTGTCGGAACCGGCGATCGACGCCATCCTGCAGGCCAACGGCGTGTCCCTGCCCGAGGCCGAGGCGGCCATGACCAGCCCCGACCTCGCCCGCCACATGGCCGACATGCAGACCTCGGCGATGGCCATGGGCCTCGCCGGCACCCCGACCTTCTTCGTCAACGGCCGGGCCATGGAGTCGATCGAGCCGGCCGCCCTCGACCGGGCGATCCGCGCGGCCAAGGCGGACTGAGGCCCGGCCCGACCTGTCCCCAGCCGATCGCGACTGAACCACAGCGCGAGACAGGACGGCGCTTCTCCCGCCCGGCGGATCAGCCCATACTTCCGCGTTCATGCCCATCCGCCGCCTGCCGCCCGAGACCGTCAACCGCATCGCCGCCGGCGAGGTGGTCGAACGGCCGGCCAGCGCCATCAAGGAGCTGGTCGAGAACGCCCTCGACGCCGGCGCGACGCGGATCGAGGTGCAGGCCGACGGCGGCGGCCTGAGCCGCATCCTGATCGCCGACGACGGTCACGGCATGGCCGCCGACCAGCTGGCCCTGGCGGTCGAGCGCCACGCCACCTCCAAGCTGGAGCCCGACGACGCCGGCGACGTCGACCTGCTGCGCATCTCCACCCTCGGCTTCCGCGGCGAGGCCCTGCCCTCGATCGGTTCGGTGGCCCGGCTGACCATCACCAGCCGCTCGCGGGACGGCGGCGACGCCCACGCCATCACCGTCGAGGGCGGCGACCAGCGCCCGGTCGCCCCGGCCGGCTTCCCCGGCCCGCACGGCGCCCGGGTCGAGGTCCGCGACCTGTTCTACGCCACCCCGGCCCGGCTCAAATTCATGAAGTCCGGGCGGGCCGAGGCCATGGCCATCTCCGAGGAGATCAAACGCCAGGCCATGGCCCATGAGGCCGTGGCCTTCACCCTCGACCTCGACGGCAGGACTGCGCTGCGCCTGCCTGCGGAACATCCCGGCGACCACGGCAGGCTCAGGCGCCTCGCCGCCCTGCTCGGCCGCGACTTCGAGGCCAACGCCCTGCTGATCGACCAGCAACGCGACGGAGTCCGGCTGAGCGGCTATGCGGGCCTGCCGACCTACAGCCGCGGCAACGCCGGCCACCAGTATCTGTTCGTCAACGGCCGGCCGGTGAAGGACCGGCTGCTGCAGGGCGCCCTGCGCGGCGCCTACGCCGACTTCCTCGCCCGCGACCGGCACCCGGCGGCGGTGCTGTTCCTCGACATCGACCCGCTCTACGTCGACGTCAACGTCCACCCGGCCAAGGCCGAGGTCCGCTTCCGCGATCCCCAGATGGTGCGCGGCCTGATCGTCGGGGCCCTGCGCCACGCCCTCGCCGGGGCCGGCCACCGCGCCTCGACCACGGTGGCGGCGGACGCGCTGGCGGGCTTCACCGCCCACGAGGGCGTGGGGCGGGGGGTGTGGGGTGTGGGGGCGGCCGGCGGCGGGGCCCAGGGCTGGTCCGGCTGGACCGGCTGGTCGGCTCCCACCACCGCCATGGCCCAGACCCTCCCCGGCCTCAACGATCGCAGCGCCCGCGTGGAGCCGGTCCCGGGCGACCCCTACACCCCACACCCCACACCCCACGCCCCCGCCGACATCGACCTCCCGCTCGGCGCCGCCCGGGCCCAGCTGCACGGCACCTATATCGTGGCCCAGACCCGCGACGGACTGGTGGTGGTCGACCAGCACGCCGCCCACGAACGCCTCGTCTACGAGCGGATGAAGGTCCAGATGGCCGCCGGCTCGGTGACCCGCCAGGCCCTGCTCACCCCCGAGGTGGTCGAACTCGATCCGGCCGAGGCCGAGCGCGTCTCGGCCCGCGCCGACGAACTGGCCCGGCTGGGCCTGATCGTCGAGCCGTTCGGCGCCGGGGCGGTGCTGGTCCGCGAGACCCCCGCCCTGCTCGGCGACACCGACGTCCAGGGCCTGATCCGCGACATCGCCGACGACCTGGCCGAACACGGCGCGGCCCTGGCCCTGTCGGAGCGTCTCGGCGAGGTCTGCGGGACCATGGCCTGCCACGGCAGCGTCCGCGCCGGCCGCGTCCTTTCGGCCCCCGAGATGAACGCCCTGCTGCGCCAGATGGAGGCCACCCCCCACTCCGGCCAGTGCAACCACGGCCGCCCGACCTATGTCGAGCTCAAGCTGGCCGATCTGGAGAAGCTGTTCGGCAGAAGGTGACCCTCTCCCTCCGGGGAGAGGGATCGCAGGAACAGCACCCGCGCGGCGCCGTAGTCGCGCGCGTCCAGCCGGTCATAGCCGGGCGTGTCGATCTCCGGCTCGTCCGAGCCGCGCTCGAACACCACCACCGCCCCCGGCTTCAGCCAATTCCCCTCCCGCAGCCGGACCAGGGTCTGTTCGCCCAGCCCCTTGCCATAGGGCGGGTCGAGGAAGGCCAGGTCGAAGGCCTCGCCGTCCGAACCGGGCCGCACGCCCAGGTCGACGGCGCTGCGCCGGTGCACCCGCGTCCGCCCCATGAGACCATAGGCGTCGGCGTTTTCGCGGATGGCCCCGCGCGCCTCGTCGTCGGTCTCCACGAACAGGGCGAAGGCCGCGCCCCGGCTGATCGCCTCGAAGCCCAGCGCCCCCGACCCGGCATACAGGTCGATGACGCGCGCGCCCTGAAGCGGCCCGGCCCAGGCGGCGTGCTCCAGCACATTGAACACGGCCTGCCGCGCCCGGTCCGAGGTCGGGCGGGTGCCCTGCCCCTCCGGCGCGACGATGGCCCGGCCCTTGAGGCTGCCGGCGACGATCCGCATCGATCAGCCGCCGGATCGCGGACCACGCGGACCGCCACCGGGGGCGCCGCCGCCCGGCCGCTTGCCGCCCGGCGGATTGCTGCGGCTTCCCCCGCCGCGCTTGAAGCCGCCCGCGACCCCTTCGCCCCGGGGCGCCCCGCCCTCGCGGGCCTTGAACGGCCGCTTCGGACGATCGCCGGCCGCCGCCGGCTTCGCGAACGAGCGCTCGCCGCGCGGCCTGTCGATGAACTGGTCCTCGCGCGGCTTGAAGGCGCGCTTCGGCCGGTCGCCGGCCGCCGCCTCGCCCTCGGGCCGGGCGCGCGGCGTGAAATTCTTTTTCGGATGCTCGAATTTCGGCGAGGCCCTGGCCCAGCCCGGCTTCTTCTGCGGCCGGGCGGCGCGTTCGGCGGCCGCATCGGCGGCGGCCCCGGCCGCCCGCACCCGGCTCGGCTTGCGCGACGGATCGGAGAGGGCCGAACCCGACGCGCCCGTCCTGATCGGCGCCGAGGTGCGGCGACCGGGGATCGGCGCCGGGGTCGCCACCGTATTCCCCGTCGGCAGGTTCTCCGGCCGGATATGCTGGGCCAGCAGTTCGCGGATCACCCGCGGCCCGACCTCCTCGACCGACCCGGTCGGCAGCGTCCCCAGCTGGAACGGCCCGTAGGCCAGGCGGATCAGCCGGTTCACGGTCAGGCCGAGGTGCTCCAGCACCTTGCGGACCTCCCGGTTCTTGCCTTCGGTGATCGAGACGCTGATCCACAGGTTGGCGGGGGCGGCGCCCTCGCTCTCTTTCGCCTTGTCCAGCGTCGCCTCGATCGGGCCGTAGCGGACGCCGTCGACGGTGACGCCGTCCTTCAGCGCGTCCAGCTGGGCCTGGGTCACCCGGCCGCGCGCCCGGGCCCGGTACTGGCGCACCAGCTCCGTCGACGGCAGCTCCAGCGCCCGGCTCAGCTCGCCGTCATTGGTCAGCAGCAGCAGGCCCTCGGTGTTGAGGTCCAGCCGCCCGACCGAGATCACCCGCGGCAGGCCGCTGGGCAGGGCGTCGAACACGGTCGGCCGCCCGGCCGGGTCGGTATGCGAGGTCAGCAGTCCGGCCGGCTTGTGGTAGCGCCACACCCGGGTCGCCTGGGCCGAGCCGATCGGCTTGCCGTCCACCGTGATGACGTCGTCGCGGCTCACCAGGGTCGCCGGGGTGTCGAGAATCTTGCCGTTGACCGCCACCTTGCCGAGGCCGATCAGCCGCTCGACCTCGCGGCGCGAGGCGATGCCGGCCCGGGCCATGGCCTTGGCGATGCGCTCGCTGCGCTTCGGGCCCTCGTCGGCCTTCGGGCCCGGCCTGACGCCCTTGCCGAAGTCCCCGCCGCCGGCCTTCGGAGCGCCCTTGGCGAAGGCCTTGCGGGGGCCGGCGCGATCGCCGTCTTGACGGGGACGCGGCTTCTTGTCGTTGTCTCGGGGATGGCTGGCCATGATGAGCGGTTCATGCACATGGCCTTGGCCTGTGCGCAAGCGGCGGCGGAGGCGGGAGAGACTCCGGTCGGCTGCGTCATCGTCGACGAATCGACCGGCGAGGTCGTGGCCGAGGGCCGCAACGGGCCCGTCGGCGCCCATGATCCCACCGCCCACGCCGAGATCGTCGCCCTGCGCGCGGCCGCCGCGAAACGGGGCAACTACCGCCTGACCGGACTGACCCTCTATGTGACGCTTGAGCCCTGCGCCATGTGCGCCGGAGCCATCAGCCACGCCCGCATCGGCCGGGTCGTCTGGGGCGCCGACGACCCCAAGGGCGGCGCCGTGATCCACGGCCCGCGCTTTTTCGACCAGCCGACCTGCCACTGGCGGCCGGCCATCGCCGGCGGGGTCCTCGCCGGGCGCGGGGCCGATCTGCTGCGCGCCTTCTTCCGCGCCCGCCGCAAGGGAACGGCCGGATGAGCGAGGCGTTGAACCGCCCACCCCCTGCGGCAAGGCTTGTGCTGATGCGTCTGATGCCCCTCGCCGCCGCGGCCGCCCTGGTTCTGACCGGCTGCGGCCCCAGGCCCGCCGAGGCGCCCACCGACGGCGAAGCGGTGCGTGAGCGCGCCCAGACGGCCCAGACCGCCCAACGCCGCACCGGGGCCGAGATCCAGCAGCGGGCGCTCAACCGCGTCATCCGCACCGTCTATCTGTGCAACAACGGCGAGCGGCTGTCGGTCGACTTCGACAATCCGCGCGAGATGGCCACCGTCCGCAACTCCAACGGTGAGGCCATCGACCTGTTTCAGGAACGCGCCGCCTCCGGGCTCTGGTATCGCGCCTCCGGCTATGAGCTGCGCGGCGAGGGCGTCATGGCCCGCTGGACCGCCGACGGCCGCGAACCCACCGACTGCCGGGCGGTCGACTGACCGAACGTCGCCAGCCGCTCGTCCAGGCGCGCCCGCACGACGGGCCAGTCCTGGTCGGTCACCGAGAACATGACCGTGTCGCGGATCCGCCCGGTGTGGGTGATCTTGTGCCGGCGCAGCACGCCCTCGCGCACCGCCCCCAGCTTGGCGATCGCCGCCTGGCTGCGGGCGTTGACCGCGTCGGTGATGATCTCGACCCGGACGACGCCGCTGTCGAAGGCGTGCTGCAGCAACAGCCGCTTGCTGGCCGGATTGACCACGCCGCCCCGCGCCTCCGGATGGTAGAAGGTCGAGCCCAGCTCCACCCGGCGATGCCGGGGAAACAGGTCGAGCAGGCTGCTGGTCCCGACGATCCGGCCGTCCTCCAGCCGGCGCACCGCATAGGGCGTGTCGCGTCCGGCTTCCAGGCGCTCGACCGCCCCGTCCCACCACGGATCGAAATGCTCGCCCCAGGCCGTCGACGCCATAATCGCCCACGCCGCCTCGTCGACGTTCAGCGCCGCCCGCACAGCCTCCTTCAACTCCGGCGTGAAGGGCTCCAGCCGCACCCAGCGGTTCTCCAGCACGAGTGGCTCGATCCTCATCCGGCGGCGATCTCCCGCTCAAGGAAGGCCCTCACCGCCGTCGCATCGACGTCCTTGGCCACGACGGCCTCTCCCACGCCGCGGGCGAGGATCAGGGTCAGGCGGCCGGCCTCGGCCTTTTTGTCGCCGGCCATTCTCTTGAGCAGGGCGGCGCTTCCGAATCCCCCCGCCTGCGCCACCCGGGTCGGCAGGCCGGCCGCCGCGATGACGGCTTCGGCCCGCTCCGCCTCCCCCGCCGGGCACAGCCCCTGCGCCGCCGAGAACCGGAACGCCAGGGCGCAGCCCAGGGCCACCGCCTCGCCGTGGGTGAGCCTCGTCTCGTCGAAGCCCAGCTCGGCCTCGATGGCGTGGCCGAAGGTGTGGCCGAGGTTGAGCAGGGCGCGGCGGCCGGCCTCCTTCTCGTCCTCGCCGACGATGGCGCTCTTGATCTCGACCGAACGCACCACGGCCCGTTCCAGCGCCGCCGGATCGCCCGCCGCCCCCACCGCGCCGTCGCCGGCCAGCCAGTCGAAGAAGGCGGGATCGCAGATCAGGCCGTGCTTCAGCACCTCGGCCCAGCCCGAGCGCAGCTGCCGGCCCGGCAGGGTCGCCAGCACGTCGATGTCGGCCACCACCAGCCGCGGCTGGTGAAACGCGCCGACCAGATTCTTGCCGCGCGGCGTGTCGATCGCGGTCTTGCCGCCGACCGATGAATCCACCTGGGCCAGCAGGGTGGTCGGGACCTGGACGAAGTCGACGCCGCGCATGAACAGGGCCGCCGCCAGCCCGGCCAGATCGCCGACCACGCCCCCGCCCAGCGCCACCACCACATCCTGGCGATCGAGCCCGAAGGCCAGCAGCCGGTCGATGACCCGCTCGAGCTCGGCGAACGACTTGGACCCCTCGCCGGGCGGCACGGTCAACAGGCGGCCGGGAACCCCCGCCGCCTTCAGCGAGGCCAGGGCCGCCTGGCCGTGCAGCCGAGCCACGGTCTCGTCGGTGATGACCACGGTGCGGCCCTGGGCCAGCGGGGCCACGCGGGCGCCCAGCGTCCCCAGCAAGCCGCGGCCGACGACGACCTCATAGGGACGGAACCCGGCGCCCGACACCTCGACCACCGCGGTCATGCGCCCGCCTCCGGCGCGTGAGCGGCGAAATGGGCCTCCAGCGCCGCGACGATGGTCTCGACCGCGTGGGGATGCGCGCCGCCGCCGACGTCGACCACGAGGTCGGCGGCGGCGTAGACCGGGTAGCGCGCCTCGGCCAAGGCCTTGAGCGTCTCCAGCGGGTCGCGGCCGCGCAGCAGGGGCCGCGTGTCGCGCCGCTGGACGCGTTTCGCCACGGTCTCCAGATCGACCCTCATCCACACGGTCACGGCCCGCTCCCTCAGCAGGGCCCGGGTGTCGGGGCTGAGAATGGCCCCGCCGCCGGTCGCCAGCACCATGCGCGGCCCCTCCAGCAGCCGTTTCATCACCCGCGCCTCCCCGGCCCGGAATTCCGCCTCGCCCAGTTCGGCGAAGATGTCCGACACGGTCATCGCCGCCGCCGCCTCGATCTCGACGTCGCCGTCGGCGAAGGGCAGGCCCAGCCGCCGCGCCAGCCGCCGCCCGACCGTCGATTTCCCCACCCCCATCAGCCCGACCAGGGCTATGGTGCGGCGATGGACCGGAATCGGTCCGTCCCCGCTCATGGCCGGCCTCCCGCGAGGCGGGGCGACGGCGGAACGGACGGCGGCAGGCAAGGCGTCATGACCCGACCACCCTTTACACCAGGCGCCGCCGACGCAAAGCGGTCCCGCGCATGACCACGCCCCAGGTCGAGGCCTTTCTCGAGATGATGGCGGTCGAACGCGACGCCTCGCCCCACACCCTGTCGGCCTACGGCCGCGACCTGGCCGACGCCGAGGCGGCCCTGCCCGGCGGGTTGATGGCCGCGGACGAGGCGGCGGTCGAGGCCTGGTACGCCGGCCTGGGCGCCCGCGGCCTGTCCCCCGCCACCCAGGCGCGCCGGCGCTCCGCCCTCCGCCAGTTCTACCGCTTCGCGCTCGGCGAAGGCTGGCGCGAGGACGATCCGTCCCGCCGGCTCGACGCTCCGAAGCAGGGCCGCACCCTGCCGAAGACGCTCGGCCGCGACGAGATCGAACGCCTGCTCGCCGCCGCCTCGGCCCGCGACGGCGCCGCCGGCCTGCGCCTCGTCGCCCTGGTCGAGCTGGCCTACGCCTCCGGCCTGCGGGTGTCCGAGCTGCTGGGGCTGCGGGTCGAGGCGGTGCGCCGCGATCCCGCCTTCCTGATCGTGCGCGGCAAGGGCGGCAGGGAACGGCTGGCCCCGCTCAACGCCTCGGCCCGCGCCGCCGTCAAGGCCTGGCTGGGCGTCCGCGACGCCGCCCGGCCGGCGCGGGCCGCCGACAGTCCGTGGCTGTTCCCGTCGTCCTCGGCCAGGGGCCATCTGACCCCGCGCCGCTTCGCCCAGCTGCTCGACCAGGCCGCCGTGGACGCCGGCCTCGACCCGGCCCGGGTCAGCCCCCATGTCCTGCGCCACGCCTTCGCCACCCACCTGCTCGAGGGCGGCGCCGACCTGCGCGTGGTCCAGACCCTGCTCGGCCACGCCGACATCGCCACCACCCAGATCTACACCCACGTCGCCACCGACCGCCTGGCCGAGGTGGTGCGCAGCAAGCATCCCTTGGCGCGGGACGACTGACGGGGCATACTCAAGCCATGGCTCGGTCATTCTATGTCAAAGCGTTCTGGGATCCCGAAGGGAATGTCTGGTGCAGCGAGTCGGATATCCCCGGCCTTGTCCTGCAAACCGGCACGCTTGAGGAGTTCGAGGATTTGATCCGGCATTTCGCGCCGGATCTGCTCGCCTCCAACCTCGGCGTTCACGAGCCGGTTGCGATCCGTTTTGAGGCTGTTCGTCAGCTCGATCTGGCGGCAGCCTGACCACGTTGCGGATTTTATCTCCCGGTTAGCTTCGAGGCTTGAACCGACGCACCGGGGGATTCGAAGTGCCAAATCACTACTACCGGGAACTAACCAGGCGCCTCTCTGACGCCGGATTTTCTCACGTCCCTGGCGGCAAGGGGAGCCATGAAAAATGGCGGCAGAGGCAGACGGGGATTCAAGTCACCGTCCCATCGAAGCCACTGCGTCATATGGCGAATGAAATCCTCAAACAGGCCGGCCTGCCCAAGGCCTTCTGAACCCCGCTTGCCCCCCGGCGTCGTCCCCACTAGGTTCCGCCGCCTTCCGTTGCGCTGTGACGCGCGCCTGTTCCGGACGCCTGATGGCCGCCCACTATCTCGAATTCGAAAAGCCGATCGCCGATCTGGAGGCGAAGATCGAGGAGCTGAACCTGCTCTCCTCGACCTCGGGCTCGTTCGACGCCGAGGTCGAGGGCCTGCGCAGGAAGGCCGGGCAGCTGCGCCGCAAGATCTACGCGAACCTCGATCCGTGGATGAAGACCCAGGTCGCCCGCCACCCGCAACGGCCGCATTTCATCGACTATGTCGAGGGCCTGTTCACCGACTTCGTCGAGCTGAAGGGCGACCGCCAGTTCGGCGACGACCAGGCCATTCTCGGCGGCCTTGCCCGCTTCCGCGGCCAGGCCGTGGTGGTCATGGGCCACGAGAAGGGTCACGACACCCAGACCCGCCTGACCCATAATTTCGGCATGGCCCGGCCCGAGGGCTATCGCAAGGCCGTGCGGCTGATGGACCTGGCCGAACGCTACGGCCTGCCGGTGCTGACCTTCGTCGACACCGCCGGCGCCTATCCGGGCCTCGGCGCCGAGGAACGCGGCCAGGCCGAGGCCATCGCCCGCTCGACCGAACGCTGCCTGACCCTCGGGACGCCGCTGATCGCCACCGTCACCGGCGAGGGCGGTTCCGGCGGGGCCATCGCCATCGCCGCCGCCGGACGGGTGCTGATGCTCGAACACTCGATCTATTCGGTGATCTCGCCCGAGGGGGCGGCCGGCATCCTGTGGCGCGACGGCGCCCGGGCGCGCGAGGCCGCCATGGCCATGAAGATCACCGCCCCCGACCTGCTCGAGCTGAAGATCGTCGACCGCATCATTCCCGAACCGGTCGGCGGCGCCCATGCCGATCCGGCCGCGGCGATCGGGGCGGTCGGCGACGTCCTGGCCGACGAACTGGCCGCCCTCTCCGCCCTTTCCGCCGAGCAGATCCGCCAGGCCCGGGCCGACCGCTTCTACGCCATCGGCCGCCCCGGCTGAGGGTTTCGTCACCCCTTCGGCGACGGTCGTCCGGCTAGCCATGCCTCCATGTCGAGCGACCTCGCGCGCATGGTGGCGAGGAAATTCGGTCAGACCGGCTGACGTTCGGTCCGCGCCCCGCGCGTCTGCTTGCGCCACAGCGCCGCATACTCCCCGCCCTGGCGGGCCACCAGTTCGTGGTGCGCCCCGCGTTCGACGATCCGGCCGGCCTTGAGCACGAGGATCTGGTCGGCGTCGGCGATGGTCGACAGCCTGTGGGCGACCACCAGGGTGGTCCGGCCGGTGCGCGCCCGACGCAGGGTCTTCTGGATCGCCGCCTCGGTGCGGCTGTCGAGCGCGCTGGTGGCCTCGTCGAGGATCAGGATGCAGGGATCGGCCAGCAGGGCCCGGGCGATGCCGACCCGCTGGCGCTCGCCGCCCGACAGCTTCAGCCCCCGCTCGCCGACCATGGTGTCCATGCCCTGCGGCAGGGCGCGGATGAAGTCGCCCAGTTCGGCGGCGTCGGCCGCGGCCCAGATCGCCGCCTCGTCGGCGTCGGGCCGGGCGAAACCGATGTTGGCGCGGATGGTGTCGTTGAACAGGGCGACGTCCTGGGGCACCAGCGCCACCGCCGCCCGCAGCGAGTCCTGGGTCACCCGGCGCACGTCGACGCCGTCGATCCGCACCGTCCCCTGCCCCGGATCGAGCAGGCGCAGGGCCAGTTTGACGATGGTCGACTTGCCCGCCCCCGACGGGCCGACCAGGGCCGTCGTGGTGCCCGGCGCGGCGACAAAGCTGACGTCCTCCAGGCCGCCGGCGCGGGCCTCGTGGCGGAACCCCACGCCCTCGAAGGCGAGGGCCGCGCCCGGCGCGTCCACGGGCCGGGGCAAGGGGCCGGCGTCGGCCGCATCGGCCACCTGGGGCGTCTGACGCGTCACCTTCAACATTTCCTCCATATCTATGAAGGACTGACGGATTTCCCGATAGGCGAAGCCCAGGATGTTGAGCGGTGCATACAGGGAGAGCATGATCAGCACGGCGGCCGTCACGTCGCCGGGGCCCATCCGGCCCGCCGCCGCCTCGAACCCGGCCATCACGGCCATGATCGCGAGGCCGAGGTTCATGATCACCGCCTGCACGATGTTCAGCAGGGCCAGGGAGCTGTTGGCCTTCAGCGCCGCCCGCGTATAGTCGCCCAGCGCCATGTCATAGGCCCGGGCGGCGCGCGCCTCGGCCCCGAACGACTTGACCGTCTCATAATTCAGCAGGGCGTCGACCGAGACCCCGGCCGCCTGGGTGTCGGCCGCGTTCATCTCGCGCCGGTGCTCGATGCGCCAGTTCGACAGGGCGAAGGTGGCGACGGCGTAGATGGCCACCACGGCCACGGCCACGGCCCCGAAGCGCCAGTCGTACCTGCCGGCCAGCACGGCCGCGGCCAGCGCCAGCTCGACCCCGGTGGGAATCAGGTTGAAGGCGAGGATGCGCATCAGGAAATCGACCGCCCGCGCGCCCCGGTCCATGGTCCGCGACAGCGCCCCCGAGCGTTTGGTCTGGTGGAAGTCGAGCGACAGGCTGAGCGCGTGCGCGAAGGTCTCCGCCGCCGCCGTGCGCTGGGCCGCCGACCGCACCGGCGCGAACACCACGTCGGAGGCGTTGGGGGCCACGGCCGCCAGCAGGCGTATGAAGGCCCAGCCGACCGCGAAGGCGGCGAAGCTCCAGGCCAGGGCGACCCCCGTCCCCTGCCCGGCCGCCAGCCGGTTCACGGCCGCGCCCAGCGCCAGCGGGGCCAGCACGCCCAGCGCCTTGCCGCCGAGGGTCATGGCGACCGCCGCCGTCAGCCTCAGGCCCAGTTGCGGCGCGTTCGAGCGCCGCACCAGCCGCATCAGGTCGTAGAACGCCCGGCCCGTCGGCGGGCCTTTCGCCAGATCGGCCGGAGGTCCGCCCCGCGCCGCACCGGCCCCCGAATCGTCCCGCCGTCCGGCCCGTTCGCCCAGTCTCGCCATGGGGGCCATATGGGCCGCGCCGCCGCGCTTGGCAAAACCTCGCTCAGATCCGCCCGGTCAGCGAGGCCCAGACCAGGCGCAGCCGTCTGCCCGCCCCGGCGCCGGAGGGCCTGGTCAGCGCCGCATGGGCGACCGCCGGAAAGGCGACCGCCGGCAGGGACCTCAGGGCCGCCCGGGCCGCGCTCCGGGCGGCCCTCGCCTCATCCGTCCGGCCGGTCTGCATCAACCCCCAGACCCGTCCCGCCCCGGCGACGGCGACGTCATGGCCCGGCCCGGCCAGCAGCCGCGCCGCCGTCTGCATCGGACCGACATGGAAGGCGTCCAGGTCGTGCGGTTCGCCCCGCACCCGGCCGATATGGGCCTCGATCAGGGCGTCGAACGGCGCCCGCCCCAGGCCGTGGCGGGCGACGACGTCCGTCAGCGCCTCCAGCACCGGGTGGCCCTTGCGCGCTGCGCCCGCGAACACCCCGTCCAGCTGCTCGCGCCACCAGGCGTAGCGCATCTCGGCCAGCAGCGGCTGGGTCACGCGCGTCGGAATGGCCCGCAGTTCGGCCTCGAACGCATACAGGGCGATCAGGTCCGCCCGCGCCCGGGCGTCGGCCACGAACCGGCTCGACAGCCAGCGGTCCGGATCGGCCGCGCGGACCTGTTCATCCAGCAATGCGGCCGGATCAGCCAAACAGCGTCTGGTACATCGCCATGGCGGTCAGCATCGGCAGCGACAGCAGCATGTTGGTGCGGCTGCCCAGCATGGCCACCCGGGCGGCCTTGGCCTTGGCGTCGTCATCGACCACGACCATGCCCAGGGCCCGCTTCTGGTTCGGCCAGATGATTCCCCAGACGTTGAGGAACATGACGATGGCCAGCCAGACGCCGACGCCCAGCAGAGTGTAGCCCTTCTGGTCCTCGGTCAGGCCGCCGACGAGGCCGAAGCTCAGCACCTCGACGGCATAGGCGTGGCCGCGGCTGAACGCCAGGGCGAGGCCCGCCAGCACCGTGGCCAGCGCCGACCAGCGGAACCAGAACAGGGCCTCCGGGGCGATATGTTTGCCGACCGCCGGCTTCAGCTCGGCCGGGATCGCCGGCATGATCCGGATCTGGACGAAGTTGAAATACCACAGCAGCCCGATCCACAGGATGCCGGCGACCACATGGGTCCAGCGGAACACCGCCTGCCAGAAGATCAGGTCGAAGCCGCCCGGCGCGACGCTGCCGAAGGCGTAGATCATCACCGCCGCCAGCGCGAGGCTCAACAGCACGGTGGAGCGGAAGTTCGCAAGCAGATTGCCCATGGTTCGCCCCTCCCCGGGCGAGAATCGTTGAAGCGCGAGCATAGCGCCTGTTGAGGGCGACAAACACCGATAGAGTTTAGGGACTTTCGAGCCAACCGTTGTCATCCTGTGTATTGGCGCGGCCTGATGCGGCAATACACAGGATGACAAGACTCCGGATCATTCTCAGATGCTTATGGCCCCTACGGTCGGCTGGCCATGCCCAGCTTGACCGGCGTGGCGTCGTCGGCGGCCCCGCCGCCGCGCCTGACCCCCCACAGCAGGATGATCGGCGCGGCCACATAGACCGACGAATAGGTGCCGATGATGATGCCGGCCATCAGGGCGATGGAGAATCCGAACAGGGCCTCGCCGCCGAACACCGCCAGGGCCGCCAGCACCATGATCGCCGTGACGCCGGTGATGACGGTCCGCGACAGCGTCTCGTTGATCGACAGGTCGATCACCTCGCGCAAGGGCATCTGCTTGTATTTGCGCAGGTTCTCCCGCAGGCGGTCGAACACCACGACGGTGTCGTTCATCGAATAGCCGATCACCGTCAGGATGGCGGCGACCATGTTGAGGCTGAATTCCAGCCGCATCAGCACGATCAGGCCGAACACCAGGATGACGTCGTGCATCAGGCCGGCGATGGCGCCGAGGCCGAACTGCGGCTCGAACCTGAACCAGATGTAGGCGAACATCAGCACCACGGCGAGGCCGAGCGCCAGCATGCCCGAGGTGAACAATTCGCCCGACACCTTGGAGCCCACGACGGCGACGTCCGAATAGGCCACCTCGCCGACCGCGGCGGTGATCGCCGCCTCGACCTGGTTGACGACCTCGGTCTGGTTGCGGCCCGCCGGGATCTGGAAGCGCACGATGGCGGTGGAGCCGTCGTTGACGTCCGTGCCGCGCCGCGCGATGCCCTGCACCCCGACGTCGCCGAGGCCGAGGTCACGCACCGCTCCGCGCAGGTCGTCGAGGGCCACGACCTGGCCGGCCGGCTTGGAGACCTCCATCGAGGCCCCGCCGCGGAAGTCGATGCCCATGTTCAGGCCCGGGTAGAAACAGCCGACGATCGAGGCGATCACCAGCACGGCCGACAGGGCGCCGAAGGCCTTCGAGAACCTGACGAACTGAAGATTCGTCTTGACCGGCAGCAGTTTGATCAGGGGCCATCCACGCATCGCCATCACTCCGAGATCGGCAGTTTTTTGGGCCTGGCGACCTTGAGCCACCAGGCCAGGGCGACCTGTGCGACCAGCACGGCCGACAGCATCGAGGTGAAGACGCCGATGGTCAGCGTCCAGGCGAAGCCGCGCACCGGACCGGCCCCGAACACGAACATGATCAGGGCCGCCACCAGGGTGGTCAGATTGGCGTCGATGATGGTGCCCATGGCCTTGTTGAAGCCGGCGTCGAGCGAGGCGATCACCGATCGGCCGGCCCGCGCCTCGTCACGCATCCGCTCGTAGATCAGCACATTGGCGTCGACCGCCACGGCGAAGGTCAGCACCAGGCCGGCGATGCCGGGCAGGGTCAGGGCCGCGCCGGTCATCGACATGGCGGCGATGATCAGCAGGCCGTTGAGCAGCAGGCCGACGATCGAGATGCCGCCGAACAGGAAGCCGTACGACAGCAGCATGAACACCAGGATGATGATGAAGCCGATGGTGGTCGACAGGGCGCCCGCGGCCACAGCGTCGGCGCCCAGTTCGGCGGTCACCGTGCGGCGCTCCTCGACCCGCAGCGGCGCCGGCAGGGCCCCGCCGTTGAGCAGGCCGACCAGTTCGGCGGCCTCCTCGATGCTGAAGCTGCCCTCGATGATGCCCTCGCCGCCGGTGATGGCGCTGCGGATGACCGGGGCCGAGATGACCTCGCCGTCGAGGATGATGGCGAAGGGCTTGCCGATGTTGGCGGCGGTGGCCTCGCCGAAGCGCCGCCCGCCGGCGCTGTCGAAGCGGAAGCCGATGGCGGTCTGCCGGTTCTGGTCCTGGGTGACGAAGGCCCGGGTCAGGTTCTCGCCCGAGACCAGCACCCGCTTCTTGACGAGGTAGGGGGCGCCGTTCTCGTCCGCGACCACCTCGGAATCGGGCGGCGGGAAGCCGGCCAGGGCCTCCTCGACCGAATTTTCCATATCGACCATCTGGAAGGTCAGCTGGGCCGTCTTGCCGATGGTCCGCTCCAGCTGGGCCGGATCGCTCTCGCCCGGGGCCTGGATGACGATCCGGTCGGCGCCCTGGCGGGTGATCGACGGCTCGCGCGTCCCCAGATTGTCGATCCGGCGGCGCACCACCTCGATCGACTGGGTCACCGCGTCCGCGGCCATCGCGTCGACCGCCTGCTGGGTGTAGGCGTAGCGGATGCGGCCCCCGCCCAGACGCTGAACGGTGCGGTCGGCGATCGGTTCTCCGCCGCCCGAAACCAGCCCGCGCATGGCTTCCAGCGCCAGGTCCGAGGCCGCCGGGTCGGCCAGGGTGACGATCACCCCGGCCCCTTCGCGCACGATCCCGGAGATGTCGACGCCGGCCTCGCCGAGCACGGTCCGCGCGTCCTCGCCGAGGTTGGTCAGGCGTTTCTCGCGCATGGCCGGGACGTCGACCTCGAGCAGCAGGTACGACCCGCCCTGCAGGTCGAGTCCGAGGTTGACCCCGCTCTTCGGCAGCCAGCCCGGCAGCGCCGCCCTCTGCTCGGCGCTCAGCAGGTTCGGCCAGGCGAACAGCAGGCCGAACGCGAAGGACAGGGCGAGAAGGATGACCTTCCAGCGCGACAGATGAATCATGCGGGCTTCCCCGACCTTTCAGAGCGCCGGGATCAGGCCTTGGAGACCGGCTTGGTGTCGTTGGCGGCGACGCCGGTGCGGTCGCGCACCTGGGCGATCATGGTCTTGACGACGCGGACGTTGACGCCCTGGGCGATCTCGACCATGGCCTCGTCGTTCTCGACCCGGGTGATCTTGCCGATCATGCCGTTGGACAGCACCACCGTGTCGCTCCGCTTCAGCGTCGCGATCATCTCGCGGTGGGCCTTGGCCTGTTTCATCTGCGGGCGGACCAGCAGCAGATAGCCCATGATTCCGATCAGGATGATCGGAGCGAAGCTGATCAATTGGGCCATCAGGCCCCCGTCTGTGGCAGTCATCTGCGAATCTCTGGATGCCGGGCCGCGCCGCGCCCCTTGAAAATGAGGCGCGGAACCTAGGGCGCGCCGCCTCACATTGCAACGCGGCGCCCGGGCGGCGGCCCGTCCCCTGCGTCAGCGCGGCAACACGCTCAGCGGATCGATCGCGGTCGGCTCGTCGCCGCGCATCCGCCAGGTCTCGAAATGGATCGAGGGCCGCCCGTCGCCGGCCGTCGTGCCGACCGTGCCGATGGCCTGGCCCGCCTGCACGTCGTCGCCGTCGCGGACGGTGGCCGCGCCGAGATGGCCGTAGACCGATCGCCAGCCGTCGCGGTGGACGATCAGCACCGTCAGCCCCTGGCCGGCCAGGTCGTCGCCGACATAGCCGACCCGGCCGGCCGCCGCGGCCCGCACCTCGGCCCCCTCGGCCGCGCCGATGTTGACGCCGTTGTTGCGCTCGCCCATGCCGACCGGGCCGAAGCGGCGCAGGATGTCGCCGCGCACCGGCCAGTCCAGGCTCATCGTCGTCGCGGCGGGCGGCGAGGCGGCCGGTCCGGCCGTGGCCGCCGACTCGCGCGGCGGCGGCGGCGGGGGCGGGGGCGGGGGCGTCGCCTCGTCCGGCACATGGACCCCGCCCGGCGAC
>NZ_CALMZS010000112.1 GCF_937870815.1 uncultured Brevundimonas sp.
GCCTTCTCGATGGACGGCTATATCGCCAGGCTGAAGGACATCCGCGCCCTGGCCGACAGATATTCGGCCCTGATCATGGTCGACGACTGCCACGCCACCGGCTTCCTCGGCCCGCAGGGGCGCGGCTCCTACGCCCATCACGGGGTCGAGGTCGACTTCGTCACCGGCACCTTCGGCAAGGCGCTGGGCGGGGCCATGGGCGGCTTCATCTGCGCGACGTCGGAGGTCGTGGCCCTGCTGAAACAGCGGGCGCGGCCCTATCTGTTCTCCAACGCCCTGGCCCCCGCCGTCTGCGGCTCGAGCATGGAAGCCATCCGCATCGCCGGCGGCGACGAGGGCGACGCCCTGCGCACCCGGCTGTTCGCCAACGCCGCCCGCTACCGCGCCGCCATGACCGGGGCCGGCTTCAACCTGCTGCCGGGCGAGCACCCGATCATCCCGGTCATGCTCGGCGACGCCAAACTGGCCCAGGACCTGGCCGCCCGCATGCTGGAGCTCGGCGTCTATGTCATCGGCTTCAGCTTCCCGGTGGTGCCGCGCGGCCAGGCCCGCATCCGCACCCAGATGTCGGCGGCCCACAGCTTCGAACAGATTGATCAAACGGTCGCGGCGTTCACGACGGCCGGTCGCGAATT
The DNA here is from genome assembly GCF_937870815.1 of uncultured Brevundimonas sp. GTDB lineage: Bacteria > Pseudomonadota > Alphaproteobacteria > Caulobacterales > Caulobacteraceae > Brevundimonas. The sequence continues at coordinate 636 of NZ_CALMZS010000112.1, forward strand.
GGGAGTTATCTGATGGCGGACACCATGAAGGCCCTGGCCAAGACCAAACCCGGCGTCGGCCTCGACCTGATCGACGCCCCCATCCCCGTCGCCGGTGACGAGGATGTGCTGATCAAGGTGCGCCGCACCGCCGTCTGCGGCACCGACATACACATCTGGAACTGGGACGAGTGGTCACAGAAGAACGTCCCCGTGCCGATGATCACCGGCCATGAATTCTCCGGCGAGATCGTCGCCATCGGCAAGGACGTCGACCGCCGCCTCAAGGTCGGCCAGCGGGTCTCGGCCGAGGGCCATGTCATCGACCTCAACTCGGAAGCGGCCCGGGCCGGCCATTTCCACCTCGACCCCCACACCCGCGGCATCGGCGTCAACCGTCAGGGGGCCTTCGCCGAATTCGTCGTCGCCCCGGCCTTCAACGTCATCGAGCTGCCCGACGACGTGCCGTGGGAGATCGGCGCCATCCTCGATCCGTTCGGCAATGCGGTGCACACGGCGCAGCAGTTCGACCTGCTCGGCGAGGATGTGCTGGTCACCGGGGCCGGGCCGATCGGCATGATGGCCGCCGCCGTCGCGCGCCACGCCGGCGCCCGCACCGTGGTCCTGACCGACATCAACGACTTCCGGCTCGAGCTGGCCCAGAAGGTGGCGCCGGGCGTGCGCACCGTGAACACCAGCCGCGAGGACCTGCATGACGTCATGCACGAGCTCGGCCTCAAGGTCGGCTTCGACGTGGCCCTGGAGATGTCCGGCTCGCCGATCGCCTTCAGACAGTGCGTCGACACCCTGATCATGGGCGGCGGCCTGGCCATGCTGGGCATTCCGTCGAAGCCGATGGAGACCGACTGGGGGGCGATCATCCTCAAGGCCCTGACCATCAAGGGCGTCTACGGCCGCGAGATGTTCACCACCTGGCGCAAGATGCTCGGCCTGCTCAAGGCCGGCCTCGACCTGACCCCGCTGATCACCCACCAGATGAGCTACCAGCGCTTCGAGGAGGGCTTCGAGGCCATGCG
>NZ_CALMZS010000113.1 GCF_937870815.1 uncultured Brevundimonas sp.
GCCGAAGCGGTCCTCCAGCGTCCGCTTCAGCGCGAACGACAGTTCGGAGATCGTCAGGGGCGGATTGTTGTCGCGCGCCGCCGCCGGTTCCCCGGCCGGGCCCTCGAAGACATAGGAGTCGTCGCTCATCGGGGGGAGACTAGCGAAGCAAGTGGGGACACACACCCCCTTTCCGCCATCAAAACAGGCTCGCGCCCAACGCCTCCACCATGAGGGAAGTGGGGACACACACCACTTTGCGGGCAAGAGCCGCCTGGTCTGCGGGCGGAAGGGGGTCGTCTTCAGAGTGGAGAAAGGGGTGTGTGTCCCCATTTCCCGCTTCGGGCCGTCACGGTGATCGCGGATGGGGCGCGAGTGGCGACCGCCCTCAGCCCTCGAGCGGGATGATGAAGACGCGGTCGTAGTTCGAGGGGCCGTCGTAGCGGGGCAGGGCGACGTAGTCGTCGCCCGAATGCTCCATCACCTCGCGCGCCAGCCGGTTGAAGGCGGCGCGGTCCGCCTTCCGCCGGGGCTTCACGACAAAGCCCTCGTCCGATTTTTCCACCGCGTGGGACGGCCCCCCGTCCCTCAGCGACTGTAGAAACACGCCCATGGCACGTCCATCGACCAAGGTTGGAAACCACAATGATCCACAATCGGGCCGGATGCGCAACGGCGGCGGTCGGCGGGCGGCTCACATCCGCGAGAGCGCCGGAAGTGGGAACGGGTGACCGCCGGCGCTTGACCGCCTTCGCGGCTGCGGTCATTGCGCGGGTATGAACATCCTGCTGGTGGGATCGGGCGGACGCGAGCACGCCCTGGCATGGAAGATCGCCCAGTCGCCGCTGGTGCGGCGGCTGGTCATCGCGCCCGGAAATCCGGGCATGGACAGGCTGGGCGAGCGCGTCGCCCTGAAGGTCACCGACGCCGACGGCCTGTGCGCCGTGGCGCGGGAGATGAAGGCCGATCTGGTGGTGGTCGGGCCGGAGACGGCGCTGGAGGCCGGGCTGGCCGACCGGCTGGCCCTGGCGGGCATCCCCTGTTTCGGGCCGACGAAGAAGGCGGCCCAGCTGGAGACCTCCAAGGCCTTCTCCAAGGCCTTCATGGAGCGGCACGACATCCCCACGGCGGGCTACGGCGTCTATGAGCGGCTGCACGAGGCGCGCCAGGCGCTGTCGGTGTTCAAGCCGCCCTATGTGATCAAGGCCGACGGGCTGGCGGCCGGCAAGGGCGTGGCCATCTGCGCCAGCAAGCGCGACGCCGAGGCCGAGATCGAGCGGATGCTCGGCGGCCGCTTCGGCGCGGCCGGGGCGCGGGTGGTGATCGAGGAGTTCATGGACGGCGAGGAGGGCTCGCTGTTCGCCGTCTGCGACGGCCAGCGGGCCCTGCTGCTGGGCGGGGCGCAGGATCACAAGCGCGCCTATGACGGCGACCTGGGGCCGAACACCGGCGGCATGGGCAGCTATTCGCCGGCCCCGGTGTTCACGCCGGAGCTGGTCGAGACGGCCGAGCGCGACATCGTCCGGCCGGTGATCGAGGGGATGGCGCGCGAGGGCATGCCCTATCGCGGCGTGCTCTACGCCGGGCTGATGGCCACCGAGGCCGGGCCCCGGGTGGTCGAGTTCAACGCCCGCTTCGGCGACCCGGAGTGCCAGGTGCTGATGATGCGGCTGGACGGGGACATCGTGCCGCTGCTGCTGGCCTGCGCCCGCGGCGACCTGACCCGGGCGGAGCCGCCCGGGTTCCGGCCGGAGACGGTGATCTGCGTGGTGCTGGCCGCCAGCGGCTATCCCGACAGCCCGCTGGAGGGCTCGATCATCCGCGGGGCCGAGCAGGATTTCGGCCCGCACGTGCAGGTCTTCCACGCCGGCACGCGGCGGCGCGACGACGGCCAGCTGGCCGCGGCCGGCGGGCGGGTTCTGAACGTCTGCGCCCGCGGCAGGGACATCGCCGAGGCGCGCCAGCGGGTCTATGCGGCGGTCAGGAAGATCGACTGGCCGGGCGGTTTTCACCGCACCGACATCGGCTGGCGGGCGATGGAGCGGGAACAGGGCGGCTCCACGGGTTGAAGGCGGTTTCGCACTGGTCGGTCAGGTTGAAGCCGGGTGAGGGGCGACGCCGGCTGTGCTATCGTCACCGCATGAGCGAGCCGGGCAATGAATTCGACGAAGAGGCTGTCGTCTTCGTTTTCGAAGAGGCGGTCGAGCTGGACGCGCGCGAACAGAAGGCGATGGCGGACATCGACGCCGGCCGGTTCGTAACCCATGAGGCGGTGGTGCGCTGGCTGAAATCCTGGGGGACGGAAAACGAGCTGCCGCCACCCAAATGCGGCGACTGATCTGGTCGACCGACGCGATCGTCGACCTCGGGGCGATCCGATCCTACATTGCGGAGACCAATCCACCGGCTGCGTCACGCGTGGCTGCAGCGTTGGTGGATGCAGCCAACAGTCTGGTCGCCTTTCCGAACCGGGGGCGACCCATACGGTCAGGCGTCCGCGAACTCACGACCGTGCCGCCTTACGTCATTCGATATGTCGTCTTGCCCGACGAGGTTCGGATAGCCTTCATCCGTCACTCGGCCCGCAGACCAGAGCCCTAAACCGAGATCTTCGCTCCAGGATCATGCTGGAGCCTGATTCACGGCATCGCCGGAATCGCGAAGCGATTCCTCCTCAACCGATCAGGCTCTAGGCCCAGGCGAACAGCAGCCGGCCCTCGCCCATGCGTTCGCGCAGGATCGGCAGGTCGTGGTGGGCGACCGAGAAACAGCCGTAGCTGCGACCCAGCTTGCCTTCGCGGGCGAGGAAGGCCGGGTCGGCGTAGTCGGCCCCGTGGACGATGATGGCGCGCTCGCGGGCCAGGCTGTTGGTGTACTCCAGCCCGTCGAGCAGGACATTGGGGCCCTGCTGGGCCCCCCAGCTCGCGCCGGCGGTGACATAGGCCCCGACCGAGGACATATAGCTGTCGGGGGTGTTCGAGAACTGCTGCGCGAAGCCGGTGTGCGACGGGTCGGAGCCGCGCCCGTGGGTGGTGCGCATCAGGGTGACGGCGCCGCCGTGCAGGTCGACCTCGTAGAGCCGCTCGTCACCCGAGAATTTCTTGAAGTCGACCAGATACACCCGGTCGCGGGCGGTGATCCGGCCGGCGTGGATGTCCAGCGCCGCCAGGGCCCGGTCCATCAGCTCCCGGCGCACCGGGGCGCGCGGATCGAGCGGGCGGGTGGAGTTCAGCTGCGAGGTGATGACCTCGGGCGGACGGGCGATCCGGACCATCGGGTCCGGGACGGCCGGCGGACGGGCCGCGGCGATCTCCGGCCGGGCGACCGCGCTGGCGCAGCCCGACAGCAGGGCCGCGCCGCCCAGGATGAATCCACGTCTGGCAAGCCGCATGCGACGCCCCTCGCATGTTCACAGAAGGCGACAGTCTGTTGCAAACCCGCCCCCGGTGGCAACCTGAGCCTTGGCGGAATCGGACAAGGGGCTAAGGTGCGCGGTCCGTTCAGGAGGGTCTTGATGAAGTCGATCACAATGTTGTGGGCCGCCGCCGCCGCCCTGGTGGCCTCGGGCGCCGCCGCGCAAACGCCCGCCGCCACGCCGGTTTCGCCGTCCGGGGAAGCCACCTTCGTGCAGGTGGGCCGGCTTCTGGCCGACCCGGCGAGCGGCGTGGTGCAGCGCGATAAAACTCTCGTGATCCGCGGGAACCGGGTCGCCGAGGTGCGCGACGGCTTCGTCGGAGAGGGCCGGATCGTCGATCTGCGCGACGCCTTCGTCCTGCCCGGGCTGATCGACAGCCACGTCCATCTGACCGGCCAGCAGAACCCCAACGCCCGGCTGGAGGAGGTCACCCAGTCCAACGCCGAACAGGCCTTCGTCGGGGCCCGCCACGCCCGCCGCACCCTGATGGCCGGATTCACCACGGTGGCCGACCTGGGCGGGCAGAACGAGGCGGTGTTCGCCCTGCGCGACGCCATCCGGCGCGGCGACGTGCCGGGGCCGCGGGTGATCGCCTCGGGCGCGTCGGTGTCGGTCCACGGCGGCCACGGCGACGTCAACGGCTACCGTGACGACGTCATGCACCTGCTGTCGTCGGAGAGCGTCTGCTCCGGGCCGGAGGACTGCATGCGGGCGGTGCGGACCCAGGTCCGCTCGGGCGCCGACGTCATCAAGATCACCGCCACCGGCGGGGTGTTGTCGAACACCGCGGCCGGCCTGGGCCAGCAGTTCTCCGAGGCCGAGCTGGCCGCCATCGTCGAGGCCGGGCACCGGATGGGACGGCGGGTGACGGCGCACGCCCACGGGGCCGACGGGATCAACAGCTTCCTGCGCGCCGGCGGCGATTCGATCGAGCACGGCACCTGGCTGGACGCCGAGTCGATCCGGCTGATGCGGCGCGAGGGGGTGTATCTGGTCCCGACCCTGATGGCCGGGGACTTCGTGGCGCGGATCGCCTCGGGTCCGGACAATTTCTTCACCCCGGCCCAGACCGCCAAGGCGCTGGAGGCCGGGCCGCTGATGCTGGACATGGCCCGACGGGCCCACGACGGCGGGGTGCGGATCGCCTTCGGCACCGACAGCGGCGTCTCGGCGCACGGCGACAACGCCGGCGAGTTCGCCCTGCTGGCGCGGGCCGGGCTGACGCCGCTGGAGGCCATCCAGGCGGCCACGGTCAATGCGGCGGCGCATCTGGACATCGCCGGCGAGGCGGGACGGATCGCGGCCGGGATGCCGGCGGACCTGATCGCCGTGTCCGGCGACCCGCTGGCCGACGTGACCGAGCTGGAGCGGGTGCGGTTCGTGATGAAGGGCGGGGTGGTCCACCGGGCGGAGTAGCCGCGCCGGCCGGCGGCCCGGGAACTGTTTGGAGAACGCGGGTGTTGGAAGGCCGCAGACCACAGATTTCTGCGCGTCATGCCAACAGCGAGGACGCCCTCATGACCCCCCTCTCCCATCCGGTTTCCGCCCGCCGCCTGGCCATCGCAGCCGTGGCGGCGCCGTCGCTCGTGCTCGCCGCCTGCACCTCGGCGGACCTGGGCATGGACGGCCCCACCGTGCTGACGGCCGCCATGACCGGAGCCGCCGAAATCCCCGGGCCGGGCGACCCCGACGGCAGCGGCTCCGCGACGGTGCGTATCGATCCCCTGGCGGCGGGGCGCGTCTGCTACGACCTGTCGGTGGCGGGCATCGCGCCGGCGACCGCGGCGCACATCCACAGGGGCGCCCTGGGCGTGTCGGGACCGCCCGTGGCGACGCTGACCGCGCCCGCGGCGGGCTCGAGTTCCGGATGCGTCGATGCGGCGGCGGCGCTCGGAGCCGAGATCCTCACCGCGCCGGCCGGCTTCTACGTCAACGTCCACAACGCCGACTATCCGAACGGCGCCGTTCGCGGCCAGCTCGTCAACTGACCCTCAGCCGGCCGCCGGGCCTGCCCCGGGAACGGCCGAGAGCAGCAGCCGCTGGAACCCCGCCTCGTCGTCGAAGCTGGCCTTGACCGGCCAGGATACGACCCGCTCGCGCCAGTCGGGCGGCAGGCGGAACCAGTCCTTTTCGGTGGTGACCAGCCGGGCCCCGAAATGCTCCGCCCGGCCGGCGAGGAAGCGCAGGTCCTGGTCGCGGAAGGCGGCGTGGTCGGGGAAGGGCGCGAAATCGACCAGTTCGGCCCCGGCCGCGTCGAGGGCGCGCTCGACCTTCCACGGCTTGGCGATGCCGGCGAAGCCGAGCACCGGCCCGGCCGGGGGCGGGGCGGCGGGCTTGAGGCGGGCGATGAAGACCGGCAGGGCCCCGAAGGCCGAGAGCAGCTCCGGATCGGCGGCGGGCGCGTCGGCCGGCAGCAGCACGACCACGGCGTCGGCGCGGGCGAGGCCGGCCTTCAGCGGCTCGCGCATCGGGCCGGACGGAAACACCGAGCCGTCGCCGAACGGCCATTCGCCGTCGCGGGTCTCGCCGTCGACGACCACGAGGCTGAGCGCCTTCTCCAGGGCCGGGTTCTGGTGGGCGTCGTCGAGGACCACCGCCGGGGCCCCCGCGGCGGCGGCGGCGCGGGCCCCGGCGACGCGGTCGCGGGCGATCCAGGCGGGGCCGCCGAGGGCCAGCATCAGCGGCTCGTCGCCGACCTCGGCGGCCGTATGGACGGCGGGATCGACGCGCGCCGGCCCCTTCAGCCGCCCGCCGTAGCCGCGCGACAGGGCGTGGGCCGCGACCCCCGCCTCATGCAGCAGGCGCAGGGCCTCGCGGGCCACCGGGGTCTTGCCCGAACCGCCGACGGTCAGATTGCCGACCGAGATGACCGGCACGCCGGGGTCCGCGGGCGCGGCGCGGGCGAGGCGCCGGGCGGTGGCGGCGGCCCAGATCCACGACAGCGGCTTGAGCAGCATCCGCGTCATCGGCGCGTGGCGGCGCTCGCGGTCGTACCACCAGCGGGGGGTGTTGAGCTTCATCGGCCGCCCCGGGCCGGGGGCGGCGGCAGCAGCGGCGTCAGCCTGTCCCACAGCCGGTCGAGGCCGGAGCCGGCCTCGGCGGCGGCGCGGCGGCCGCGCTCGCCCATGGCCCGGGCCGCCGCCTCGTCGGCCAGCAGCGGGGCGATCACGGCGGGCAACTCCCATGGGGCCTCGACCACGGCGAGGCCGCCGGCCCGCACCAGGGCGTCGGCGACGGCGGCCCAGTTGCTCATGTCGGGGCCGGTCACGGCGGGCTTGCCGAGCCGGGCGGGCTCGAGCGGATTGTGGCCGCCGACCGGGGGCCTCTCCAGCGCGGCGGAGAAGCTGCCGCCCATCACCACGACATCGGCGAGGCGCAGGAACAGGCCCATCTCGCCGAGGGTGTCGGCGACGTAGAGGTCGGTGTCGCGGTCGGGCTCGCGGCCGTCCGAGCGCAGGGCGAAGCGGTAGCCGTCACGGCCCAGGGCGGCGGCGATGTCGCGGCGGCGCTCGGGATGGCGGGGCACGAGGATCAGGCACAGGCGGTCGGCCAGCTTGTCGAGGGCGCGGACCAGGGCGATCTCCTCGCCGTCGTGGGTGCTGGCGGCGACGACCACCGGCCGGTCGCCGATGGCGGCGCTGAGGCGGGTGAAGGCGCCCGGGTCGTGCGGCGGGGCCGCCCCGGCCAGCTTGAGGTTCACATGGCCGTCGATGCGGGCCCCGAGGCTCTCCAGCCGGGCCGCCGAAGCCTCGTCCTGGGGCAGGACGCGGTCGAAGGCGGCGAGGACCTCGCGGGCCGCGCCGGGGAAGCGCCGCCAGCCGTCGACGGTCTTCTGCGTGATGCGGGCGCTGGCGAGGACGAGTTTCACGTCGCGGCGGCGGGCCTCGAGGATCAGGTTGGGCCACAGCTCGCTCTCGACGAAGACGGCGGCGGCCGGGCGCCAGTGGTCGAGGAAGGCGCGGACGGCGCCGGGCGTGTCCACCGGGGCGAACTGGTGCAGCACCCCGGGCGGCAGGCGCCGCGCCAGCAGGGAGGCCGAGGTCACGGTGCCCGAGGTGACCAGCACGGCGAGGTCGGGGCGCCTTTCGCGCAGGCGCCCGACCAGCGGCAGCAGCGACAGGGTCTCGCCGACGCTGACCCCGTGCAGCCAGACCAGGTCGCCGGGGGGCCGGGCGGCGGAGGCGAGGCCGAGCCGCTCATCGACGCGGGCCGGATCCTCCTTGCCCTGTTTGGCGCGGGCGTCGAGCAGGCGCGGCGCCAGCGGCTCGAACAGGCGGGTCAGCAGCCGGTATGCGATCAGGGCGGGGCTCACCTCAGACCCGCTCCAGGCCGGTGACGGCGTCGGCCTCGGCCTCCACCGCGGTGAGGCGTTCGGTCCAGTCGGCGATGACGTCGTCGAGGGCGGCGCCTTCGGGGAAGTCGGCGCGGTCCCAGACCACGGCCCCCTTGCCGAAGGGCAGGGGGATCAGGGCCTTGTCCCAGGTGTTCAGGCGGATGGCGGGATTGCACGACAGGCCGACGAACAGCACCGGCGCCCCGGACAGCCGGGCCAGCAGCGGCAGGCCCTCGGCCATGCTGCGCACGGGCCCGCGCGGGCCGTCGGGGGTGATCGCCAGGCCGCCGACCCTGAGCTGGCGCAGGCCGTCGCGCAGCGCCTGGGAGCCGCCCTTGGTCCGCTCGGCCTTGTCCTTGTTGGACGACGAGCCGCGCACCGCCGGGATGCCGAGCCGGGCCACGGCCCGGGCGAGAAATTCGCCGTCGCGGCTCAGGGAGATCAGGCCCTTGACCGGCTGGGCCCGGCCGATCGGCCAGCTGTGCGGGGCGAGCGCGGTGCGCGAATGCCAGAACACCCCCAGCACGCCGCCGCCCCCTCTCCAGACCGCTTCGGCGGCCGCCTGGTTGCGGTGCTCCCAGCGGATGGTGGCGTAGCAGAACCGCAGCCACTGGGCGAGAATCCAGGCGAGGACCGTCTGGATGACCGGGTTGCGGAGCGGTCTCATGCCGCGCACTCGAAAAGCCCTCCCCTCGAGGGGGAGGGTTGGGTGGGGTGGAGGCAGATTGGTCGTTGGGAAGCGCCGGTGGGCTGCCTCGGAAGACCGGCGACGACGCCCCCCGCGCCACATCCTGACGCGGCCTGCCTCCACCCCATCCCCGGCCCTTCCCCCTCGAGGGGAAGGGGGCTGCCAATCACTTCCGTCACGACACCGTCCCCACCGACACCGGCTCGCCGTCCAGCGACTGCTGCTTGGCGAGCCGGGCGTAGAGGCCGCCCTTTTTCACCAGCGCCGCATGCGAGCCCTGCTCGACGATGCGGCCGGCGTCGACGACATAGATGCGCTCGGCGTTGCGGACGGTCGACAGCCGGTGGGCGATCATCAATGTGGCGCGCCCGCGCATCAGCCGTTCCAGCGCGGCCTGGACCAGCGCCTCGCTCTCGGTGTCGAGGGCCGAGGTGGCCTCGTCGAGCAGCAGGATGGGGGCGTCCTTGAGGAAGGCGCGGGCGATGGCGACGCGCTGGCGCTGGCCGCCGGACAGGCGCAGGCCGGCCTCGCCGGCGCGGGTCCGGTAGCCCTCGGGCAGGGCGGCGATGAAGTCGTGGGCGGCGGCGGCGGCGGCGGCGGCCTCGATCTCGGCCTGGGGGGCGCCGGGGCGGCCGTAGGCGATGTTGGCCGCCAGGCTGTCGTCGAACAGGAAGGGCTCCTGGGTGACCAGGGCGATGCGGGAACGCAGGTCGTGCAGCTTCAGCTCGCGCACGTCGCGGCCATTGATGGTCACGGCCCCGGCGGTGACGTCGTAGAAGCGCGGCAGCAGGCTGAGCAGGGTGCTCTTGCCGCCGCCGGAGGGGCCGACGAGGGCGACGGTCTCGCCGGGGGCCACCGTCAGGGAGACGTCGGTCAGGGTCGGCGCGCCGCCGCCTTCGGCGGGGGCGTAGGCGAAGCCGACGTGGTCGAAGGCCACGGTGAGCGGCCCGGGCGGCAGGGCGGCGGCGTCCGGGGCCTCGCGGATCTCGGGCTGGATGTCGAGGGCGGCGAACAGGCGGCGGGCGGCGGTCAGGCCCTCGGCCATGACGGTCTGGAGATTGGTGACCTGGCGCAGCGACTGGCCCGCGGCCATCAAGAGGCCGATGTAGGCGGCGAAGGCGCCGACGCTCATGGCCCCGTCGCGGGCGCGCCAGCCGGCATAGGCCATGACGGCGGCGACCACGAACATGGCCACCAGATTGCTCAGCGGTCCGGCGAAGGCGCGGCTGTCGGCGGATTTGATGACGTGGCGCTGGCGCCGGGCGACGACCTCGCCGACGCGGGCCTCCTCGGCCGCCTCGCGGTTCTCGATCTTGATCAGGCGGACGCCGTCGAGGTTCTCCATCAGGGCGGTGGACAGGTTGGAGGTCTCGACCATGGCCCCGGTGGTGGCCTTGCGCATCCGTTTGCCGAAGCGGCGGATCACCAGGGCGATCAGCGGCGCGCCGAGCAGCACGATCAGGGTCAGCCGCCCGTCGATCCACGCCATATAGGCCAGCACCGCGGTCAGGGTCAGGGCGTGCTGGGTGTAGTTGACCACCCCCTGGGTGAAGGCCTCGCGCACCAGGTTGGCGTCGAACAGCACCGAGGAGACGAAGCCGCCGGAATGCTGGCTGCGCAGCCGGGCGAGGTCGGCGCGGATCATCGCGCCGAACAGCCGCACCTGGATGTCGCCGACGATGCCGTGGCCGAGCCGGTTGACCAGCGCCGCCTGGCCGAGGGCGGCGGCGGTCCAGATCAGTCCGGCGCCGACGATGATGACGGGAATCCACACCAGCGCTCGTCCCGGCGGCACGGTGAAGACGCCCCAGACGGTCACCGCCTCGCCGAGGAACAGGCCGTCGACGGCCGGTTCCAGCAGCTGCAGCACCGTGGCGGCCATGACGCCGACGATCGCCGCGCACAGGATCGACAGGAACAGCGGCGTCCGGTGACGGGAGAGATGGTCGCGCCAGATCCGCCCCAGCAGCGGGCGCAGCGGCTCGGTCTCGTCGGCGGCGGGCGCGGGCGTCCTCATCGGTCCGAGGTCGGACGGCGGGGGGCGCAAGTCAAGCGGGGAGGTGGGGCGCGAGGCCGAACGGTTGTGCGTGGCGTCGCCACCGCTCCTCAGAGCCGCAGGCGGCTCACATCGTCAACTCTCGCCTCGGGCGATGAAACGCCGTCCTGGCCCGTTCGACCTCCGTGCGTATCGCGCAACCCTCGGCATGGTCGTTGATGAGCCCCATCGCCTGCATGAAGGCGTATGCAGTAGTCGGCCCGACGAAGGCCCACCCACGCCTCTTCAGGTCTTTCGACATCGCGATCGACGCCGCCGACGTGGAGGCGGTCTGCGGCGCCGCAAGCTCGGCGGGATCAGGCTCGAAGCGCCAAAAATAGGCGGCGAGCGATCCTTCTTGCCGCACGAGCTCCTCCGCGCGCCGCGCATTGTTGATCACCGCCGCGATCTTCCCGCGATGCCGGACGATGCCGTCATCCTGCAAAAGGCGCTCGATGTCCTCTTCGGTGAAACGCGCGATCCGGTTGAAATCAAAGCCGTGGAAGGCGGCGCGAAAATTCTCGCGCTTGGCGAGAATGGTGCGCCAGCTCAGGCCGGACTGGAAGCCTTCCAGGCAGAGCTTCTCGAAGAGGCGGCGATCGTCTTTGACCGGAAAGCCCCATTCCGTGTCGTGATAGGCGAAGAACTCGACAGCGGCGGCGCACCAACGGCAGCGCGGCCGTCCGTCCGGGCCAACAATCGTCGTGCTCATCGCTCAGCCCTTCAGGAAGGCCAGACGCTCATCCGTTCGGCCCGGCATGATTTCGAGGATGTCGGCGCTGACCACATTCTCCACGACGAACGGGTCCTCCTGAATCCGGGCTTCAAGATCGGCGCGCGAGACGCCGTGAGCGATAACCGCGCCGCCGATGCCCGGTTGAAGACTTCCCGTCACGAGAAAGACGCCGTCCTCGAAGCCGCACCCGATCCAGGCGTTGTGGCCCTCCATGAACTGCGGGGCCTTGGCCTTGTTGACGGCGAATCTGAGCAGGACGACGAACATGGGAAATCTCCTTTGATCAGGGGGTGACCGGCATCAGCGCGCGGAGACATCGCCGCGCCGCTGCGCGTCAAGCCATTCGCACATCCCTTCCACCTCGCGGCGGACGAAGTCTTCGTCGCGAAAAGCGTTGGCGAGACTCGCGACGCCCTGACTTCGAGCAAGCAGGTGCATGGCGAGAGCGTCGGCGTCCGCGTCGTGACCGAGCGCCGCGAATTGTCGGGCGAGCCAATCGCGGAAGAGAACAAAGAGCTTGTTCGCCTCGACCCGGGCCGCGTGATCGAGCCTGGCGAGCTCGTTGCAGAGGGTGCCGACCGGGCAGCCATAGAGCATGATTTTCGCCCGGTTCATGATGAGGATATGGACGAAACTTCGTATGTGGTCCGCCGGGTCGCCGTCCCCGGCTTCCCAGTCGCCCAGCATCTTCCGGGTGTTCGACAGGCGAAGATCTATAACCGCATACAGAATCTCGTCTTTGGTCTTGAAATGGTAGTAAAAATTGCCACGCGAGATATTCATGATCGCAGCGATGTCGGCAAAGGACGTGGGTTCGAAGCCTTGCTCGTAGAAGAGCCGGTCAGCCGCTTCGACGATCTTCTGACGGGTGGTCGCGTCGCTCATGCCGTGGCCTTCGCCATTTCCGCCGGTTGAGATGCGGCGTGCCGATTCACGAGGTTGAAGGTCTACTCTAGGTCGATTGTCCTAGTCAAATAGTTAGGGAAGGCACGACGAACGCCAAGGCTTGTTTGGGGGGTGAGCCAGCAGGTCAAACTCGCGTACGCCGATGCCGCGCAGAGCCAGGTCCCGCCATCGCCCGGTTCCTGGGAACCCCGTCTGTTGTCGACACGCTCAATGAGCAAGGCCGCTGACCAGGACGGATCAACGTCTGCTTTTCATCTGTCGCGCACATTCCATCCGACCATGGATGACGCAATGGCCGGCGGCGGCTATCTCCCCTCCCATGTCCCGCTACGACCTCTCCACCCGCGCCGGCCGGTTCAAGGCCCGGTGGGACTATGTCTGGAAGGACCACGCCTTCCTGCGGCGGTGGTTCTCGAACGCCCACTGGCTGGGGCCGGATCTGGTGCGGACCAACCAGCCGTCGCCGCGGCGGCTGGCCTACTGGAAGGGGCGGGGAATCCGGACGGTCATCAACCTGCGCGGGGCGCGGGACGAGGCCTGGTACGCGCTGGAGAAGGACGCCTGCGCGCGGCTGGGGCTGACGCTGATCGACGCGCCGCTGGATTCGCGCGATCCGCCGCAGAAGGACCGCATCCACCGGGCGCGTGAGTTGTTCCGGAGCATCGACTATCCGGTGCTGATCCACTGCAAGTCGGGGGCGGACCGGGCCGGGATGATGGCGGTGCTGTACCGGCATTTCCATCTGGGCGAGCCGATCTCGGAGGCGATCCGCCAGCTCGACAAGAAATACCTGCACCATCGCGAGGGCCTGACCGGGGTGCTGGACTACACGCTGGAGAAATACCTGAAGGAGGGGGAGCCGACGGGGGTCAGCTTCATCGACTGGGTCGACAGCGACGCCTACGACCCGAAGGCGATCCGGGCCGAGTTCAAGGCGCAGTGGTGGGGCACGCTGCTGACCGAGAGGCTGCTCAGGCGGGAGTAGGGTCAGCCCCAGGGGCCGCGGCGGGCGCCGGACGGAGGGCGCGGCCCGCCGGCCGAGCCGGCCTCGCGCCGGGCCTTGCGGCCCGCCTCCCAGCGCCGGAACCAGCGCGCCCAGTCCCGCTCGCCGCGCCAGGCGCCGAACCACAGGACGAGCGCCATCAGCAGGAAGACCAGGCCGGCGATCTCCTCGCCGCCGAGGGTGCGGCCGAACAGGGTCATGGCCGGGGTTCCTGCGACGCCGCCGCATGCGGGTCCTCGTGGGTGAAGGTCTCGCGCGGGGTCGGGGCCGGTCCGGGGGTGATCGGGTCGTTCCAGGCGGTGTCGGTCTCGTCGGGGCCGATGGTCGGCTGGTCCGGCTTGCGCCGCGTGGCCCAGATGACGATGCCGGCGCCCAGCGCCAGAAGGGCGAGGACGATGAGGGCGGGGCTCAGCATGGGTCTCTCCCGGGCAGGCGTGACGGTACGGGGAAAGCGCGTCAGTCGGGAAGGGAGTTCCCTGAAATCAGGACTCGGCCGCGTCCCCGCGCGGGTCGATCAGCCGGTGCGCGTGCAGGATGAAATAGCGCATGTGGGCGTTGTCCACCGTCGCCTGCGCCCGCGCCTTCCACGCCTTGCGGGCCTCGGCGTAGCTCGGGAAGGCGCCGACGAATTCGACCCTGGACAGGTCCCGGAACACCGGCGCGTCGAGGTGGCGCAATTCCCCGCCGATGACGAGGTGGAGCAGCTGGGGGGATTCGGCGTCGGCGGGTTTGGTCATGAGGCGGAGCGTCCGGAGGCGAGGGGCTGGCGGGGGCGCCAGCGGAATAGGCGCTGTGCGCCGCACGATCAACGGATTTGGTTCATCGACGCCCCCTGGCATACTCCTGCAATGGCCGATAAACTCGCCTGGCGCCGATCTATCTCCGTCGGATCGACGGCAAGGTGGATGCCTTGAACCTCCGCGTCGAAGACCTGACTCTGCGTATGTCCGCGGTTGAGACCGGATTGGCGGCGGTCCGTCGCGATCTCGGTCATCTGGCGGAGGCCGACGCCAGACTTTGCGTCTTTCGACAAGCTTCGGCAGGATGTCGATCGCATCCAGCGCCGGCTCGAATTGACCCCTCCATCAGCCGGACCGGCCGCCGGGCGGCTCATTTGCCGGCGATGGCCACCGCGTCGAACATCAGGGACGGGCTGTTGTTGGCGCCGCGGAACTCGAGGTCGGAGCCGCGCTGCAGCCGGGCGTAGAGTTCGGTCAGCCGGCCGGCCACGGTGACCTCGCTGACCGGCCAGGCGACGGCGCCGTTCTCGAACCAGAAGCCGGAGACCCCGGCCGACCAGTCGCCGGTGTGGGGGTTCAGCGAGGGGCCGAACATCGAGGTCACCAGCAGGCCGGTTCCGGCCTCGGCCATCAGGCCGTCGAGGTCGCGGTCGCCGGGCTCCAGATGCAGGCTGTGGGTCGAGACCCCCGGCGGGCCGGCGAGGCCGCGCGAGGCGTGGCCGGTCGAGGCCATGCCCAGCTGGGCGGCGGCGGCGCTGTTGAGCAGCCAGGTGGTCAGCACGCCGTCGGCGATGATCGCCTGCCGGGCCACCGCCACGCCCTCGTCGTCGAACGGCGTCGAGCCGAGCCCGCGGGGGCGGAACGGATCGTCGACCAGGTCGACCCCCTTCGGCAGCACCGCCTGTCCCAGCCGATCCTTGAGGAAGGAGGCGCCCCGGGCGACCGAGGGACCGGAGACGGCGCCGATCAGCGGCGACAGGATCTGCATCGCCACGCGGTTTTCGAAGATCACCGGGGCGGTGGTCGAGGCGATCTTGCGCGGGCCGGTGCGGGCCACCGCGCGGCGCCCGGCCTCGGCCCCGATGTCGCCGGGGGACGGCAGGTCGGCCAGGTGGCGGGCGGCCCGATGCTCGCCGCCGCGCTCCATGGCCCCGTCCTTCTCGGCGATGACGCCGACGCCGAGCGAGAAGGCTGAGCCGTGATAGGCGCCGTCGAAGCCGTGCGAGGTGACCAGACGCCAGCGGCTGGTCGAGGCGGAGGCGTGGCCGCCCTCCGAGCGGGCCACGCCGGGCACGGCCAGGGCGGCGGCCTCGGCCTCGGCGGCGACGGCCTCGAGGGCGGCCGCGTCGCGCCGGCTCGGGTCGTACAGATCGAGGTCGGCGAAGGGCCCGCAGGCCAGCCGGTCCCGCGGCGCGAGGCCGGCGTACGGATCCTCGGGCGCCAGTCTGGCCATGGCCACGGCGCGCTCCACCAAGCGGTCGCGGGTGGCCTCGGACAGGTCGGAGGCGGACACCGTGGCCTGGCGTCGGCCGATGAAGACGCGCAGGCCGAGGTCGCGGCTCTCCTCGCGCTCGACATCCTCCAGGGCGCCGTTGCGGACCCCGACGGAGAGGGCGGCGCGCTCGGCGGAGACGGCTTCGGCCGCGTCGGCGCCGGCCTTCAGCGCGGCGGCGACCAGTTCGGGCAGGATGTCGGGGGAGGCGGGCGTCGGCAGGCTGTCGGACATGCCCCGATATGGCCGGGTCATCGGAGCGGCGCAACCGGCCGTAGAAGCCGAAGAAGAATTCGAAAGCGCTCACCCCCCCGGCGCATTTGAGTCGTCAGGCTGGACGGCGATCGGCGGTTCGTCACTCAGCTTGTCCAATGACGTCTGGATATCATCGCGGCGTATTCAATCCTCGAACATCTCGCGCAGGATGGCCAGGACGGCCGTCAGCACCTTGGGATCGGCGTCGCCGATGCGACGACCCAGGCGGGTGTGATCGATGGCGCGCACCTGATCGGCCGCCGCCGCTCCGGGCTTGCCGGCCACGGACGTGGAGACGCGGAAGCGCCACTGGTCGCTGCTGGTGAGCGGCACGATCACCGAGATCCCATGCCGATTCAGTTGATCCGGCGACACGACCAGACAAGGCCGGGTCTTCCGGATATCATGGCCGACGGTCGGGTCCAGCCTGACCCACCAGACTTCGCCTCGCCTGACCATTCAGGGCTTCACCACGCCGCTGGCGAGCAGCTCGGTCTCGACGCGCGCCATGTCTTCTTCGGTGTAGGCGTCCCACGCGTCGTCCGTCTCGCTGGTCAGGTCCGCGTCCAGCCACTCGCGCTCTTCCTCGGTCAGCCCGGCCGCCGCGATGCGCCTGGCGTCCTCCTCCCAACCCTCGCGGACCTTCCTGCGCGCAGGAACGATGCTGATCCTCCCCGGCTCATAGACGAACTCGACCGCTCCGCCCTCCGCGACGCCTAGCGCCTGGAGCGCGTGCTTGGGCAGGATGACGCCCCGCGAATTGCCGATCTTGCGTATGGTGGTGGGCATGGCGGGTTCCGTTAGAACGAAGTTATAACAGAAGGCGCGGCCTATTTCCAGATCGGCGCGCCGTCGCCCGGCAGACCGAGGCGGTCCCACATCTCCGACACCCGCTCCACCACCGCCTCGTCCATGCGGATCTCCTCGCCCCACTCCCGCTTCGTCTCCGGCGGCCATTTGTCGGTGGCGTCGAGGCCGATCTTGGAGCCGAGGCCGCTCTCGGGGCTGGCGAAGTCGAGATAGTCGATCGGGGTGTTCTCGATCAGGGTGATGTCGCGGGCCGGGTCCATCCTGGTAGCGACGGCCCACATCACGTCTTTCCAGTCGCGCGCGTTGATCGTGTCGTCCACGACGATGACCCATTTGGTGTACATGAACTGGCGCAGATAGCTCCACACGCCCAGCATCACCCGTTTGGCGTGGCCGGGGTAGGCCTTCTTCATCGACACCACGGCGATGCGGTAGGAACAGCCCTCGGGCGGCAGCCAGAAGTCGGCGATCTCGGGGAACTGCGCCCGCAACAGGGGGATGAAGACCTCGTTCAGCGCCTCGCCGAGCACGCTGGGCTCGTCCGGCGGCCGGCCGGTGAAGGTGGTCAGATAGATCGGGTCGCGGCGCATGGTGATCGCCGTGACCTGGAAGACCGGGAAGGTCTCGACCGAATTGTAATAGCCGGTGTGGTCGCCATACGGCCCTTCGGGGGCGTGCTCGTCGAGCAGGACGTGGCCCTCGAGCACGATCTCGGCCTGGGCCGGGACCATCAGCGGCACGGTCTTGCAGGGAACCAGCTCGGCCTTGGCCCCGCGCAGCAGGCCGGCGAACTGGTATTCGCTGAGGGTGTCCGGCACGGGAGTGACCGCGGCCAGAATGGTGCCCGGGTCGGCGCCGAGCACGACGGCGCAGGGCAGGGGGCCCGTCTTTCCGGCCTTCTTGTGCCGGGCGTAGTGCTGGGCCCCGCCGCGGTGGGCCAGCCAGCGCATGATGGCCCGGTCCCTGCCCAGCACCTGCATGCGGTAGATGCCGAGGTTGAAGTCGTCCTCGCGCTCGTCGGACGGGCCCCTGGTCACCACCAGGCCCCAGGTGATCAGCGGCGCCGGTTCGCCGGGCCAGCAGCCCTGGACCGGCAGGGCGGTCAGGTCGATCCGGTCGCCCTTGAGCACCACCTGCTGCACCGGGGCGGTCTTCACCACCTTCGGCCGCATCGACATGACGGTCCGGGCCAGCGGCAGCATCTCCATGGCGTCCGACAGGCCGCGCGGCGGGGCCGGGTTGCGCAGGAAGGCCAGCAGCTCGCCGACCTCGCGCAATTCGGCGGCGGTGGTCCGGGTCTTCCGGTCCATGGTCACGCCCATGGCGACGCGCTTCACCGTGCCGAACAGATTGGCCAGGCAGGGGATGGGGCTGATCGAGCCGTCGGGCATCACCGGCTTTTCGAACAGCACCGCCGGCCCGCCGTCGCGCAACAGCCGGGTCTGGATCTCGGTCATCTCCAGATGGGTCGAGACCGGTTCGGAGACGCGCACCAGCTCGCCCTCGGCCTCGAGCCGGGCGATGAAGTCACGCAGGGATTTGTAGGCCATCGATCGCTCCAGACTGACCGCTGGATTAGGCGGACGAAGCGGCGCTGTCATCCGCCCGCGCGCCGGTGCGGCAAGACGCCGGTCACCATTCTCTGTCCCACTGGAACGCCGGATCGATCCAGTCGCCGAGACGGCCGTCGGGGCGGGCGAGGGCGTGGATGCGGTCCATCTCCTCCGGCGTCAGCTGGAAGTCGAAGATGTCGAAATTCTCGGCCGCGCGGCCCTCCTTCGCGGTGCGGGGGATGGCGATGACGTTCTGCTGGATCAGCCAGCGCAGGGTGACCTGGCCCGGGGTCTTGCCGTGGGCGCGGCCGATTTCGACGAGGACGGGGTCGTCGGCGACCTTGCCCTGGGCCAGCGGCGACCAGGCGGTGATCGAGGAGCCGAGTTCGCGGGCGGTCTCCAGCAGCCGGGTCAGCCTGAGGTAGGGGTGATACTCGACCTGGTTGGTGACGAGCCGGGCCCGCGACAGCGATTGCGCCCGACGGAACTCGGCCGAGGGGAAGTTGGACAGGCCGATGGTCCGGGTCAGGCCGCGGTCCTTCGCCTCGTCCAGGGCGCCGAGGGTCTCCTCGAACGACGGCGTCGGCTTCGGCCAGTGCAGCAGCAGCAGGTCGGGGGTGAAGCCGAGGCCGGCGGCCGATGCCTCGGCCTGCTTCAGCAGGGCGTCGCGATGGAAATGGTCGACCCAGATCTTGGTGGTCAGCCAGATATCCTCGCGGGCGACGTGGCCGGCCTCGACAGCGTCGCGGATGCCGTCGCCGACCGCGGCCTCGTTGCGGTAGATCCACGCCGTGTCGATGTGGCGGTAGCCGATGCGCAGGGCCTCGGCGACCATGCGCCGGGCGTCGTCCGGCTCCAGCATCCAGGTGCCGAAGCCGAGCAGGGGGATGGCGGCGTCGCCGGCGACGGCGAGGACGGGCTGATCGGTCATGGCGGACTCCGCGAGAGGGGCCCGCATACCTAGGCCCCCGCCGGGCCGGTTCAATGACGGGGGCCGGCGAAATCGCCGCGACGACCGGTCAGAGCGGTGCGCGCAGCCCGGCCAGCCGGGTCTCGACCTGGGCCCGGCGGGCGGCCGAGGCGGCCAGTTCGGCCAGCGTCCGGTCGAGGCGGGCCAGCAGGTCGTCGCGCAGGCGGCGCAGGCGCTCGCGGTCGGGACGGACGTTTTTCGGACGCCGGCCGGCGAGGCCGAGGGCCTCGGTCCAGTCCTGCCGCCAGGCGGCGACGCCATCGCCGCAGGCCCGGAGCGCCCCGACGGCGCGGGCGTCGGCGTTCTGGGCGGCGCGGATCAGGGGCAGGGCCCCGAGGGCGGCGGCGCGGCAGGCGTCGAGCGCGGCCTTGCGGGCCTCGAGCGGCGGCGGCGGCGCGTCCTCGGCCGGGGCGTGGCCGGAGAGGCGGCGGGCGGCGGCGAGCAGGTGGGCGTCGAGCTCGACCATGGCGTCGCGGACCCCGGTCCAGACGGCGTCGAGCGCGCCGGAGCGGCCGGCGGCCTCCTCGACCCGGCCGGCCAGGTCGGCGGCGGCCTCGGACAGGGCGGCGGAGGCCTGGCGGAAGCTCTCGCGGAAGGCCTTGAGCCGCCTGCCGCGGCTGTCGAACAGGCCGGCGAGGCCGCGGCGCGGCTCGAGGGCGTCGGGGTCCAGGCCCCCGAGGACCGAGCGGGCGCGGGCCAGTTGGGCCTCGGCCCCGGCCAGATCGCCGGAGCGGGCGGCGGCGAGGGCCGCCTCGATGCGTTCGACGGCGGCGGCGCGGGCCGGCTCGGCGAAGGTCGGCGCCCCGGCGTCGTCACAGGCGGCGGCGATCGCCTCGACGCGGGCGGCGTCGGGTTCGGGGGCGCAGCCCTGCCAGCGGTAGGCTCCGTCGGCCATCACAGACACTCCCACCCCGGCCCTGCGGCCGGTCGGGTCGACTATGACTACGCCTTGAGGCCTTCGGCAACGGTGTAGCTGGCCTCGGTCTTGGCGGCGACCTCATCGAGGGTGACGCCGTCGGCCAGTTCGACCAGTTCCAGGCCCGCCCCGTCCGGCTTGACGTCGAAGACGCACAGGTCGGTGATGATGCGGCTGACCACCCCCGTGCCGGTCAGGGGAAGGGTGCAGGCTTTCAGCACCTTGGACTGGCCGTGCTTGTTGGCGTGTTCCATGACCACCACCACCCGCCTGACCCCGGCGACCAGGTCCATGGCCCCGCCCATGCCCTTGACCAGCTTGCCGGGGATCATCCAGTTGGCGATGTCGCCGTTCTCGGCCACCTCCATGGCGCCCAGGATCGACAGGTCGATGTGGCCGCCGCGGATCATGGCGAAGCTGTCGGCCGAGCTGAAATAGCTGCTCTCGGGGATTTCGGTGATGGTCTGTTTGCCGGCGTTGATCAGGTCCGGATCGACCTCGTCCTCATGGGGGAAGGGGCCCATGCCCAGCATGCCGTTCTCGGATTGAAGGGTGACCTCCATGCCGTGCGGAATATAGTTGGCGACGAGGGTCGGGATGCCGATGCCGAGGTTGACGTAGAAGCCGTCCTGAAGCTCGCGGGCGGCGCGGGCGGCCAGTTGTTCGCGGGTGCGGGGCATGGGGTAGGGTCCGGGTGTGGGGTGTGGGGTGTGGGGTGTGGGTGAAAGGATTCAGTCGTCTTTCGCTCTGAGAGAGCGGATCAGGGCGCCGAGGCCGCGCCCGAGTTGGTCACAGCGGCCGAGGACCGGTTCGATGTCACTCTTCGGTGCGCAGTCGACTTCGGCAGCGATGATCAAGTGTGTCTCCAACTCCTTCAACGATCCCTGCGCGATCACAAGGTGCCTGACATAGTCCTTGCGGGTTCCCCGGCCGTATCCCTCGGCGACATTGGCCGGAACGGAGACCGCCGAGCGCCTGATCTGTGACGTCAGGCCAAACAGCTCATCCTTCGGAAAGGCGCGGGTGATGAGGTAGCAGGCCTTCACCAGCGCGATCCCGTCGCGCCAGACAGTCAGCTCACGGTAGGACGAAAGCCGCTCTTTCACACCCCACACCCCACACCCTGTTCAGGCGTTCTCGCGTTGCCGCACCGTCCGCTGTTCGATGCGCTTCTCGGGCACGGTCAGGACGATGCGGTCGACATAGATGCCCGGCGTGTGGATGCAGTCGGGGTCGAAGGTTCCGGTGGGCACGATATGCTCGACCTCGACGACGGTGACCTTGCCGGCCGTGGCCATCATGGGATTGAAGTTGCGGGCGGTCTTGCGGAACTGGAGATTGCCGCGGCCGTCGGCCTTCCACGCCTTGACGATCGACAGGTCGGCGACGAGGCCGGTCTCCATGACGTACTGGCGGCCGTCGAAATCGCGCACCTCCTTGCCCTCGGCGACGAGGGTGCCGACGCCGGTGGCGGTGAAGAAGGCCGGGATGCCGGCGCCGCCGGCGCGGATGCGCTCGGCCAGGGTGCC
>NZ_CALMZS010000114.1 GCF_937870815.1 uncultured Brevundimonas sp.
CGGAGTTGCCGACGATGTCGTTGTTCAGATTGGCCTCGACCCGCCAGCCCTGGGCCTGGGCGTAGTCGGCCAGGATCTTGCCGCCGAGCAGGCCCTGCTCCTCGCCCGACAGGACGGCGTAGACCAGGGTGGCGTCGAAGCGGCGCTTCGACAGCACCCGGGCGGCCTCCAGCACGGCCGCCACGCCCGAGGCGTCGTCATTGGCGCCCGGCGCGTCGTCGGTGGAATTCATCACGTCGGTGACGCGTGAATCGATGTGGCCCGAGATGATGATGACCCGGTCGGGGTCGCCGCCGCCGCGCTGGACGGCGACGATGTCGACCACCTCGGTCGGCGTCGGCACGCGCGCTCCGGTGACCGTGTCCGAAGGCGTCACCACGGTCAGGCAGCCGCCGCAGTCGCGGCTGATCGCCTCGAACTGTCCCTGGGCCCAGCGCCGGGCCGCGCCGATTCCGCGCGTGTCCGAACGGGTGTCCGACAGGGTGTGGCGGGTCCCGAACCCGACCAGCGCTTCGATGTCCGCCCGCATCCGCTCCGGCCGGACCTCGCCGGCGATCTGATGCAGCAGGGCCTGTTCGGAAGAGGCCGGGGTCTGGGCCGCGGCGGCGCCGGACACCAGAAACAGCCCGGCCAGGGCGATCGACAGCGCGCGCATCGGCGACCTCTCAATAGGGAAGGCGCGGACCATGCCGGGGCCGGAGGCGGCGGTCAATGCGGTCAGCCGGCCGCCGGAGCGGCGGACGGATTGGCGGCGAGCTGGCCGCAGACGAAGGCGACCTCGCCGGCGTTGAGCAGGGCGGCCAGCACCGGCTCGGCGTTTTCCGGGGCCACCACAAGGATGAAGCCGACGCCGCAGTTGAAGGTGCGGCGCATCTCATGGTCGGAGATTCCGCCGGTCTCGCCCAGCCACCGGAACACCTGCGGCAGCGGAATGGCGTCCCAGTCGAAGGCGGCGTGCAGACCCTCGGCGATGCAGCGCGGCGGGTTCTCGATCAGGCCGCCGCCGGTGATGTGGGCCGCGCCCCTGACCAGGCCGGCCTTCATCAGCGGCAGCACCGGCCGGACATAGATGCGGGTCGGTTCCATCAGCGCCTGGGCCAGGGTCCGGTCCCGGGCGAAGGGGGCGTCGTCGCCCCACGACAGGCCCGACTTCCCGACCACCTTGCGGATCAGCGAATAGCCGTTGGAGTGCGGCCCCGACGAGGCCAGGCCGATGATCACGTCGCCGGCGGCCTGGCGATCCAGCCAGGGCAGGGCGTGGCCGCGTTCGACGGCGCCGAGCGCGAAGCCCGCCAGGTCGTAGTCGCCCCCCGCATACATGCCCGGCATTTCCGCGGTCTCGCCCCCGACGAGGGCGCAGCCGGCCTGGCGGCAGCCCTCGGCGATGCCGGCGACGACCCGCCGGGCCGCGTCGATCTCCAGCTTGCCGGTGGCGTAGTAGTCGAGGAACAGCAGCGGCTCGGCCCCCTGGGCCAGCAGGTCGTTGACGCACATGGCCACCAGGTCGACGCCGACCCCGTCGTGGCGGCCGGTCTCGATGGCGATCTTCAGCTTGGTGCCGACACCGTCGGTGGTGGCGACGATCAGCGGGTCCTCGAACCCGGCCGCCTTGAGGTCGAACAGGGCCCCGAAGCCGCCCAGCGACGCCTCGGCGCCGGGCCGCCGGGTCGATTTCGCCAGCGGCTTGATGGCGTCGACCAGCATTTCACCCGCATCGATGTCGACCCCCGCATCGGCGTAGGTCAGGCCGTTGCGCCGGCTTTCGGGGGTGTCGCTCATCGGTCACGGGCCTGATTCAGGGGGCGGATTTATGCGGCGGCTCTTGCCACAACCGCATGGCGCGGGGCTATAGCATCCCAATGACGCCGATCACCACCACCGAGGCGCTGCGCGACTTCTGCGCAAAGCTTGCCAACCAGCCGTTCATCACCGTCGACACCGAGTTCATGCGGGAGACGACCTACTGGCCGCGCCTGTGCCTGATCCAGGCGGCCTCGGCCACGGACGCCGCCATCATCGACCCGATGGCCGAGGGGCTCGATCTGGCGCCCTTCCTCGACCTGTTGCGCGACGAATCGATCCTCAAGGTGTTCCACGCCGCGCGGCAGGACGTCGAGATCTTCGTCAAGCTGGGGGCCATGCCCCGGCCGATGTTCGACACCCAGGTGGCCGCCATGGCCGCCGGCTTCGGCGACCAGGTCTCCTATGAGGCGCTGGTGCGCCAGATGCTGCGCCAGGAGGTCGACAAGGGCAGCCGCTTCACCGACTGGGCCCGCCGGCCGCTGTCGGACGCCCAGCTGATCTACGCCCTCGGCGACGTCACCCATCTGGCCGCCCTCTATCCGAAGCTGCGCGACCGCCTGCAGAAGGACGGCCGGCTCGACTGGGTCATGGCCGAGATGGAGGACCTGACCGACCCGGCCCTCTATGACACCGATCCGGAAAAGGCCTGGAAGCGCCTGAAACCCAAGAAATATTCGGCCAGATACCTGGCCGCCTTCGTGGCCACGGCCGTCTGGCGCGAGCGCGCGGCCCAGGAGCGCGACCAGCCGCGCGGCCGCATCCTCAAGGACGAGGCCATCGACGAGATCGCCGCCCAGGGCCCGACCGACGCGGACGCCTTCAACCGGCTGCGCTCGGTGCCCAAGGGCTTCGGCGCCTCGCGCCTGGGACTGGAGCTCACCGCCGAGCTGAACCGGGTGCTGGCCGATCCCGAAGCCCACGCGCCGAAGCTGGAGCGCCCGGCCCACAACCAGCCGGCCCCGCCGTCGGTGGTCGAGCTGCTCAAGGTCCTGCTCAAGGCCAAGAGCGACAACGCCGGCGTGGCCACCAAGCTGATCGCCAACGTCGCCGACCTCGAGAAGATCGCGCTCAGCGACGAGGCCGAGGTCGACGCCCTGCACGGCTGGCGCCGCCAGCTGTTCGGCGAGGACGCGCTGAAGCTCAAGCGCGGCGAGATCGCCCTGGTGCTGAACGGCGCCCGGGTCGAGGTGGTGGAGATCGAGTAGGCAACAGGCAGTAGGCAGTAGGCAGTAGGCAGTAGGCAGTAGGCAGTAGGCAGTAGGCAGTAGGCAGTAGGCAGTAGGCAGTAGGGGTGCCAGCAGCCGAATTTGCTACTGCCTAATTCCTACTGCCTTGTTTTAGCCCACCGTCGCCTTGACGATCTTGCCCGGCGAACGGGGCGGTTCGCCCTTGGGCAGGGCGTCGACGTGGTCCATGCCCTCGATGACCTGGCCCCAGACCGTGTACTGGCGGTCGAGGAAGGTGGCGTCGTCGAGACAGATGAAGAACTGGCTGTTGGCGCTGTTCGGGTCCGAGGTCCGGGCCATGGAGCAGACGCCGCGCACGTGCGGCTCGGCCGAGAACTCGGCCTTCAGGTTGGGCTTGGACGAGCCCGAGGCGCCGGTGCCGGTCGGGTCGCCGCCCTGGGCCATGAAGCCGGGGATGACGCGGTGGAAGACCACGCCGTCGTAGAAGCCTTCCTCCGCCAGCTCGGTGATGCGGGCCACATGGCCGGGGGCCAGGTCGGGGCGCAGCTTGATGATCACGTCGCGGCCTTCGCCGTCGCCGGTGTCGAGAGTGAAGGTCAGGGTTTCGTCGGCCATCGGCGCGCTCCTTTGAATGTCGCGGGGTCATAGCCCGTGAACGCCGTCGGGGCTATGGGAGAGCCATGAGCGACGACGAAAAGCCCGCCGAACGCCGCCGCATGGTGCGGCCGCCCTCGGGCGGGACGGCGGCCGGCCGCGGCATGGGCGCGAAGATGAAGACGGCGGCGGACAAGTCGATGTCCAGCCAGCAGTGGATCAAGCGCCAGCTGTCCGACAAATGGTCCGAGCGCGCCCGCGCCGAGGGCTGGCGCAGCCGCGCCGCCTTCAAGCTGCTGGAGATCGACGACCGCTTCCATCTGATCAAGACGGGCAGCCGGGTCATCGACCTGGGGGCCGCGCCGGGCGGCTGGGTGCAGGTGGCGCTGAAGCGCGGGGCGAAGGCGGTGGTCGGCGTCGACCTGCTGCCGATCGAGCCGATCCCGGGCGCCACCCTGGTCCAGGCCGACTTCACCCATCCGGGGGTGGACCGGCAGATGATCGAACTGCTCGGCGGCGCGCCCGACCTGGTCCTGTCCGACATGGCCCACAACACCGTCGGCCACCGCCAGACCGACCATTTGAAGATCATCGCCCTGATCGAGATCGCCGCCGACTTCGCCATCCGCACCCTGAAGCCGGGCGGGCATTTCGTGTCGAAGAATTTCCAGGGCGGCGACGCCGGCGGCGTGCTGGCGCGCCTGCGCGCCGAGTTCGAGACGGTCAAATACGTCAAGCCGGAGTCAAGCCGCAAGGACAGCGCCGAGGTGTTTCTGGTGGCGATGAACCGGCGGTAGGGTCAGAGACGGTAGGGAATCTGCACCTTCACAAGTCCGCCGAAGTCGCGCTGATCCCGCGTCAGCAACGTCAGGCCATGCACCTGTGCCGTTGCGAGGATCGCGGCATCGGGGAGCTTCAGGCGAGTATCGCGCCGAATGACCGCCGCCGCCTCGGTGACGGCTTCGTCGATCTGGATAGTCTCGACGTCATTCAATACGTCTCTGACGGCCTGAACCGTCGTCACCGGGCCAGACAAGAGTTCGATCCGGCTGATGACGCTGATCGCCGCGGAGCGATGTGAACGCAGAACGCGGCGTGCTTCCTCGTACCCTGAAGTGAAGTCGATCAGTATGTTGGTGTCGAACAGTACCTTCATTCGCCGGCAGCGATCAGCCGCTGCTCGATCCGCTCGTCAATCTCGTCCCACTCCGAACGGAGCCGCCGCTGATACTCCAACCCGTCTTCGACCTGGCCCTTCCAGATGCCGAAAGCGGCGTCGATATTGGCGAGCCGCCGTTGTTCATGATAGTCGGCGATCATCCGACCAATGCTCTCGCGCACCAAAGCCGCGCGCGACTTCTTCTGCGTCTGACCCATTTCGGCCAAGGCAGCGATCTGGTCGTCGGGGATGTCAATCAGGGTGCGCATGTGGGAACGATATACAAATGATCCGGAAAGTCGATATCGACTTCACGATATCAGGCCGAGGCCAGCTCCGCCGCCTGCCGGGCCCTGCGCGCCTCGATCCGGGCCCATGCCCGGTCGTGGATTGTGAAGAAGACCGTCTGCACCAGCGGCTCGATGAGGCCGATGGCCAGGGCGGTGCGCCACTCCTGGGTCAGGGCGAAGGCCACCGTCACCGCGACCACGAAATGCGTCACGCCATAGGTGACGGACTTGAGCGCGATCTGCCTGAGCGAGCGGGGCAGGGCGTGGCTGTGGCCGCAGTGACCGTGGGCGCGGATCTGCTCCTCGGGGGCCATGATCTGCAGGCGGGCGGTGAAGGCTTCGGACGCCTCCTCCAGCCCCGAGAGCATTCGCCGGTGCTCGATGCGGTGCCAGATGCGGTCGTGGATCGAATAGGCGATGGTCTGGAAGAACGGTTCGACCACCCCGACGGCCAGGGCCAGCCGCCAGTCGCGGGTGATGGCGAAGGCGACGAGGATCGCCACCACCAGGTGCATCACGCCATAGCTCGCGATCTTGAGCGCGAGGCGGCGGGCGGTGCTGATGAGCATCTGAACCATGCCTCTCCCAGATGTGGGGCCGGCGCCGCAGCAGGCAAGCCAATTGTTCTTATCGTCATCATAGGCGCGAGCGGCCCTTGCGGTTCCCGGCCTTCCACCGCTATACGCGGCCCGCAAAACGGAGACTCCTCATGGAGATACGCGAAGGGCTCACCTTCGACGATGTTTTGCTGGAACCCGGCCCGTCAGAGATCATGCCCGCCGACGCGGATGTCTCGACGCAGCTCACCCGCGACATCCGGTTGAACATCCCGCTGGTCTCGTCGGCCATGGACACGGTCACCGAGACCCGGCTGGCCATCGCCATGGCCCAGGCCGGCGGCCTCGGCGTGCTGCACCGCAACCTGTCCGTGGAGGAGCAGGCCGATCAGGTCCGCCAGGTCAAGCGCTACGAAAGCGGCATGGTGGTCAATCCGGTCACCGTGACGCCGGACACCACCCTGGGCGAGGTCCGCGCCATCGTGGCGCGCAAGAAGATCACCGGCTTTCCGGTCGTCGATCCCCGATCGGGCAAGCTGGTCGGCATGCTGACCAACCGCGACATGCGTTTCGACACCGATCCGAACCGCCGCGCCGCCGAACTGATGACCACCGGCGACCTGGTCACCGTGCGCGAGGGCGCCGGCCGCGACGAGGCCCGCGAGCTGCTGCGCACCCGCAAGATCGAGCGCGTCATCGTCGTCGACGAGGACTATCGGGCCGTCGGCCTGATCACCATGAAGGACATCGAGAAGGCCCAGGCCTTTCCCAGCGCCGCCAAGGACGAACAGGGGCGGCTGCTGGTCGGGGCCGCCTCGACCGTCGGCGACAGCGGCTACGAGCGCTCGATGGCCCTGGCCGAGGCGGGCGTGGACGTGGTCGTCATCGACACCGCCCACGGCCATTCGATCGAGGTGGCGCGGGCCGTCGAACGGGTCAAGCGCGAGTCGAACCGCATCCAGGTGGTGGCCGGCAATGTGGCCACCTACGACGCGGCGCGCGCCCTGGTCGACGCCGGGGCCGACGCGGTCAAGGTCGGCATCGGTCCGGGCTCGATCTGCACCACCCGCATCGTCGCCGGCGTCGGCGTGCCCCAGCTGACCGCCATCATGGAGGCGGTGCGCGGCGCCCGCGACAGCGGCGTGCCGGTGATCGCCGACGGCGGCATCAAATATTCGGGCGACCTGGCCAAGGCCATCGCCGCCGGCGCCTCGGTGGCCATGATGGGCTCGATGTTCGCCGGCACCGACGAAAGCCCGGGCGAGGTCTTCCTCTACCAGGGCCGGTCCTACAAGTCGTACCGCGGCATGGGCTCGGTCGGGGCCATGGGCGCCGGTTCGGCCGACCGCTACTTCCAGAGGGAGGTCGAGACCCAGAAGCTGGTGCCCGAGGGCATCGAGGGCCAGACGCCCTACAAGGGGCCGATCGCCCCGGTGCTGCACCAGATGGTCGGCGGCCTGCGCGCCGCCATGGGCTATGTCGGCGCCGCGACCATCGCCGACTTCCAGCAGCGGGCGCGGTTCGTGCGCATCACCGGGGCTGGCCTGCGGGAGAGCCACGTCCACGACGTGATGATCACCCGCGAGGCGCCGAACTACCGGCAGGGCTGAGCAGGGGGGCGGGCCATGGACATGACTCCCGAGTTCACCCTGCTGGCCCTCACCCTGGTGCTGGCGCTGGTCCAGATCGGCGCGGCCGGCCTGGCGCGCACCGCGGAGCTGGGCGTGAAGTGGAACGCCGGGCCCCGTGACGGCGAGGTCCCGCCGCCGGGCCGGCTGGCCGGCCGGCTGATGCGGGCCCAGGCCAATCTGTTCGAGACCCTGCCGGTCTTCGCCGCCGCGGTGATCATGGCGCAGATCGCCGGCAGGGACGGCGCCCTGACCTTCGTCGGGACCCACCTCTACTTCTTCGGGCGGCTGGCCTATCTGCCGCTCTACGCCTTCGGCGTGCCCTACATCCGTTCGCTGGTCTGGCTTGTCGCCGCCGCCGGGCTGGTGATGGTCATCGCCGCCCTCTTCCTTTGAAAGCCTGACTTGACCCCCGCCGCCCGTCTCGCCGCCGCCGCCTCCGTCCTCGACAGCATCGCCCAGGGGCGGGCCCCCGCCGAGGTCGTGCTCAAGGCCTGGGGCGCCGCCAACCGCTATGCCGGCTCCAAGGACCGGCGCGCCGTGGCCGACCGCGTCTACCGGGTGCTGCGCGCCCGCGGCCGGCTGGTCTGGGCCATGGGCGGGCGCGAGGACGGGCGGGCGCTGGTGATCGGCTCCCTGGCCCTGATCGACGGCCTGTCGCTGGAGGAGATCGAGGCCCTGCATT
Organism: uncultured Brevundimonas sp.; assembly: GCF_937870815.1. Classification (GTDB taxonomy): domain Bacteria; phylum Pseudomonadota; class Alphaproteobacteria; order Caulobacterales; family Caulobacteraceae; genus Brevundimonas. The sequence continues at coordinate 7,904 of NZ_CALMZS010000114.1, forward strand.
CGGGCGAGGGCTATGGCCCGCGGCCACTGTCGAAGCAGGAACGCGCCCGGATCACGGCCGGGGAGGGCGACCTGCCCGGCTGGGTCGCGGCGGGCCTGCCCGAATTCGTGGTCGAGGACCTCAAGGCGACCTTCGGCGAGCGCTGGAGCGCGGAGGCCCGCGAACTGATGGCCCCGCGGGCGCCGATCGACCTGCGGGTTAACACGGCCAGGGCCGCGGTCGGCGCCGTCGCCGCCGAATTGACCGCCGCCGGCCTCGCGCCCGAACCGACCCCGTTTTCGGCCCGGGGCCTGCGCCTGTCGTCGGAGCCGCCGCCCAACGTCCAGGCGCTCGAGGCCTTCAAGGCCGGCCATATCGAGATCCAGGACGAAGGCAGCCAGATCGTCACCTGGCTGGCCGGCGCCGGGCTGAATTTCACGCCGGACAGCATCGTCGTCGACTATTGCGCCGGAGGGGGAGGGAAGACCCTCGCCCTGGCCGTCCAGGCGCTCCCCGACGCCGACCTGTCGCGGGTCGTCGCGCCGAAGCCGGCCGGATGGTCGCCGACCGGCGCCGACGAGGCCGCCGCCGCCGGCGCCGCGCCGCCGGCCTCCGGCATGCGACTGATCGCCTGCGACGTGGTGCAGAAGCGGCTCGACAACATCCGCCCGCGTCTGGCCCGCGCCGGCGTCGCCGCCGATCTGCGCCTGATCGGCCAGAACGGCGGCGGGGTCGAGGAATTCAACGGCAAGGCCGACCTGGTCTTCGTCGACGCCCCGTGCAGCGGCTCGGGAACCTGGCGCCGCCGCCCGGAGGACGCCTGGCGGCTCAAGCCCGACGAGGTCGAGCGCCTGCACGCCCTGCAGCTCCGCATCCTCGCCCAGGCCGCGGCGCTGGTGAAGCCGGGCGGCCGTCTCGCCTATGTCACCTGTTCGATGCTGAGCCGCGAGAACGAGGCAGTCGCCGACGCCTTCGAGGCCGCTCACGCGGGTTTCCAGCCGCTGCCGGTCGCCGGCCTGACGGGCGCACCGACGCTCACGGACGCCGCCCGCGAGACCCTCGGCGCCCGGGCCGCCGGCCATCGCCTGCGCCTGTCGCCAGCCTCGACCCACACCGACGGCTTCTTCCTCGCCCTCTACGAGCGTCGGGCGTGAGCCGCGACTGGGCCCTGTCCCGCTTCGGTCCGAAGACCGTCCTGGGCGTCATGGCCGCCGAACCGGAATACGGCCCGGCCCTGAGGGCGCGCATCCGGCCGCTGATCACCGGCGTCGGCCCGGTCGAGGCCGCCGCCGCCGTCGCCCACGCCCTGGCCGAACTCCGCCGCGAAGCCGCCCTGCCGGACCTGATCGTCTCGCTCGGCTCGGCCGGCTCGCGCACCCTCGACCACGCCCGCGTCTACCGGGTGTCGCATGTCGCCTACCGCGACATGGACGCCAGCGTCCTCGGCTTTCCGCCCGGCGAGACGCCTTATCCGCGCCTGCCCGCCGTGCTGGCGCTGGCGGAGGGGCCGGCGGCCCTGCCGCCGGCCCGGCTGGCGACCGGGGCCAGCGTGGTCTCGGGCGCCGCCTATGACCGTATCGACGCCGACATGGTCGACATGGAGACCTTCGCGGTGGTCCGCGCGGCCGCCCGTTTCAGCGTTCCGGTTCTGGGCCTGCGCGGCGTCAGCGACGGCCGTTCGGACCTGTCGGCCCTGTCGCACTGGACCGACGCCCTGGCGGAGGTCGACGTCCGTCTGGCCGAAGCGCTCGACCTGTTGCATGACCATTTCACGCCCGCCGCCCCGGAGTCCGCATGACCGCCCCCGCTGATCACCAGAAGGTCCTGATCGTCGACTTCGGCAGCCAGGTGACCCAGCTGATCGCCCGCCGCCTGCGCGAGGCCAGCGTCTATTGCGAAATCCATCCGTTCGACAAGGCCGAGGCGGTCGTCGACGAGCTGAAGCCGCAGGCCATCATCCTGTCCGGCGGTCCCGCCAGCGTGCTGGAGCCCGACAGCCCGCGCATCGGGCGCAAGCTGTTCGACCTCGGCCTGCCGATGCTGGCCGTCTGCTACGGCCAGCAGCTGCTGTGCGACGTGCTCGGCGGCCGGGTCGAGGGCGGCCACCACCGCGAATTCGGCCGGGCCGAGATCGTCATCGCCGCGGAGACCCCGCTGTTCGCCGGCATCGGCGCCGTCGACCATCGCGAGCCGGTGTGGATGAGCCACGGCGACCGGGTCGTCGCCATCCCCGAGGGCTTCAGGGTCGTCGCCACCTCGGCCGGCGCCCCGTTCGCGGCCATCGCCGACGAGGCGACCCGCCTGCCGGGGCCGGCCTCGTTGCTGCCGGCGACGGCCGCCCCGTAGATCGGCGCGCGGGACCGTATCCGTGGAACCGCGTCGCGGGGCGGAGCCGCCGATAATGACCGGACAGGTTCCGAACGTAGGGATGCTTGCTGGGCCGAACGACGGTGGGGACAATCGTGGTGCTGATGGTGGCGTGGATCGCGGTGGCACTCGCGTCCCTCGGCCGATGGTCGGCCGGCGGGACGGGTCCCCGCGCCGGGGCGACGGGACCGCGCGACCCGGAAGCGCCGCCGAAGCGAGGCAGCGACCGGGGAGCGCCGGCGGCGAATGCGGCGGAGCAAGCGCCGGCCGCTCTTCCCGTGCCGCCCGCCCGACCGCAGGCGAGCGCCGGCCGAGTCACGGGTCAGTGCATCTCGCTCGGTTCGCGACGCCCGAGCAGCGGCCGCGATCCCGACTCGCCGATTCTGGCTGATGATCTTGGTAAGCTCCGCCTCGAGTTTTTCGATCGGCTCCTCGTCCTCCCGAGAGATATGGATCACTCGATCGCGTTCATCGCCACCTGTCGCCGTTATCACAACTCGCAGCGCCGTGTCGGAGCTTGACTGGATATCGGAGGGGAAAC
>NZ_CALMZS010000115.1 GCF_937870815.1 uncultured Brevundimonas sp.
CCCAGGCGGCCGGGCCGAGATCGACGCCGTGCAGATGGGCGACGTAGATGACCACGGCGAGATTGGCGACCGGGCTGGTGATCCGGAACACCGCCACCGCCAGCGGCAGGACCAGGCCCGCCGTGGCCGTCGAGACGCCGAGGACGGTGCGGGCCTGTTCGACCATGGCCGGGAGGCTGGCCAGGGACGACTGGGTCGAGAAGGCCACCACCTGGGCCGGGATGGCGCCGCGCGCGAACCGGTCCAGCCGGATGCGGCCCCACGGCGCGGCCACGGCGTAGATCAGCAGGATCAGGCCGATCTGGGCCAGCACCACCATGGCGACGTAGTGGCCGAGGGTGCCGAGGGCGGCGAGCCCGGCGTTCAGGCCCACGCCCATGGACAGGGCGAAGACCCCGACCGGGGCGGCCAGCAGCACCCAGTGGACGATGGTGATCATGGTCCCGGACACCGCCTCGAAGAAGGCCACCAGCGGCACGCGGCGCCCCGGACCGAGGCGGGTGACGGCGAAGCCGAAGGCGATGGCGAAGACGACGACGCCGAGGATGGCGTCGTCGGCCGCGGCGCGGATCGGATTGGCGGGCGCGAGATTGGCGAGGAAGGCCGCGAGGCCGCCGCCGGCGGCGCTCTCGCGCACCACCGCGGCGTCGGGCGCCCCGGCCAGCAGGACGGCCGCCCCGGCCGGGTCGATCGGCCACAGCAGGTGCAGGGTCTCCGAGGCGAAGATCGCATAGACCGTCCCGCCCACCAGCAGCACGGCGAAAACCATCAGCGCCTTGAGCGCCAGCCGGCCCGTCGCCGCGGCGTCGGCGATCGAGGCGATCCCCGTCACCAGCAGGCTGAACACCAGCGGGATGATGGTCATCTTCAGGGCGTTGAGCCACAGGGTTCCCACGGCCCCGATCAGGTCGGCCGTGGCGGCGCCCCCGGGCAGGCCCCAGGCCTGGGCCGCCGCGCCCGCGAACAGGCCGGCCAGCAGGGCGACGAGCACCCACAGGCTGAGGGACATCAGGGTGGAGCGAAGTCGGGAAGCGGCCATCGCGCGAAGCTAGGGACGTGAGGCCGGTTTGGCCATACGCCGCGCCCCTTGCGACGACGGCGCCGGCGGCCGGCGCTCGCGCGGTCAGGCCGGGCCGAGCCGCCGGATGGCCGCCGCGACCTCGTCGGCGGCCCGGTCGAGGGCGGCCTCGCCGACCGATCCGAGACCGACCACGGCCAGTTCGGCGCGCCCGCGGGCCTGGCCCTGACGACGATAGGCGGGGTCGTAGTGGTCGACGATGAGGGCGGTCGCGAGAGCCTCGATCTCCCCGGCCGCGGCGAGGCCCCGCCACTCTGCGACCATTTGCTTGCCGATGTGGCGCGGCAGCCGGGTCAGGGCCTGGTCGAGCGCCTCGGGGTCGGCCGCGATGGCGGCGTAGTCGCGGACCGTGCGGGCGGCGCGGACCTCGACCGGCGAATCGAGGCGGACGGCCGGGGCGGCGCTCATGGCGGCCCACAGCGAGGGCGGGATGACGCGGACGCCGATCTTCGAACTCTCGGCCTCGACCAGCACCGGACGGGCCGGGTCGAGCCGCGACAGGGCGTCGTGCAGGCGGGTCTCGAAGGCCTTCTGCGACGGCTGGCCGCCGGGCAGGGCCCCGAACAGCGAGCCGCGATGGGCGGCGAGGGCCTCGAGGTCCAGCGTCTGCAGGCCGCGCCGGGCCACCGCCGCGAGCACGGCCGTCTTGCCCGCGCCGGTGGGACCCTCGAGCAGGACCAGCCGGTGCGGCGCGGGCGTGTCGTAGAGGGCCGTCTTCACCTGGCGCCGCCAGGTCTGGTAGCCGCCGTCGAGCACCGTCACCGGCCAGCCGACCTGGTCCATCACCGTGACCATGGCCGCGGAGCGCTGGCCGCCGCGCCAGCAATAGACCAGCGGCCGGAACGATCCGTCCCGGTCGGCGAGCGCGCCCTCGAGATGGGCGGCGATGTTGCGGGCGACGAGGGCCGCCCCGGTGCGGCGGGCGAGGAATTTGGAGCCCTGGACGTATTCGGTCCCGACCGCCGCGCGCTGGGCGTCGTCGAGGACGGGCAGGTTGAGGGCGCCGGGGATGTGATCGAGCGCGAACTCGGCCGGGCTGCGCACGTCGATCAGCGCGTCGAAGCCGTCGCGCGCCGCGGGCGACAGGTCGGCCGTGCGGCGGATCATGCGACGACGCGGACGCGGGCGGGGCCGTCGACGACGCGGCCGATCACGGCGGCCCGGGCGAAGCCCTCGGCGCGGGCCAGGTCGAGCAGGGCTTCGGCCTCGCTTTCGGCGACGGCGATCAGCAGGCCGCCGGAGGTCTGGGGGTCGGTGAGGAGGTCGCGGCGCGCCTGCGGCAGGCCGGGCGGCAGGTCGACGGCGCCGCCATAGCTGTCCCAGTTGCGGCCCGAGGCCCCGGTGCGCACGCCGGTCGCGGCCAGGGCCTCGACCCCGTCCAGCAGCGGCGGCCGGCCCGTCAGCTCGACCGTCAGGCCCGACCCGCGCGCCATCTCGAGCGCATGGCCCAGCAGGCCGAAGCCGGTCACATCGGTCACCGCATGCACCCCTTCGCGTCCGGCCAGCCGCGCGCCGAGGCTGTTGAGCCGGGTGGTCGAGGCGATCAGGGCGGCGTAGCCTGCCGCGTCCAGCCGGCCCGATTTGAAGGCCGCGCTCAGCACCCCGACGCCGAGCGCCTTGGTCAGGATCAGCGCGTCCCCGGCCCGCGCGCCGCGATTGGTCAGGACCTGGTCGGGATGGACGAGGCCGAGGGCGACGAGGCCGTAGATCGGCTCGACGCTGTCGATCGAATGGCCTCCGGCGACCGGTATGCCCGCCTCGGCGCAGACCGAGGCGCCGCCCTGCAGGATGCGGCCGATCGTTTCGGTCGACAGCGTCTTCACCGGCATGCCGACGAGCGCCAGGGCGAGGATCGGCGTGGCCCCCATGGCGTAGACGTCGGACAGGGCGTTGGTCGCGGCGATGCGGCCGAAGTCGAACGGATCGTCCACCACCGGCATGAAGAAATCCGTGGTCGCCACCAGGGCCTGGCTGTCGTTCAGCCGCCAGACGGCCGCGTCGTCGCTGGTCTCGGTCCCGACCAGCAGATCGGCGAAGGGCGCGGCCGGCGGCATCCCCTTCAGGATGTCGCGCAGCACCGACGGGGCCAGCTTGCAGCCGCAGCCGCCGCCGTGGGCGAGCGAGGTCAGGCGGGGTTCGGTTTCCGGGGTCATGCCCCGGCTTAGGGCGAAACCACTCGTGAACTCAACAACCGCGGCGGCGTGATAGCGTCGGCCGCATGCACCGCCTGACCTCCCTCGCCGCCGCCCTCGCCATAGCCGCGTCGGCCCTGCCCGCCTCCGCCCAGGACGGCCGACCCCGCACCTGGGCCAATCCGGTCGATGTCGATTACAAATATAATTTCGAACAGACCCACGAGGGCATCAGCTACCGCACCGGGGCCGACCCGGTCATCGTGCTGCACCGCGACCGCTACTATCTGTTCCAGACCCTGGCCGACGGCTACTGGACCTCGGACGATCTGCTGGACTGGCGCTACGTCACCCCGAACAAATGGCCGTTCGAGTCCAATGTCGCCCCCGCCGCCGTGTCCGACGGCGAGCGGCTGTATCTGATGCAGTCCTCGTTCGAGCCCCGCCCCCTGCTGGTCAGCGAACACCCGGAAACCGGCCGCTGGGACTGGCACAGCCGTTTCTTGCCCCGCGTGCCCGGCGCGGTTCACGTCAGCCAGCAGCAGGACATGGCCCCCGAGGCCTTGCCGCCCGGTCCCTGGGACCCCGGCCTGTTCATCGACGACGACGGCAAATGGTATCTGTACTGGGGCAGCTCCAACCTGTTTCCCCTGTACGGATCGGAGCTGGATCCGGCCCCGCCGATGGCCTTCGTCGGCCAGCCGACGCGGCTGCACACCCTGCATCCCGACCAGCACGGCTGGGAGCGGTTCGGCCAGGACCATTCCGGGACCCTGCCCGACGGCAAGCCCATCGACCCCTTCATGGAGGGGGCCTGGATGACGAAACACGGCGGCCGCTACTATCTCCAGTACGGGGCGCCCGGGACCGAATACAACGCCTACGCCAACGGGACCTATGTGGGCGACAGCCCGCTGGGGCCGTTCGAATACGCGCCCTACAATCCGGTCAGCTACAAGCCCGGCGGCTTCGTCGAGGGGGCCGGCCACGGCTCGACCTTCCAGGACCGCCACGGCAACTGGTGGAACACCGGCACCCCGTGGATCGGCCATAACTGGACCTTCGAGCGCCGCATCGCGATGTTCCCGGGCGGCTTCACGCCCGACGGCCAGATGCATTTCTCCAGCCGGTTCGGCGACTATCCGCAGCGCATGCCGACCGAGCGGATCAGCGATCCGGACAGCCTGTTCACCGGCTGGTTCCCGCTGTCCTACAGGGCGGTCGCCGAGGCCTCCTCGACCGAAGGCGAGTTCACCGCCGACCGCGCGACCGACGAGAACCCCCGCACCTTCTGGGTCGCCGGATCGAACACGCCGGGCGAGACCCTGACGCTGGACCTCGGCGGGACGAAGCGCGTCCACGCCGTCCAGGTCAACTACGCCGACTACAAGTCCGGCATCTATATGGAGCGGCCCGACATCCGCACCCGGTTCCGCATCCTGTGGTCGCGGGACGGCGCCGATTGGCGGGTGTTCGCCGACCTGTCGGACTCCGAGCGCGACCGGCCCAACGCCTATGTCGAGGGCGAGCAACCGGTGGACGCCCGCTTCATCCGTTACGAGCACGGCGAGGTCGCCGCGGCCAACCTGGCCATCTCGGACCTGCGGGTGTTCGGCACGGCCGGCGGTCTGGCGCCGGAGCGCCCGGCGCTTCGCGTCGAGCGCGGCGACGACCAGCGCAATGCGGCCGTCCACGTCTCGCCCGTCTCCAATGCCCTCGGCTACAACATTCGCTGGGGCACGGCGCCGGACCGGCTGTTCCTGACCTACCAGGTCTATTTCGACGACCTGGCGCAGATGAACGACCGGCTGGAGGTGCGGGCGCTGAATGTCGGGGTCGACTACTGGTTCGCGGTCGAGGCCTTTTCACCCGGCGGGGTGTCGCCGCTCAGCCGCGTGGTGGCGGTTCCGGCCGACTGATCCCCGTCGTCCGCTTTGGCGTTGCCAGCGACCGGCCGCTGGACCAAAGTTCCCCCTTCACCACGGGGGCGGACACGATGCGACTTCTTGCGACCACGGCGGCGCTGGCCCTTCTCACCGGCGGGACCGCCCAGGCCCAGACCGGCTCGACCGAGGTCGAGCTGCGCCAGGCCATCGCGCGGGACTATGACGCCAACCTCGGCGCCCTGTTCGACGACTTCCACCGCAATCCGGAACTGTCAGGGCTGGAGGTGCGCACGGCGGGGATCATGGCGGCCCAGCTGACCGCCCTCGGCTATGACGTCACCACCGGCGTCGGCGGCACGGGCGTGGTGGCGGTGCTGCGCAACGGCGACGGACCCACCGTCATGGTCCGGGCCGACATGGACGGCCTGCCGCTGGCCGAACAGTCGGGCCTGGCCAACGCCTCGACCGTCCACCAGGTCGACAGCGACGGCGTCGAAAAGCCCGTCATGCACGCCTGCGGCCACGACGTGCACATCACCGCCCTGATCGGCACGGCACGGCAGATGATGGCGCGGCGGCAGGACTGGTCGGGCACGCTGGTGCTGATCGCCCAGCCGGCCGAGGAGCGCATCTTCGGGGCCCGGGCCATGGTCGAGGACGGCCTCTACAGCCGCTTCCCCAAACCCGACGTCGCCCTGGCCTTCCACGTCGCGGCCGATCTCGCCACCGGCCTGATCGACCTGCCGCTGGGCATAACGGCCTCCAGCTCCGACAGCGTCGACATCGCCGTGCACGGGGTCGGCACGCACGGCGCCTATCCGCATCTGGGCGTCGACCCCATCGTGGTGGCCTCGGCCATCGTCATGAATCTGCAAACCCTGCCCAGCCGCAGCATCAATCCGCTGGAGGGGGCGGTGATCACGGTCGGCGCCATCCGCGGCGGCGTCAAGCACAACATCATCTCGGACCGGGTCGACATGCAGCTGACGGTCCGCGCCGACAGCCCCGAAACCCGCACGGCCCTGCTGAACGGCATCGATCGCGTGGCGCGCGGCACGGCCCTGGCGCTGGGCGTGCCCGAGGACCGGCTGCCGACCGTGGTGCGCTCGACCATCGAGACCACGCCGCCGACCGTCAACGACGCCGCCACCGCCGCCCGGGTGCGGACCGCCATCGGCGCGGCCATGGGCGCCGACCGGCTGGTCGATGTCGCCCGCACCGGCATGGGGGCCGAGGATTTCGCCTATTTCGTCACCCCCGAGAGCGGGGTGAAGGGCGTCTATTTCAGCGTCGGCGGCACCCCGGCGGCCGAGGTCGCCGACGCCCCCGGCCACCACTCGCCCCTGTTCCGCATCGACCCCCGGCCCTCGGTCGTCACCGGCGTCGAGGCCATGGTCGTGGCGGCGCAGGCGCTGATGCCGAAGGGGTGAGGGCGCCAGGTTTGGCCGCCCTTCCTCTTGTGATAGGAGATGCGTCATGACCCGCGACGAGGTTTTGACCGTCCTGAGGCAGCACCGCGCCGAGCTCGAGGCCCAGGGCGTGACCCATGCCGCCCTGTTCGGTTCGCTGGCCCGAGGCGAGGAGAAGGCGGACAGCGACATCGACATCATGGTCGAGATCGATCCCGAGGCACATATCGGCGTGTGGGGCTTCTCCGGCGTGATCCTCTACATTCAGAATCTGTTCGAATACGCTGTGGATGTGAGCGAACGGCGTGCGCTTCGCACCCATGTCCGGCCCTCGGCCGAACGGGACGCCATCTATGCGTTCTAAGGACGAAGAGGCGCTGAAGGACATAGCCGCCAACATCGGCCTGATCAGAGGCATGGGCTCCAAACTGTCCATCGCGCAGTTCAAGCCCCGGGTGAAGGCGTTCCTGCAGCGTATCCACGCTCGTCCGGCGTATCAGAGGGCGCTGCAGCGGGGCGGGCCCTACAGCTACGCCTGACCCGGTCGGCCCCCCGGACACAGTCGGGCGAAATCCGATCCGTGTCCGAAACCGGACCGCAACCCCGGGCAGGACGAAACGTTAACGGGCCATGCGCCTGAAAACCGTCCAAGTCATCGCCGCCCTGGTCGCGGCTGTCGCCTTCGTCCTCGCCTTTATGGCGGCGGGCGTGTTCCTGGTCTCCAGCCTGTTCATGGCCGTGGGTCTCGCCGCCGTCGCCTGGCTGGCGTGGAGCCTGGTGCGCCGGGTCAAATTATGGGGCGATATCCAGCAGATCAGGGCCCGTCGGCGAAAGCCCGCCGCATAGGGCCATTCCCGCCGGACACCCCCTTGAACCGGGGCCGAGGGCGCCCTACCCTTTCTGGCCGGTCGCGTGCGCCCAGCGACCTCTGTGCCGAGTATGTCTGTCAGTCGGGCTAGCCAAGAAATCACGACATATGGAAAAAGTGCCGATGACGGCCGAGGGCTATCGCGCCCTCGACGATCAGTTGAAGCAATTGAAGTCGGTCGAGAGGCCGAGCGTCATCGCGGCCATTTCGGAGGCGCGCGAACACGGCGACCTGTCCGAAAACGCCGAGTATCACGCGGCCAAGGAACGCCAGGGCTGGATCGAGGGCCAGATCGCCGAGATCGAGGACAAGATCAGCCGCGCCCAGGTCATCGACGTGTCGAAGCTCAGCGGCAACCAGGTGAAGTTCGGCGCCACCGTCACCGTGGTCGACGAGGACACCGAGGAGGAGGGCCGCTACCAGATCGTCGGCGAGCACGAGGCTGACGTGAAGGCCGGCAAGATCTCCGTCTCCTCGCCGATCGCCCGGTCGATGATCTCCAAGAAGGTCGGCGACGTGGTCGAGGTCAACACCCCCGGCGGGGTCAAGGCCTACGAAATCCTCAAGGTCGAGTGGAGATAGGCTGATGACGGGCTCCGGGACGCGCGCTCCGCTGGTGTCGCACGTTTCGGTCGGCGTCACGGACCTGCATCGCGCCGGCGTCTTCTACGACGCCGTGCTGGCGGTCGTCGGCGCGCGCCGGATCATCGAGCACGGCGCCGGCGTCGGCTATGGCCGGACCTTTCCGGAATTCTGGGTCAACCTGCCGCGCGTGGGCCGGGGCGCGCCGGTCGCCGGCGCCGGAGCCCATGTCTGTTTCAACGCCTCGGACCCCGACGCCGTGGTCGCCTTTCACGAGGCCGGGCTGGCGGCGGGCGGGTTCGATGACGGCGCGCCCGGCCCGCGGCCCGAATATGCGCCGGGCTATTACGCCGCCTTCCTGCGCGATCCCGACGGCAACAAGGTCGAGGCCATGTGCTGGATCACCCGCCCCGACGACGCGTGACCGCCCCCCTGTCCATATGGGTCGTGTCCGACGGCCGGGCCGGCATGGAGAACCAGGCGTCGGGACTGGCCGAGGCCGTGCAGCGGCTGACCGCCGCCGAGATCGCCGTCAAACGCGTCCGCTGGCGCAAGGCCTTCGACAAACTGCCGTCGGCGCTGAAGGCCGGCTGGATGCTGGACCCGTCGTCCGACCCGGTCGAGCCCGGCCCCGGCGAGACCTGGCCGGATCTGTGGATCGCCACCGGGCGCGCCACCCTGCCGCTGTCGGCGAGGGCGCGGGCGCGGTCGGGCGGCCGGACCTTCGTGGTCCAGACCCAGGACCCGCGCTGGCGGACCGGGGCCTATGACCTCGTCGTCGCGCCGGCGCACGACGCCCTGACCGGCCCCAATGTGCTGTCGATCACCGGTTCGCCGCATAGGGTGACGGCGGCGCGGCTGGCCGAGGGCGCGGCGGCGTTCGAGGCGGCGCTGGCCCCCCTGCCCCGCCCGCGCGTGGCGGCCCTGATCGGCGGACGCTCGATGGCCTTCGACCTGCCCGAGGCCCACGCCGCCGACCTGGCCGACCGCATCGCGGCGGCGGTCTCCGCAGCCGGCGGGGCGCTGATGCTGACCTTCTCGCGCCGCACGCCCGAGGCGGCGAAACGGGTGATGACGGCGCGGCTGGCGGCCCTGCCCGGCCGGATCTGGAACGGGGCCGGCCCCAACCCCTATTTCGCCTTCCTGCAGTTCGCCGACCACGTTCTGGTCACCGAGGACAGCGCCAACATGGCCGCCGAGGCGGCCTCGACCGGCGCGCCTGTCCACGTCCTGCCGATGGACCCGCTGAAGCCCGCCGGCAAGTTCGCGCGGCTGCACGCCGATCTGCGCGCGCGTGGCGCGGCGCGGCCGTTCGACGGCGATCTGTCGGGCTGGACCTATGAGCCGTTGAACGAGACGGAGCGGGCGGCCCGGACGGTGCTGGAGCGGATGGGGCGGAGGCCTTGACCTTTTCCCTCCCCGTCCCGGGGAGGGAAGGGCGTTAGTCCTGCCCGTCCCCGCGCCCCTTCTTTCTCGCGTCCATGGCGACGCCCAGCGCCACGCCGACGGCGGCGCCGACCCCGATCCCCACGGCCAGGTTGTCCATGGCCGCCCCGAGGCCGGCGCCGATGGCCAACCCAAGGGCGATGCCGACGCCCAGATGACTGCGGCCTTCCATGGCCCTCTCTCCCGTTTCGCTGTGAATGGATGCCAGCCTGGCATCGCGCGGAACGGAATCAACGCCTAGATAGACCCCATGAGCACTCCGAGAACCGTCCGCGTCGCCATCATCGGGTCCGGCCCCGCCGGCTGGACCGCCGCCATCTACGCCGCCCGCGCCCTGCTGAGCCCGGTCGTCATCGCCGGCCTGCAGCCCGGCGGCCAGCTGACCATCACCACCGACGTCGAGAACTATCCGGGCTTCAAGGATGTGATCCAGGGCCCGTGGCTGATGGAGCAGATGCGCGCCCAGGCCGAACACGTCGGGACCGAGGTGATCGAGGACATCGTGGTCAAGGCCGACCTGTCGCAGCGGCCGTTCCGGCTGACGCTCGACAGCGGGACCGAGCTGCTGGCCGAGACGGTGATCATCTCGACCGGGGCCCAGGCCAAGTGGCTGGGACTGGAGAGCGAGGCGAAATACCAGGGCTTCGGCGTCTCGGCCTGCGCCACCTGCGACGGCTTCTTCTATCGGGGCAAGGAGGTGATCGTGGTCGGCGGCGGCAACACCGCCGTCGAGGAGGCGCTGTTCCTGACCAATTTCGCCTCCAAGGTCACCGTCGTGCACCGCCGCGACGAGTTCCGGGCCGAACGCATCCTGCAGGACCGGCTGTTCTCGAACCCCAGGGTCGAGGTGATCTGGGACCACGCCGTCGACGAGATCCTCGGCGAGGCCAACGACGCCGGCGGCGTCAACGTCACCGGCGCGCGGGTGAAGAACGTCAGGACGGGCGAAACCCGCGAGATCAGGGCGGACGGGGTGTTCATCGCCATCGGCCACGCGCCGTCGTCGGAGCTGTTCGCCGGCCAGCTGGAGACCAGACAGGGCGGCTATCTGGTGGTCAGGCCGGGCACGGCGGCCACGGCGATCGAGGGCGTCTGGGCCGCGGGCGACGTCACCGACGACGTCTATCGCCAGGCGGTCACCGCGGCGGGCATGGGCTGCATGGCGGCGCTGGAGGCGGTGCGTTTCCTGGCCGAGCAGGACCACAAGGCCGGGGGCCAGCCGATCTCGCACCAGGAAGCCGAGAAGATCAGCGTCTGGTGAGCCGACCGGCTCAGGCGAACAGCTGCAACTCGGGCGGGGCGTAGAGCGCCCGCCCGCCCGCCCGCCGGCGCAGGGCGTAGTCGACCGCCTTCTGCACCGCCCGCTCGTCGGTCGGCTTGGACAGGACGCCGATGGCGCCGGCCACGCCCTCGCGCACCATGCCGGGGTTGGCGGTCATGAACAGCACCGAGACGCCCAGCTCCTCGCCGAGCTGCCGCCCCAGCGCCACGCCCGTCGGACCGTCGGAAAGGTGGATGTCGACCAGGGCGAGATCGACATCGGTCTCGCGCACGACGTTGCGGGCGCTGGCGGCGTCGGCGACGACCGCGACCACCTCGTGGCCGAGGTCCTCGAGGACGAAACGAAGCTCCATGGCCACGAGGGCCTCGTCTTCGATGATCAGGATACGGGCGGTCATTTCAGTCGGTCGGTGGAGGCGTAATGTACGGGGGCGGACGGAGAATGGGTTGCGAGAGGGTAGCGCGCCGGCCGAAAGCTTGTTCCATCATGAGACGATTTTCGCGGCCCGGCGACGGGACAGGGCCGTGCCGGGAAGGTCGGCGATGACCTGCAACCCTTCCGGCCGCCAGTTCCGTTCCAGCCGGCCGCCCAGCTGTCCCTCGACCGACAGGCTGGCCAGCGAGGAGCCGAAGCCGGTGCGCGCCGGCGGTTCGGTGATCGGCGGGCCGCCGCTCTCGGTCCAGGTCAGGAGGAAGCGGCCCCCGGACCGGCGGGTGTCGAGCGTCACCCCGCCCTCCTCGCGCGACAGGGCGCCGTATTTGGCGGCGTTGGTGGCCAGCTCATGGAACAGCAGGGCGACCGAGGTCGCGGCCTGGTCGTCGAAGGTGGCGTCCTCGCCGCTGAGGACGATGCGCGGCGCGCCCTCCGGATCGCTGTAGGGCTTGAACAGGTCGGCCAGGAAGGCGTGCAGGGTCATCGAGCCGACGGTGGGCCTCGAGGTCTCGGTATGCGGCCGGACGAATTCGTGGGCCCGCGCCAGGGCGTTGATGCGGGTGCGGACCGCGCCGGCGAATTCCCGGGCCTCGGGATGCTGGCGGGCCGAGAGGGCGATCAGGGCGGAGACGACGGCGAAGATGTTCTTGATGCGGTGGCTCAGCTCCTGGCTGAGCAGCTCCTTGGCCTGGTCCGACCGCTTCAGGTCGTCGATGTCGGTGCAGGTGCCGAACCAGCGGGTGATCTCGCCGGCCTCGTTGCGGATGGGGCGGGCGCGGCCCAGGGTCCAGCGGTAGACGCCGTCGTGTCGCCGGAGGCGATACTCGATCTCATAGGGCTCGCCCGTTTCGAGCGAATGACGCCAGCGGTCCCACGCCCGCTCCTGGTCGTCGGGATGAAACATGCCGTTCCAGCCCTCGCCGTCGGTCGAGCCTTCGGGCACGCCGGTGAATTCGTACCAGCGGGCGTTGTAGTAGTCGTGGAATCCGTCGGGGCGGGTCGACCACACCATCTGGGGCATGGAGTCGGCGATGGCGCGGAACCGGGCTTCGCTCTCGGCCAGGGCCCTGACGGTCAGGGCCAGCTGGCGCTCGACGGAGGAGTCGCCGTTCGGATCGGATTGGGTCACGGAGCCTCAATGACGGCGCGGCGTCGCACGCGGGGGGACAGCAACAATGCTTAAAGCCCCCAAAGCGTTGCAATGACTGAACTTCAGGACGCGGGGCGGCCGACTTCCTCGACATCCATGACCGTGACCCCTGGCGGGGGCGCGGCCGGCGGGGCGGACGTCGGCTCGGCGGGGACCTCGAACGCGGCGAGGCGCTGATTGATCTCGGCGATCTGCTCGGAAGTCGGCTGCTGCCGCCCGCCCAGGGAGACGACCCCGACGACCCGGGTCTGGCCGTCCACGACCACGGTGCGCGTCGCCGCCTCGCCCGCGGCGGCGGCCCCGGCCAGGGCGGCTTCGGCCTCGGCCGCGGAGGCGATCTGCAGTCGCGGACGGGCGAAGCGGGCCTCGTCGATGCGGGGTTCGCGGCCGGAATAGGCCTGACGGAAGGCCGCCGGTTCGCCGTAGACGCCCTTCCAGCGATAGAAGATATGCGCCCCGATCTGGGTCAGCTTGTTCAGCGTCGGGGCCCACCAGGGGTGGACATAGTTGGCGTGGTAGTGGGTGGCGGTGCCGACGGCGGCGGCGACATGGCCGCCCAGGGCGCGCTCGGCGACGCGCGCGGCCCGGTTCCAGGCCCAGGCGACCGGGCCCTGCGCCAGCGAGCCGTCGCAGGTGAAGCTGAACTGGCAGCCGGTGACCCGCTCGGCGCCCTCGTAGACGACGCCGCAGACGGAGTTGGCGTAGTTGGGATCGCGCACCCGGTTCAGGATGACCTGGGCCACCGCCTCCTGGCCCTCGGTCGGCTCCAGCGCCGCCTCGTAGTAGATGGCCTGGGTCAGGCAGCGGACGGCGCGCCGGCGATCCTCGGCCGTGGCGGGCTTGAAGGCGAACGGCCGGGCCGGGCGCAGCAGGCCGGAGGCGGGCAGGGCGGCGTTGAGCTTCTGCGCCTCCAGGCCGGAAGCGCCGAAATCGAGCGAGGGCTTGCCGCCCAGCGACAGGCTCTCCCAGCCGGGCGTAAGGCCGTACAGGACGGCCCGGCGCTCGCTGGGGTCGTGGCGCATGGCCACGGCGAGCTGGGACGGCGTCATGCGCGCGGCGATGGCGGCGAGGCCCCGGTCGGTCAGGTCGCCCCCGGTCACGCGCCGCACGGCCTCGGCGCGACGATCGATCTCCGGACGGACGGTCGAGCTGGCGGCCATGGCGACGCCGATCGCGGCCAGGGCGGCCGGCGCGGCCGCGGCGAGCCGGCGCGACCATTTCAGCCCCGATGTCCAGTGGTTCCCGGCCAAGCCCATCTCCCGTTCCGGCCAATGGCGCCGGGCAGTCTTCCGTAGCGCCGAAGCGAGGCGGTTTTCAGGCCGAAAACCGACGCTCGGTCAAGCCTCAACGCCCCCCGAGGGTGGATCTCAGCATCCACGCGAACTTTTCGTGGGCAGCCAGCCGCTGGATCATCAGATCGGCCGAGGCTTCGTCGCCGGCCTCGTCGGCCGTCTCGAACGCCTTGCGCGCCGTGGCGATCAGGGTCTCGTGATCGCGCAGCAGCTCCGTCAGCATGTCGGTCGCCGCGGTCTCCGGGTCGCCGTCCCTGATCGAGGTCAGGTTGCCGAAGGCCGAATAGCTCTGCGGGGCCGGCACGCCGAGGGCCCGGATGCGCTCGGCGATGTGATCCAGGGCCGCCCAGATGTCGCGGTACTGCTGCTCGAGCAGCTTGTGGAAGCTGAAGAACTCCGGGCCGCGCACGTTCCAGTGATAGCCGTGGGTCTTCAGGTAGACGGCGAAGCTGTCGGCGAGCACCCGGCTCAGCTGCTCGGCCACGTCCTTGCGCGCCGTCTCGGAAAGGCCGGTGTCGATGGTCACGCTCATGCAAACTCCTGATGCTGGTACGGATCGGCCCTGGAGTTAGGCGCCCCCCGGCGGGCACGCAAGCCGCGCGGGGGGCGCGACGGAGCCGCCGGGCCGAAGCGCCACGCTTGCCGGAACGCAATCCGGACCGATACGTTGCGCCGGAGTCGCGTACGCGCGAGCGGGGGATGTTTTGGGCGCGGACGGGGTGTTTCGGCGTATTTCCGACATCGATGCGGGGGTGTTGCGGCTCGCACGCATCCGTGCGCGCCGGTGGTGGGCCCCGGTGCTGATCGGCCTCGCCAGCGCCGCCGTCATGCTGCTGGTCCGCTGGGCGCTGTCCGCCCTCTACGCCGACGGCGCCGGCTTCACCATCCTGCTGCCGGCCGTGATCGTGGCCGCGCTTGCGGGGGGGCGGCTGGCGGGAGGCGTGGCCCTGGCCGCCTGTCTCGCCGGCGGCTGGGCCCTGGTCGGCTGGGACGCGGGCGGGTCCGCCGTGTCCGGCCGCGCGGGCGTGGTCGCCACCATCAATTTCATCGTCGTCGGACTGTTCGCCACGATCGTGGCGGCGTCGCTGCGCAAGATTCCGCAGCGGCTCGACGCCACCGTCGACGCCCTGCGCCAGTCGGCCGACCGGATCAGCGAGAGCGAACGTCGGCTGCACCTGATCAGCGAGCAGGCTCCGGTGATGCTGTGGATGAGCGACGCGGACGGAAAGTGCGCGCACCTCAACCAGGCGCTCCGGGAATTCTGGGGCGTGACGGGGTCGGGGGACGGCTTCGACTTCACCTCGGTCTTGCACGAGGATGACCGGGAGCGGGTCGCCGCCGCCGTCCGCGCCGCCATCGAGCAGGCCGCCCCCCTCGAGGTCGAGGCCCGCTATCGGCGCGCCGACGGGGCGTGGCGGACGCTCCACACCGAGGCCCGGCCGCGCCTCGACGCGAACGGCCGCCTGCTCGGGATGATCGGCGTCAATGTCGACGTCACCGAGGCCCGGGCCGCCGAAACCGCGCTGCGCCAGCGCGAAGGGCAGCTTCAGGCCATGGTCGACCAGGCGTCCGCCGGCATCACCCGGGTCGGGCTGGACGGCGCCATCGTCAGCGCCAACGCCCGCTACGCCGAAATCCTCGGGGTGCCGCCGGACCGGATCGTCGGACTGAGCACCGAAGCGGTCAGCCACCCGGACGATGTCGAACCGACCCGCCGGGCGCTGGAGCAGGCCCTCCGCGAAGGAGGGTCCCAGCTCGAGAAACGCTATGTCAGGCCGGACGGGTCGATCGTCTGGGTGGTCATAAGCATCCGGGCCCTGACCGCTCCGGACGGCACGGTGGAGGACTATATCGCCGTCGTCGTCGACATCTCCGGCGCCAAGGCCGCCGAGGCCGCGCTGCGCGAGAGCGAGGCGCGCTTCCGGCTGATGGCCGACACCGCCCCCTCCCCCGTCTGGCTGACCAACGCCCAGGGCGAGGTGGAGTTCGTCAACGCCGCGCTCGTGAACTTCCACGGGCGGCCGGCGAACGAGATCCTCGGCCACGTCTGGCGCGACGCCATTCACCCCGACGACATCACGGCCATCGACGCCATGCAGGCCGGGCGGCGGCCGGGGCGTCGTCCCTACGGCTTCGAGGCGCGGTTCCGGCGGTCCGACGGGGCCTGGCGCTGGATGCGGGTGGCGGTCAATCCCCGGTTCGACGCCAACGGCGCCTTCATGGGCCATGTCGGCATGTCCTTCGACGTCACCGACACGCGCGAGGCGATCGAGGCCATGGCGCGCCAGGAGCGCCGCCAGTCGTTCCTGCTGGCCTTGACGGACTCGCTGCGGGACCTGACGTCGCCCGACGACATCATGGTCGAGGTCGAGCGCGCCCTGGGCTCCGAGCTCCGGGCCCAGCGGGTCGGCTACGGCGAGGTGGACCAGGAACGCGGGCTGGTGACCATGAGCCGGGACTGGACGGCCGACGCGGTCAGCGCCCGCGGCCAGTTCCCGCTGGAGGAATTCGGCCCCCAACTGATCTCGGACCTGGCCGCCGGTCGCACCATCCGCATTTCCGATGTCCGCCAGGACCCCCGCACGCGCGATGCGCTGGAGATCTTCGAACGGCTCGAAACACGGTCGCTGATGCGGGCCCCGCTGATCCGCGCCGGCCGCCTGCGCGCCTTCCTCTACGCCCACGACTCACGGGTCAGGGAGTGGACGGACGAGGAGATCAGCCTGCTCCAGGAAGTCGCCGTACGAACCTGGACCGAGATCGAACGCACCCGGGCCGAGGCCGAGGTCCGCGAGAGCGAGGAACGCTTCCGGGCCATCGCCGACACCGCCCCCGTGCTGATCTGGGTGACGCAGCAGGACCGCACCCGGGCCTTCGTCAACCAGGCCTATGTGGCCTTTCACGGGGGAACCTATGAGGCGGCGCGTCTGCTGGACTGGCGCGCCATCATCCACCCGGACGACCAGGAGCGGGTGCTGCGGGAGTCGCTCTCGGGAGAGGCCGCCGGCCAGCCGTTCTCCATGGAGGCCCGCTATCTGCGTCACGACGGCGAATACCGCTGGCTCAAGTCGTTCTCGCGCCCGCGGTTCGGGGCCGGCGGCGAACTGCTCGGCTTTGTCGGCGTGGCGTTCGACGTCACCGACATCCGCGAGGCGCAGGCCCGCCTCGAGGAGTCGGAGAACCGCTTCCGGACCGTCGCCGACAGCGCCCCGGCGCTGATCTGGATGAGCGACGAGAGCGCCCGCACCACCTTCGCCAACCGGCGTTACAAGACCTTCTTCGGCATCGATTCGGACGAGGCGCTCGACGGGGCCCTGAAACGGCTGGCGCATCCGGACGACCTGCCCGGTTTCGAGGCGGCCTACGCGCGCGCCTTCGCCAGCCGCGACCGCTTCGAGGGGGTCATCCGGGTGAACCATCCGGCGCTCGGCCTGCGCTGGCTGCGCTGCGAGGGGGTGCCGCGGTTCGACGGGGCGGGACATTTCCAGGGCTATGTCGGCGCCAATATCGACGTCACCGAGGCCAAGCGCGCCGAGGACGACCTGAAGCGGATCAACGAACTGCTGGAGGAGCGGGTCGGAGAGGCCCTCGCCGAGAAGGCCAAGGCCGAGGCGGACCTGATGCACGCCCAGAGGATGGAGGCGGTGGGGCGTCTGACCGGCGGCGTGGCCCACGACTTCAACAATCTGCTGACCGTGGTGATCGGCGCGCTCGACATGATGCTGAGGACGCCGGACGACGCCGCGCGGCAGAAGAAGCTCGGCGAGGCGGCGCTGTCGGCGGCGCGGCGCGGCGAGCGGCTGACCCACCAGCTGCTGGCCTTCTCGCGGCGCCAGGCGCTGCGGCCCGAACCCACCGACCTGAACGGCCTGATCCGCGAGAGCGAGCCGCTGCTCCGGCGGGCCCTCGGCGAGGCGATCGAGTTCAGGCTGAAATTGCGGCGGGGCGGGGCCAGGGTCAGCGTCGATCCGGCCCAGTTCGAGGCGGCGCTGCTGAACCTGGTGGTCAACGCCCGCGACGCCCTGGGCGACCGTGGCAGGGTCAGCATCCAGACCCTGGTCTGTCCCGTCGGCGAGGGCGAGATCGCCGGGTTGAAGGCCGGGGACTATGTCTGCGTCTCGGTCTCGGACAACGGCAGCGGCATGGCCCCGGAGGTGATGGAGCGCGTGTTCGAGCCGTTCTTCACCACCAAGCCGGTCGGCAAGGGCACCGGCCTGGGGCTGAGCCAGGTCTACGGCTTCGCCCGGCAGAGCGGCGGCGGCGTCCGGGTGACCTCGACGGTCGGGCGCGGCACGGAGGTCCGCCTGTACCTGCCGCCGCTCGGGCCGGTGGAAAAGGTCGAGCCGGCCGCGCCGGCGGCCGACCTTCGCGTCCTGGCCGCCGGTCGCCGCCTGCTGCTGGTCGAGGACGACCCCGGCGTGTCCGCGGTGGCGCAGGAGCTGCTGGAAGGGCTGGGCCTCGAGGTCCGCTCGGCCGAGACCGCCCCCCAGGCCCTCGAACTGCTCGGGCGGGAGCGCTTCGACATCATGCTGACCGACGTCGTCATGCCCGGCGGCATGACCGGCATCGAACTGGCCCGGGAAAGCGCCCGGGCGTGGCCCGACATGAGGATCATACTGACCTCCGGCTACGCCGGAGAGGATGTCGACGCGGCGCTGGCGGACGCGCCCTGGCCGTTCGTCAGAAAGCCCTATTCCGGCGAACAGCTGGCCGCCGTGCTGGGCGACCTGTCGACCTGAGGGCGGTCGGGGCCGGCTCCAGGATTATGCTGGAGCCGTGAATCAGGCTCTAGCGTTTGCGCGCCTTGCGGGCGGCGTAGCGGGCGTCGCGCGCGGCCTTCTGCTCTTCCTTGGTCAGCTGTTTGCGTTCCTTGCGGGCGGCGCGCTTCTCGGCCTCGATCGCGTCCTGGGCCTCGCGTTCGGCGCCCAGCCGGGCGGCCTCCGCCTCGGCCTTCTGGCGCCGCACCTCGGCCTTTTCCAGCTCGCGCTGCTGGCGCAGGGCCTCCTTTTCGGCGGCGCGCTTCTCAGCCAGCCGGTCGAATTCGGGATCGGGGGCGGCGGGCTTGGGCTTGAAGCGCGCCAGCAGGGCCTTCCTGGCCTCCTGCTGGGCGGTGAGGCGGTCGGTGAAGCCGGTTTGTTTGAGATCTCTCATGCGTGGGGTCGTCGATGTCCTTCATGGCGTGTGGCGTGTGGCGGGTGCGCGAACGGCGCGGGCGGACGGCGCCCGGCCGGGCTAAGCCCATATGGAGACGGAAATCAAGGCGGCCGTACGGAGGCGGCCCCCCGCCCCGCATTCGGCCGGCGACTGTGTCAGTTCGGCTTCTCGGCCTGGCCGACGGCGGCCCCGGCCGCGCCGCCCACGGCCGCGCCGACGGGGCCGGCCACCACGGCGCCGGCGATGGCTCCGGTGGCGGCCTTCTGTTCGATGGTGTGGCCGCAGGCGGTCACGCCGGCGACGGCCACGGTCGAGGCGAGGACCAGGATGGTGCGTTTCATGGGGAGCTCCATTTGCTGTGCAGCCTGAACGCCGGGGCCGCGCCAGGCGTTCCGGCGCGGGCGCGTCCAAGACGTCGCCGGGGCCCACGTCTGAGGAAAGACAACAATAATGCGGCCGTCCAGTTCCCAATGAACGTCCATGACCCGATACGGGTAGACGAAGTGATGTTCTATACAGTATTCCGTATGGTCACTTTCGACCCGATCCGGTGACGCGCTCGGCCGACCTCGAAATTACCTGCGAGGCGCGCGCCTATGCTGACTGCGGCGGGAATCTTGCGAATCAACCACATTCCCGCCATAAACGGCTGGCTTAAGGCGCGTCGTCGGCGGTCGGCCGGTTCGCCGACCATCGATCTGCCGCAGCCGGACCGCGACCCCGTGTCGCCCGGCCGCGAGACTACCCCGGGGGCGGCATTGCGCCCTGCTGAACAGGATCGAGCCCTTGCCGAAGCCCTCGCATTCGCGTGCGATTCCTCCTGTCGACCGCAAGGCCAGAATCCGGCCGGGCGTGGCGGCGGCGATGTTCGGCGCGACCGTGGGCCTGGCGATCGGCTGCGCCTATCTGGGCGGAGCCGCGGCCAAGGCGACCACGGTGCGGGCCCAGGCCGAGCGCATCGAAAGCGCCACCGCGGCCGGCTTCACCGAGGAGGCGCTGGCCGCCGCCGCCGGGGGTCTGGACGAGAGCGCCCTGGCCATCGCGCGCCGGCATGATCCCTATACGGTCGCGGGCCCGGCCCAGCGCGACCGGCAGTCCGCCCTGCTGGCCGCCCGGCTCGAGCAGCTTCGCAGCCGCTCGACCGACCGCGGCCTGCGCCGGATCAGCCTGACCGGCCCCCTGGCGGCCCAGCCCTTCCAGCTGGGCGGCGCGCTGGACGCCTCGCGCGATCTCGAATGCCTGACCCAGGCCGCCTATTACGAGGCCCGCGGCGAGGGCCGGGACGGCATGAGGGCGGTGGCCCAGGTGGTCCTCAACCGCGTCCGGCACCGCGCCTTCCCCAACAGCGTCTGCGGCGTGGTCTTCCAGGGGGCCGGGCGGCGGACCGGCTGCCAGTTCAGCTTCACCTGCGACGGCTCGATGCGCGGCCGCGTCAACCGCGCCGCCTGGAACCGCGCCCGCGAGATCGCCTCCAGCGCCCTGTCGGGCGGCGTCTACGCGGGGGTCGGCAACGCCACCCATTTCCACACCACCGGCGTGTCGCCGCAATGGCGCCAGTCGCTGGTCCGGGTCAGCCAGGTCGGCGACCATCTGTTCTATCGCTTCGGCGGCCGTTCCGGCGCCGGCGCCGCCTTCACCTATGCGGCGCGCCGGTCGACCGGGGCCGAGACGCCGCGGCTGGTCCAGGCCAGCCTTGACCCGACCGAGGCGGTGCGCGACGCCGGGGCCATCGCCTACAGCCTGCTGGTCGCCCAGGAGGGCGGCGAGGCGCGGACCGGGGCGGACGCCGCTCCGCCTGCGGACGCCGAGGCTCCGGCGCCGGCGCCGACTCCGACGGTGAAGATCCAGCCGGTCGCGGCTGAAAACGCCCCGACGGCCGCGCCGACCGCCGACGCAGGGCCGACGGCCTGAGTTCAGGCGTCGCGGTGGCCCTTGGACGACCGGTGGGCGTCGTCATGGCTGTGCTTCAGGTCCCGCTCGCCGCCGCCGCCCGAGACCTTGCTGTTGCGCGGATTGGTCGGGCCGCCCCGGCGCGGGTCCACGAACGACGGCGGTTCGGCCCGGGCGTTCTGATGACTGGAGCCGGGGCCGCCCCAGCGCTTCTCGTCGACGGGTTCGGGGGTATGCTGGTTGTTGCTCATCGGTGTCGCTCCCGCACCTTCCACTGAATCAGGGAACCGTCGCCCAGGGGGCCGAACCGGGGTGCGCCGCGGCCCGCCCCGTGCAGGCCGCCGGCGTCGGAACCCGCCGCGGCGGGGGCGGCGGCGTCTGAGTCGCGGCCCATCTCACCGGTCCTGCTGATAGCCCTGATGGGTGGTGTTCTGCTTGATGTCGCCGAACCGCCCCTGTTCGGCGGTGTTGATCCCGGCGTCGCCGGGCTGGCCGTCATACACGTCCGTCCGCTTGTCCCGCCGATCGACGGAATCGCCGGAGAGATTGGCCTTCTCGCCCCCGAAGCTGCGCTGCTCCTTCGGAATTTTCGGCGCCTTGCTCATGGTTCGCTCCTTGAACTGCCTGTTCAGGAAAACGGAACCCGGCGGCGGCCGTTCCTTACCGCCGCGCTTTCACAGGGCGTCGAGGCCGATGTCGAGCGACGGCGCCGAATGGGTCAGCGCACCGACCGAAATGATGTCGACGCCGGTCTCGGCGATGGCGCGGACGGTGTCGAGCCGGACCCCGCCGGACGCCTCCAGAAGCGGCCGGTCGGCGGGCAGGGCCCGGGTTCGCGCGACCGCCTCGCGCAGCATCCCGGGGCTGAAATTGTCGAGCATGACGACGTCCGGGCGCTCGGCCAGGGCCTCGTCCAGCTGGGCCAGGCCGTCGACCTCGATCTCGATCCTGACCAGATGGCCGGCCGCGGCCCGGGCGCGCCGGATGGCCGGCCCGACGCCGCCGCAGACGGCCACGTGATTGTCCTTGATCAGGATGGCGTCATCCAGTCCGAAGCGGTGGTTGACCCCGCCGCCGCAGGCCACGGCGTGCTTCTCCAGCGCGCGCAGGCCGGGCGTGGTCTTGCGGGTGTCGGCGATGCGCGCCCCCGTGCCCGCGACCGCGTCGACATAGGCCCGGGTCAGGGTCGCCACCCCGCACAGCCGCCCCAGCAGGTTCAGCGCCGTGCGCTCGGCGGCGAGGAAGGCGCGGGCGTCGGCCTCGGCCTCGACCAGCACCGCCCCGGCCTCGAAGGCCGCGCCGTCGGCGAACCTGGCGTCGAGGCGGGCCGCCGGGTCCAGGGCCGCCAGGGCCAGCCGCACGCAGTCGACGCCGGCGAGGACCCCCGGCTGACGGGCCGCGAACGCCGCCCGCAGCCGCGCGTCCGGGGGGATGCAGGCCTGGCCGGTCAGATCGCCGGCGCGGCCGAGGTCCTCGGCCAGGGCCAGCCGCACCACCGGTTCGATCAACAGGTCGGGCGGACGCCGGATCATGGTCTCTCCGCTCACCCGGCCAGGGCCGGGACGGGGGCGCGGAGGCGGGTGTGGCGCGCTTCGGGGGCCGCGGCCGGAAAGTCGCGGCGCCAGTGGCCGCCCCGGCTCTCGCGCCGGGCCAGGGCGGACCCGACGATCAGGCGGGCGGCGGCCAGCGGCGCGGCGCCGGGCGTCCGCGCCTCCAGGTCGTCGATCACCGCGAGGGCGCGGCCCAGGCCCGCCGCGTCCCGGACCACGCCGGCCTCGGCGCTCATCACGCGGCGCAGCCGGGCCAGGGCCTCCGGGGCCAGATCGGGGGCCGGCTCGGGGGGCGGATCGGGGGCGTAGACGGGTCCGGCGGCGCTGCGCGCCTGGCCGGCGGCGCGGCCGGTGCGGCGCCCGAAGGCGGCGGCCTCGAGCAGGGAGTTCGAGGCCAGCCGGTTGGCCCCGTGCACGCCGGTGGCGGCGCATTCGCCCACGGCGAACAGGCCCTCGAGCGTGGTGCGCCCGTCCGGCCCGGCGGCGATGCCGCCCATGTGGTAGTGGGCCGCCGCGGCCACCGGGATCGGCGACTGGCGCGGATCCAGCCCCGCCCGCATGCAGGCGGCGAAGACCGCCGGGAATTGGCGCGGAAAGGCGGCCCCGACCGCGGTCCGGGCGTCCAGAAAGGCTCCGAGCCCGGCCGCGCGCGCCGCATGGACGGCGCGGGCCACGACGTCGCGGGACTGCAGGTCGGCGCCGGCGGCCTCGCCGAGCAGGAGACGGCCCTCGCGGTCGATCAGCCGGGCGCCCTCGCCGCGCAGCGCCTCGGTGGCCAGCGGCATCGGGTCGAGGCCGACATCCATCGCCGTCGGATGGAACTGGACGAACTCCGGATCGAGAATCTCCGCCCCGGCCCGCCAGGCCAGCGCCATGCCCTCGCCCAGCAGCGAGGCCGGGGTGGTGGTGTGGGCGTAAAGGCCGCCCGCGCCGCCGGTGGCCAGCACCACCGCCGGGGCCAGCACCTCGACCCGCCGGCCGTCGCGGTCGATCACGGCCCCGCGGACCCGCCCGGACGCGTCCTGGATCAGGCCGCGCAGCCGTCCGTCCTCCCACACCTCGATGTGCGGCGCGGCCCGGGCGGCGGCGACCAGGGCCGACAGGATGGCCCGCCCGGCCCCGTCGCCGCCCACCCGGGCCACGCGCGCCCGCGAATGGGCGGCCTCGAGACTGACGGCGAAGCCGCCGGCCGCGTCACGGTCGAACGGCGCGCCCAGCGCGGCCAGCCACTCCACCGTGGCGCGGCCGTCGGCGGTCAGCAGGCGCGCGGCCGCGGGCTCGACCAGCCCCGCCCCCGCCGCCTCGGTGTCCGCCGCGTGCAGGGCCGGCGCGTCCGAGGCCGACAGCGCCGCCGCCACCCCGCCCTGGGCCCAGGCCGACGCGCAGGCCTGCAGCAGCGGCGCGGGCGTCACCACCAGCGTCCTGCGCGGGGCCGCCTCCAGCGCGGCCGAAAGGCCCGCCAGTCCGCCGCCGATGATCAGCGGTCCGTCATGGTCGATCCGGCTCACCGGCCGAACTCGAAATAGCTCGCCCCCAGCGCCGCCGCCTCGGCCGGCGATCCGGTCACCGGCATCAGGGCCGCCAGAGCCAGGCCGGCGCAGGCCGCGGCGGTGAGCAGGAACAGGCCGACGCTGCGCGCGGACTCGCCGCGGGTCAGCGGCCGGCCCTCGGGCCGCCACGCGCCGCGCCGCAGATGTCCGAACAGGGCGACGGCCAGGAACGCCGCGAAAATATAGCTGCCGTTGGTGAGACCCCAGAGCACGACCACGACCCCGACCAGCATCAGCGCGGCCTTTTCGAGCATCGGATGGACGCCGGCCAGCACCGGGCCGAGCGCCTTGGAGCCGTCCAGCGGCGGGGCCGGGGCGAGGTTGACCAGATTGATCAGGGCGATGGCGAACACCCCCTGCAGCCACAGGCCGTTGTTCGTGACGACGAAGCCGGCGAGGAACGGAATGGCGGCCAGCAGGCCGAAGGCCGGTCCGGCCAGCGACACCAGCACCCCGTGCCATTCGCTCTGCGGCAGGCGCTGGCTTTTCGCCACTCCGCCGAGGAAGGGGATGATGTAGATCCGGGCCGGGCCCATGCCGAGGCGGTTCATGGCCAGGACATGGCCGTACTCGTGCACGAACAGGCCCCAGATCAGGGCCACGGCGATCACCCAGCTGCCGGTGACCGCCCAGATGAAGCCGCCCAGCAGCAGGGTCGAGGCCACGGCCCAGGCGGGATGCTGGCCCTTGTCCAGCGGCGGCTCGGCCGCGCGGGCCGGCTCGGCGGCGGGCCCGGCCGGGGCGATGTCCCCGGGCCGGGGGTCCCAGGGGCCTGGACGGCGGGGGGCGTTGGTTTCGGTCATGCCCGGGAGGTGGCCTTCCCCGACCTGAGCCACAAGGCCAGGACGGCGAGAAGCCGCAGGGTCCTCGGGTCGACCGTGGCCACGGCGCGGACCGGCGGAACATAGTGCATCAGATCAACTCCACCGCCACATGATGCCGGGCCCGCACGAGATCGTACCGGGCCGGCGCGGCCGGCGGCGGCAGATCGATCATCCGCTGGACCGCGAGGCGGGCCCGGTCGGCCATGTCTTCCGGCACGGTCACCTCGAACCGCATGTGGACGAGGCAGTCGCGGATGTTCTCGAGGGTGATCCGCTTCATATGCGGACACAGGTTGCACGGGCCGATGAACTGCACGCCGGGCGCGTCTGCGGCGACGTTGGAGGCCATCGAGCATTCCGTGATCAGGACGACCTGCTTCGGCTTGCGCGCCGTGACGTGGTCGATCATCGCCGCGGTGGAGCCGGCGAAGTCCGAGGCCGCCAGCACCTCCTCCGGGCATTCCGGGTGGGCCAGGATCTCCGCCCCCGGCCAGGCCGCGCGCATCTCGGCGATGTCGGCGGCGGTGAACCGCTCATGCACCTCGCAGCGGCCCTTCCAGGCGATAATGCCGACCGTCGTCTGGGCCGCGACGTTGCGGGCCAGGTATTCGTCGGGGATCAGGATGACGCGGTCGACGCCCCATTCCCGGGCCGCCCACTCGACCACCTGGACGGCGTTGGCGCTGGTGCAGCAGATGTCGGTCTCGGCCTTCACCTCGGCCGTGGTGTTGACGTAGGTGACCACCGGCAGGCCGGGATAGCGCTGCCTGATCAGCCGCACGTCGGCCCCGGTGATCGAGGCCGCCAGCGAGCAGCCGGCGCGCAGGTCGGGGATCAGCACGGTCTTGTCGGGCGACAGGATCTTCGAGGTCTCGGCCATGAAATGCACGCCCGCCTGGACGATCACCCCGGCCTTCGACCTCGCGGCCTCCTTGGCCAGGCCCAGGCTGTCGCCGACATAGTCGCCGACGCCGTGGAAGATTTCCGGCGTCATGTAGTTGTGGGCCAGGACGACCGCGTCGCGCTCGCGCTTCAGCTGGTTGATCTCGTGGATCAGCGCCGCCTGCGCCGGCCATTCCAGCGGCGTCACATGATCGCGGACCTTGGCCCAGACCGGCGCGGTGGCCAGCTCCAGCTCCCTGCTCAGTCCGAAGGCGCCGTCGGCCATTTTTCCCTCGCCTTTTGCTCGAGTTGAGCAAATTAGGGGTCCGAAGAACGGCGGTGGCGCCCCGGGGCCCGCCGCCGACTTATACTCACTTTCAGCATAAGCAGGTGCAATCTAGTCCGGTCGCCGGGGAAATCAAGGCCGCGGGGGGAGAAATCGGGGGTCGGTCCCCCCGCGGTCAGGCGGACACCCCTTCGTGCGCGAGCAGCCAGCGCTTGCGCTCCAGCCCCCCGGCGTAGCCGGTCAGGGTCCCGTTCGCGCCGATCACCCGGTGGCAGGGCACGATCACCGCGACGGGGTTCTGGCCGTTGGCCAGTCCGGCGGCGCGGACCGCCCTCGGCGCGCCGACCGCCGCCGCCAGCTGGCCGTAGCTGCGCGTCTCGCCGGCCGGGATGGCCCGCAGCGCGGCCCAGACCGCCTTCTGGAAGGCCGTGCCGCCGGTCCTCACCGCGACGCCGTCCAGCGCCCGCACCTCGCCCGAGAAATAGGCCTCGACCGCACGGCGCACGCCTTCGGGGGCCCGCCCCCCGACGAGAACCGGCTCCCCCCCGCAATGGCGGCGCAGCAGCCGCCTCATCCGCGCCTCGTGGTCGGCGAAGTCGAGCGCCCGCACGGCGCCCTCCCGGTCCGTGACCAGCAGCATCTCGCCCACGGGCGTGGCGACGCGGTCCAGGGTCAGGGTTTCAGGCGGCGTGTTTCGCATCGGTCTTCTCCAACAGGTCGGCGGGCGCGATCCCGGCCACGGCCAGGTGCAGGGCGCCGTAGGCCCGCCACGGCCGCCACGACCCGGCGCGCGCGGCCAGGCCTGTTTCGTCCAGCCGGTCGCTCGGCGGCTCGGCGCCGTCGTCGAGCCATTGGCCGGGCAGGCGCAGGCCGGGGCGGGCGGCGACCAGCGGTTTCAGCGCCGGGTCGGCCGACAGGTCGCGCGCGATGGCGTCCGGGTCGGCCGACAGGTCGAACACCCGCCGCACGCGGGCCAGCACCCCGGGCAGGGCCCTCAGGTCGTCGGCCTCGACGCAGACGGCGACCCGCCCCGCCCCGGCCGGCTCGACCGAAACGGAGCCGTCGGCCCCGTCGACCGCCCGGACCAGGACGCGCGACCATCTGCGGCCCTCGACGGCGTCGCCGCGCGCGGCCAGCGCCTCGAGCATCGTCGCCCAGTCGTAGGGCGGACGATAGGACAGGCCGAGGCGGACGCCGCCCCGGCGGACCGTCTCGCCGCGCCGTCGCAGGGCCGAGGGCGGACGCTCATAGAGCGCCTGGAAGGTCTCGTTGAAGCGGCGCACGCTGCCGAAACCCGAGGCCAGCGCCACCTGGGCCATCGACAGGTCGGTCTGGTGGATCAGGGCCTTGGCCAGCAGCACCCGCCGGGTCTG
>NZ_CALMZS010000116.1 GCF_937870815.1 uncultured Brevundimonas sp.
TGTGATCTCTGGCTCGGCGGTGTGTGGACCGCCGTCTGCAGGAAGATTGGATTTCCGATCAGAACAAGCCCCCCGGACGCATCCCGGACATCCACCCGCAGCCACCGGCCCGCCTCGCCGCCCGCCCAGTCCAGTGTCAGGTCGACGCTGTCGGCCGGGATGTCCCGTGACAGGTCCGGCGTTGGAACGCCGTCGACCACGGCCTCCATCCGTCCGCCGTCCACGCCGCGGACGGTCACCGTCACCTGGACGCGCTCGCCGGGCGCCACGGCCAGGGTCTGGCCCATGACAGCCCGCCGGTCACCGGCCCGCGCGCTCATGTCCAGCAGCCGATCCGGCCGGCCGTCGAGATCGATGAAGACCCGCCCGGCCCGCAACCCGTCCAGCAACCCCGCGAGCGACAGTTCGCTCATGTGGACGACCGTGGTCGGATCGCCGATCGCCCCCGGCTGGTCCAGGGGGCTCAGGGCGTCGTGGTTGTCGCTGCCGCCGACGCCGATGACCCGCGCCCCGGCGTTCAACCGGGCGTGCCAGAAATCGAAGCCCTGCAACGGTCCTTCGGCCGAACCGGTCTGGCTCAGGGTTCCGCCGTTGACGACCTCCACGAGGTCGAAGGCGGCCGAATCCGCCAGGTCGAGGATCCAG
Source organism: uncultured Brevundimonas sp. (assembly GCF_937870815.1). Lineage (GTDB taxonomy): Bacteria > Pseudomonadota > Alphaproteobacteria > Caulobacterales > Caulobacteraceae > Brevundimonas. Next base: position 646 of record NZ_CALMZS010000116.1, read on the forward strand.
CCGCAGCCCATGCAGATCTCGCCAGAGGGCAGACCCGGATGGTTGACCGAGACCAGGCCGCCTTCGGCCCGGGCGGCGTCCAGCCAGCTTCCGGGCGCCGGCGCGCCGGCGTCGGTCATGCGGAAGTCGAGAAAGTCGGTCGGGCCGAAGACGTTGGCGTGGCCGAAGAAGGTTGTGATCTCGCGCCCCGGAACCAGCAGCAGATCGTCGAAGGCCGGCTGCAGCTCGCGCAGGGCGGCGTAGTGGGCGGTGGTGTTGTGGTCGGTGACGGCGATGAAGTCGAGGTCGCGAGCCGCGGCCGCCTCGACCGTGCGATAGGTCGGACAGGGCGCCCTGGCGCCGGACCGGGTCCGGCACGAGGCGTCGCTGTGGCCCGTGTGCGCGTGAAGATCGCCGCGATACCAGCCGGCGGCGGGATTCAGCGGCGCGGGCAGCGGATAGCCCGCCGCGAAGTCGGCCGGCCGGGGTTCGCGCTCGAAGAAGATCTTCGCCTCGTAGCGGGCCGCACCCTCCGGACGGATGTTCGGAGCCCCGAGGATCAGCCGCCAGCGCCCGGCCGGCAGCGGGCCGGGCAGATAGCCGGGCGTCGCCTCCTCGGTGGAGATCGTGAAACGATCGCGCGCGCCGCCGCTCCAGCCGCGGAAACGCTGCGGATCGAACAGGCCCAGGTCGATGACCGACCGCTCCTCCTTGCCGGAATAGGCGAATACGACCGACAGCCGCGTCACGCCCTCGGGCAGATCGAACGCGACCTCCCTGTAGCGCTCATGGTCGGCGCGGCCCAGCTCTCCGGTCAGGACGAGGTCCGGCCGCGGGTCCGGTTCGTTGGCCAGGGCAGCCGGGGCGACCGCGGCCAGGAACAGGATCGCGGCTAGCTGGAGCAGTCGGCGCATGGTCGTCCTCGGTCCGGCGGGAAGGTGGCTCCGGCGGCGACGCAACGGAGCGCCGCCGCCGGTCGTCGGTCAGAAGCGGTACATCACCGCCACGCGGAACGAGCGGCCGAACTCGGGGCGGCCGATGCCATAGAGGGCGCCGGCCTCCCCGCTGACGATCTGGCCGGCGCGGGGGTTGCCCTCGGTCAGGCCGATCTCGTCGGCGAGGTTGGTGCCGTAGCCATAGATCGACACCTGTTCGGTCAGGTCGTAGCGCACCGTGGCGTTGATCAGGTTGTAGGCCGGCAGCGGCGCGGTGTTGGCCGCATCGGAGAACCGCTTGCCGTAGCGCTGGAGATCGACCTCGACCCTGAGGCGGTCGTTCAGCAGGTTCAGCGCCGGAATCAGACGGTACAGCTCCTTGGGCGTCCGGTTGATCTGGTTGCCCGAGAAGTCCCGCTCGACCGGATTGGGCCCGGTGCCTTCGTAGTAGATATAGTCGCCGAACTCGGGGTTCTGGACGGTGGCGTTGAACGTCAGGTCGAACCAGTCGAGGGGCGTCCAGCGACCCTCCAGCTCAAGGCCGAGGGTGGTGGTGTCGGTGACCGAGGTCTGGCTGACGTAGCCGCCGCTGACGGGGTCGAACTGCAGCCCGCCGAAGGTCAGGGAGTCATAGGCGGTGTAGAAGGCCGTGGCGTAGAGATCGAGGCTGGCGGTCGACAGCTTGTAGCCCGCTTCCGACAGCGCCATTTCCTGAACGAACGGCGAGGTGTTGCCGGCGTCGGTGATGAAATCGCCGAGCGACGGCAGGCGGAAGGTGGAGGTGTGGCGGGCGAACAGACCCATCCCCTCGGCGAAGCGCCAGTCGACTCCCAGGGTCCAGCCGGTGTGGTCGAACGCCCGGTCCAGCGCGGTGAAGACTCCGGATCCGGTCAGGAAGGTGTCGTCGGCCAGGGACGGGGTCTGGCCCAGATTGACGGTCGTCGTGCCCTGGCTGGAGCCGGTGAGTTCGATCCGCTCCCAGCGGACGCCGGCGTCGATGCGCAGGGCATCGCTCAGGTTCCATTCGTCGGTCAGATACAGGGCCGTCGTCGTCGATTCCCCGTCGCCGTCCGCGAACTCGGCGCCGTAGCGGGTCACGCCGTTGTCAGTCATGCTGTAGAGCACGGTCCCGGCCGCATCGACGGCGACCAGATCCAGTCGCCGGGCGTTCTCCTGCACATCCAGCATGACGTTGGCGGAGTAGCGGTCGAAGCTCTCCTCGACCTTGGCGAGATACAGGCCCAGGGCGATCTGGTGCGACTGGCCGCCGACCTCGAAGGTCCGCATCAGGCGGGCGTCGTTGATGGTTTCGTCGAGTGGCACATGGACCCAACGCAGCGAACCGTCGACGACCAGGCCATTACCGTTCTGGTCGGGCGTGAAGATTTCGCCGGTGGTGGTGTAGCGCAGCTGGACGTCGGTCGCCCCCGGCGTGGCGGCCAGCAGGGCGGCGCGATACCGGGCGATGCGATCGGAACCCAGCACCGGCGTATTGGGGAACAGGCCGATGCGGTAGCTGTCCGACGTCCGGTGACGCGTGCGGTTCTCGAAATCCCAGCCGCCGCCGAGGTCGTATTTGAAGATCGCCGTATACTGGGTCAGCTCGACGTCGGTGCCCCGGCTCAGGTCCCAGTCGAAGGCGCCGTTCGCGCCGCGCAGCGTCAGCTGGTTGGTCTCCGGCCCGGACAGGGTCCCGCTCAGGGCGTCGAAGCCCGGCACGTCCGTCGGATCGCCGTTCGCGTCGAACTTCAGGGGCACGCCGGCCTGCAGCATGACCTGATCGTCGAAATGTTTGACGTTGAATTCGATCGAGCCGCGATCGAAGTCGCGCCCGAGAGAGACGCGGATCTGGCCGCCCTCGTCGGCGGTGAAGCCGGGATCGCGCACGCCCTCCGAGGTGCGATAGAAGCCGCCGACGCCGAAGCGCCAGTCGCCGATCGGGCCGCCGACCCAGGCGTCGGTGCGATAATAGCCGTAATCGCCGACCTGGGCCTTGACCAGGCCTTCGAAGCGGTCGCCGCCCTTGCGGGTGATGAAGTTGATCGTGCCGCCCGGCGCATAGGAGGCGAAGATCGACGACGGACCGCCGCGAACCACCTCCATGCGATCGATCGTCTCGTCGAGGCGGAAGGACTGGTCGGCGTTCAGATAGCCGAGGCCGGCGTCATGCTGGACCGGCAGGCCGTCTTCCTGCAGGGCCACGGCCGAGAAGCCTTCCTGGGGAATGCCGCGCGCGCGGATGTTGGCGCTGGCCTCGCCGCCCGAGGCCTCGACCCAGAAGCCCGGGACCGACTTCAGCGCGTCGGCGACGCCGGTGGGATTGCGCATGCGCAACGCCTCCTCGCCGACCGAGGTCACGGCATAGCTGGTGTCGAGACGCGAGCGGCCGTTGACGCCGGCGCGCGCCGTGACGACGACGTCATCGACCGTGGAGGCGGCGATCTCCTCCAGCATCGCCGTCGCCGCCTCATCGCTCCGGACCGGCTGCAGGGCGACGACGCGGCCGTCGTCGCGGCTGATCCGCAGGCCGCTGTCGGCGATCAGGCGCAGCAGGGCCTGGCGCGACTCCATCCGTCCCTGCACCGCCGGCGCGGTCCGGCCGGCGGCCGCCGTCGACGGATAGAGGATCTGCACATCGGCCTGTTCCGACCAGGCGTTCAGCGCCGCGCCGAGGCCCTGGGCCGGGATGTCGAAGGCGCGGACCCGGTCCTGGGCCTGGGCCGGAGCGGCCGCAACAATGACGGCCGCGGTCAGACCCGCGAACAGCGCGTAAGGAGATACAGTCGACTTCATGGCCCCACCTCAGGTTCGGACGCCGCGACGGCGGCGCCTTCACCGGGGAGGACGGTCGGCCCCGGGGAAACCGCCAAGTCGCCGCGAAATTATCTCGCCCGGGTCAGAACCACGCCGGCGCCCGACGACTCCGCCCGGACCGGCAGCACGGCCTGAAGCGCGGCGAGGAAGTCCGACGGGTCGCTGGAGGTGAAGCGGCCGCCGATGCGCAGGCGGGCGATCGCCGGATCCGCGATCGTCAGCTTTCGCTCCAGATAGCGATTGTATTCCGCCACGGCCTCTTCCAGGGGCGCGTCCTCGAAGACGATCTCGCCCTGCGGCCAGGCGGTCGCCCTGGCCAGGGCGGATCCCGGGGCCTCGCCGGTCGAGACGACGCCATCGCGCAGGATCAGCCGCTCACCGCGCGTCAGGCGGACCGGTCGGGGCTTGCGGCTCTCCGCCACGCCGTCGAGGGTCGTCAGCTCCAGCCGGCCGTCATCGAGCCGGGCGTTGTAGCGCCCGGGCGCGAGCCGCCATTCGACGCCCTCGCCGCGGACATGGACGGCGCCGGCGCCGGCCGCGGCGCTGACGGCGATCTCGCCGCGCTCCAGCCACAGGGTCACGCCATCGGGCCCCACGCGCCAGAACACATGGCTGTCGGTGTTGAGGTCGAGCCGGGCCCCGGGCGCCAGACGGATGGTGCGGCGTTCGCCGATTCCCGTCCGGGCCTGCTCCCGCGCCAGCACCTTGCCGGACACCCCGACGCCGGCGACCGCCAGCGCCAGACCGCCGAACGACATCAGGGCCGCGCGCCGCGACAGCCCCGTCCGCGCCGGCGCGGCGAGGACCGGCGGCGTATCGTCGAGGGCGCTCCAGGCCGCCGCGACCCGCGCATAGGCGATCGCATGGGCGGGGTCGGCCGCGCGCCACCGCTCAAAGGCCTCGGGGTCGGCCGTGCCGGAATCCAGCCGGGTCAGCCACAGGCCGGCCTCGTCCATGGCCGCCGCGACCCGTCGGGCCGCGCCCGCGGGCAGGTCGGCGGCGGAGCCGGGATCGGATTGGGGCGGCGCTTTCATCATATTGTTCATAGAGACGCACGACGGGGCGCGCACCACCAAGCAGGCGGCGCTATTTTTTCACCCGGCGGCGCCCGATGTCGCCCGAACCCGGCCGAACGGCGGGACGGCCGACCGGCGCGATCCGCGTGTCCGCCCGGGTCATCGCTTCGGCCATCAGCACCATGCCCCGCGCCAGCCGCTTCTCGACCGTCGACAGGCTGAGGCCCAGCCGCCGGGCGATGTTGCGCGACGGCAGATCATGCAGTCGCCGCAGTTCGACGACCTCGCGGAAGCGCGGCGGCAGCGCCCGCAGGGCGTCGAGGGCCAGCCGCAATCTCTGCCGGCCCGAGACCTCATCGAAGGCGTCCGGGGTTCCGCCGTCGCCCGGGGCCCCTTCTGCGCCGGCGAGGGTCTCCATGACGACGATGCGCGCGCGACGGATCTTCTGGATGCCGAGGTTGCGGATCATGGTCAGCACATAGGCGCGCGGATCGTCGATGAAGCGCCAGCCTTCCGACGCCAGAACCCGCGCATAGACGTCATGGACGAGGTCGGCGGCCTCGTCCCCGCCGGCGGCGCCGCGCGCGCTGAAGCGGCGGGCCACGGCGAGGTAGCGCGCCTCGAACGGCAGCACCTCGTCGATGAACCAGCGGTCGACCTCTCTCAGACCGGGCACCCGCGCCTCCCGTCCGGCGCAATGCCGACCCCCGCGGATGAAGCGCGGTTCGATAATGTTCAGGCGACGTTGGTGCGAAATTTTACCGACGGTCCGGCGGAACGGCTAAAGTTCCTGCACCTGACCGACCCTGTGGCGCTCAACCGCGGTTTGGTGTTTCGAGGGACCCCCGCCTGGGGGTCAGACCGGCCTACCCATAGCGGACCCTTCCAACCGCCGCTTTGAGACTCATAGCGGACGATGAGAAAGTCTGCTCCCAGGGATCGGCAGGACAACGGAGGTCTTGGGTCCTGACGAGCCCTCGACGCCTACACGCTCAGGTCAGACGTCTGAGCGGCGCGAGGACGGCGGCGGCGATCAGGGCGGCGACGGACGCCGCCAGGAAGACGGCGGTCAGCGGCAGACCGAGTCCCAGAAGGACGGCGGCGGAGGCCGGGGCCAGGCTCTGCGGCAGGGCGATGGCCATGTTCATCACCCCCAGATCGCGCCCGGCCGTGGCGCGATCAGGCAGGATTTCCGCCGTCATGGCCGCGACGGTGGTGGCGTGCAGGCCATGGGCGGCGCCGAACAGCAGCTGGCCCGCCAGCGGGCCGGGCCAGGCCGGCCAGACCACCATCAGGGCCAGCGCCGCGGCCATGCCGACGCCGCCGGCGATGACGAAAATCCGGCGTCTTCGCAGCCGGTCCGAGCCCACGCCGCCGACAAAGCCGCCGAGCGACGCCGCCACGGTGGAGGCGATCAGCAACGCGCCGAACAGCTCGAGGGCGGACCACCCTCTTGGCCTCGCGCCGGGCAGGTCCTGCAGCAGGAACAGCAGGTAGAGGGTGTTGATGGCCACGGCGCTCTCGACCAGCAGGCGCGAGACGAAAGTCCAGAAGAACCGCCGGTCCTTCAGGGCATCGAAGGACAGCCGCGGGGGCGCCGCCGCAGGGCGCCGCGAGCGCGGCTCACGCACGGTCAGGGCGAAGGGCAGGATCATCATCGCGGCCACGGCGATGACGACCGCGAACTGCACGGGAGGCGAGCCTGCCAGACGGGTGACGACCACCGCCGTGAACAGGTTGGCGATGGGCAGGGCGGCGCCCGCCCAGGCGGAGACCAGCCCCTTCTGGGCGTCGGCCACCATGTCCGGGACCAGGGCGGTCAGCGGCGCGTAGAGGGCGTTGACCGCCAGCTGGAAAGCCACCACGCCCAAGGCCAACTGCAACGGACCGCTCGCCGCGCCGATCAGGGCCAGCGCCACGGCGACCAGCGCCAGCCCGGCGAGGATCCACGGGCGCCGTCGGCCGAGCGGGCCCCGGGTTCGGTCGCTCAGACTCCCGAACAGAAGGTTGGCGGCCGCGGCGCTCAGCCCGCCCAGAATGGCCATCTGGCTGAGCAGCAGGGCCTTGTCCGCGCCGCCGATCAGCTCGGCCTTGGCCGGCAGCAGCAGGGTCAGCAGCGGAATGAAGCAAATGAAGGCCCCGGCCTGGGCCGCGCCGTAGCCGAGGATGAACCAGCGGGATCGATGAGACGGCGTCGACTCGGCGGGGGGGGCGATCATGGCCACATATGAGGTCGCCCTGCGCGCCGCGTCGACCTATTGTGGAGCCGGGGCCGACGCGGGAGCATGCGGGCCTTATCCGCGGGGAGCGATCTTGAGCGCCAGAAAACCGACCATAGACGATGTGGCGCGCCAGTCAGGCGTCGGGCGGACCACCGTTTCGCGCGTGCTCAACGGCGGGCCCAACGTCCGCCCCGAGGTGCGCGACCGGGTGCTGGCGGCGGTCGCGGCGCTGAACTACCGCGTCAACCCGCAGGCGCGCTCGCTGGCCGGCGGCGGCAGCCGCATGCTGGCCCTGATCCTGGCCTCCGATCTCGAGGCGGAGCCGAACTCCTTCTACGCCTCGGCCCTGGAGCTCGGCGCGCTGCGCGAGTGTCTGTCGCTGGGCTACCAGCTGATGACCCGCCACGTGCCGCAACAGAGCCCCGACCGGCGCGAGCAGGTGCTGGAGCTGATGACCACCCAGCGCTGCCAGGGCCTGATCCTGACCCCGCCGTTCGCCGACGACGCCACCCTGATCGAGGAAATCCGGCGGCAGGGCTGCCAGGTCGCCACCATTTCGCCCGGCGGGCCGGGGCGTCTGGTCGCCGACGGAGTCGGCATCGACGACGAGGCGGGGGGCTATGATATCGCCTGTCATCTGCTGGATCTCGGACACCGGCGGTTCGCCTTCATCAGCGGAATCCAGGGACACCTGTCGGCCGAGCAGCGGTTCGACGGCCTGAAGCGGGCCCTGCGCGAGCGGAATCTGGATTCCAGCCGGGTGACCGTGCTGCGGGGCGACTTCACCTTCCGGTCCGGAAGCATACTGGCCGCCCGTCTGTTCGATGAGCCGGACCCGCCCACGGCCCTCGTCTGCGCCAACGACGACATGGCCGCCGGGGCCCTGTCCGCCGCGCACGGCCGGGGCCTGGACGTGCCGGGGCATCTGTCGATCACCGGCTTCGACGACACCCCCGTGTCGGAGATCGTCTGGCCGCCGCTCGCCACCGTCCATCAGCCCCTCAAGGACATGGGCGGCGAGGCGGTCCGGATGATCGCCGGACGGCTCGCGGGCACGCGGCGGGATGTCGACTGGCGTTTCGCCATCCTGCCTCACGCGGTGGTCGCCCGGGCCTCCGCCGGCCGCGCCACGCCGAGACTCGCGACTGCCAGCGCTTGACGTCGAGCTCCGGCCGCCTCCTACTGGAAGCGCTTCCAAGGCGAAGCTTGAGATCAACGGGCGCCGGCCGGAGGGCGTGAGCGCCCGACCAGTGGGAGGAGAACCACCATGACAGGGCGAATCACAACGCTCGGGCGCCGGGCGCTGGTAATCGGCGCGGCCCTGGCGACGTTGGGCGCGGCCGCCTGCGCCGGCGCTCCGGTCGAACCGTCGGCGCGGGTCTGGATGACCTCCGGCGATCGCAGCCGGCTGCTGTCGGAACAGCCCCCCCTCCGGTTTCAACCATCACCCGCCGTGACCGGCCCGGCCGTCGAAGTCGACCCGCGCCGGTCGTTCCAGGAGATGGTCGGCTTCGGCGCGGCGATCACCGATGCCTCGGCCTTCCTGATACAGACCAAACTGGCCGACGACCAGCGCGACGCCTTGCTGCGCGAGCTGTTCGGGCGGGAGAACGGCGGCCTCGGCTTCAGCTTCACCCGCGTGACCATCGGCGCGTCGGACTTCTCACTGGACCACTACAGCCTCGCCGACACGGCGGACCGGACCCTGACGAGCTTTTCGACGGCGCGGATGGAGGAGCACGTCTTTCCCACCGTCCGCCAGGCGGTGGCGATCAATCCCGACCTCAAGGTCATGGCCTCGCCCTGGAGCGCGCCGGGCTGGATGAAGACCTCCGGTTCGATGATCCAGGGCCAGCTGAAGCCGGAGTTCTATCCGGTCTACGCCGAATATTTTCGGCGCTACATCGAGTCGGCGGCGGCCCATGCCGTGCCGACGGACTATGTGAGCATCCAGAACGAGCCGGACTTCGAGCCGGACAGCTACCCCGGCATGCTTTGGGGACCAGAAGGTCGGGCGACCTTCGTCGGCCAGCATCTGGGCCCGCTGCTCCGCGACGCCGGCGTCGGGGCCAAAATCCTCGATTGGGACCACAACTGGGACCAACCTCAACAGCCGCTGACGGTGTTGGCCGATGAACGGGCCCGCCCCTTCGTCGCGGGCGTGGCCTGGCATTGCTACGGCGGCGATGTCTCGGCCCAGAGCCAGGTTCGCGACGTCTGGCCCGACAAGGACGTCTTCTTCACCGAGTGCTCGGGCGGCGAATGGGCTCCCGGCTTCGCGGAGAGCTTCATCTGGACGATGAAGACCCTGATCATCGGCTCGGTCGAACATTGGGCGCGTGGCGTCCTGATGTGGAATCTGGCGCTGGATGAAAACTACGGCCCGCACGCGGGCGGCTGCGGCAATTGCCGCGGCGTGGTGAAGATCGACAGCCGGACCGGTGCGATCGAGCGGAACCAGGAATACTACGCCTTCGCACACGCCAGCCGCTTCGTCCGGCCCGGCGCCCGGCGCGTCGCCACCGCCGCGCCTGAGGGGCTGCAGGCGGTCGCCTTCATCAATCCCGACGGCGAGCGGGTGCTGATCGTCCTCAACGAGGGCGCCGCTCCGGTCGCCTTCGAAATCCGCGAGGGCAGGCGAAGCGCCGCCACCGAACTGCCGCCACAGACGGCCGCCACCTACGTCTGGGGGGCATCTGACTGAAGACGACGCGGCGGAGCCGCGGCAATTTCCGGCCTCGGTAGCGAGGCGTGATCCGCGCCGGCCGGAAATCGGATTGCGCGGGAAGATCATTTCGGATAGTCATTGGAAGCGCTTCCAACCCCCTCGTCACGTGGGATGGCGGCGAAACAAAAATGGACGTGCGGCTCAAGGCCCGCGCCGGGGAACAACAGGGGGTATCCATGCGCAGCCAGTTCGCAGGCGTTCGCAAGACGGGCTCAGTCTCGTCGTCACAGCTTTGCCTGACCGTGTCGGCGCTGGCGCTGGCCGTGGGCGCGCCCGGCGTCGTCATGGCCCAGGACGCGCCGCCGCAGGACGAGCAGGCGGTCGAGGTCGAGGAGGTCGTCGTCACGGGCCTGCGTCGCGGCCTCGCCGATTCGATCAGCATCAAGCGCAACGAGACCTCGATCGTCGAGGCGGTCTCGGCCGAGGACATCGGCAAGCTCCCGGACGTGTCGATCGCCGAATCGATCGCCCGCCTGCCCGGTCTGGCCGCCCAGCGCGTCAACGGCCGCGCCCAGGTGATCTCGATCCGCGGCCTGGCTCCCGACTTCACCACCACCTTGCTCAACGGCCGCCAGCAGGCCAGCTCCGGCGACAACCGCGCCGTCGAATTCGACCAGTACCCGTCCGAGCTGCTCTCCGGCGTGGTCATCTACAAGACGCCCGACGCCGAGATTTCCGGCATGGGCCTTTCAGGCACGGCCGACCTGCGCACCGTCCGGCCGCTGGAGTTCGGCAGCCGCGCCATCGCTGTGAACCTGCGCGGCGAGACGATCGAGGGCGGCAGCCTGAATGACGATGTCCGCAACTACGGCGGCCGCTTCTCTCTCAGCTACATCGACCAGTTCGCGGATGACACCATCGGTGTGGCTCTCGGCTACGCCCACCTGGATTCGCCGTCTCAGAACCGCCACTACAAGGCCTATGGCTACGAGGCCTTCGGCTTCGCCGTCACGCCGGACAGCGCCGACGACGCCCTGATCCTGAACGGCCAGGAGATTTTCGCGACCTCGCGCCTCAACCAGCGGGATGCGGTCATCGGCATTGTCGAATGGACCCCGAACGACAGGCTGCACTCGACGCTCGACCTCTACTATTCGAAATTCGATCAGGAAGAGACCACGCGCGGGGCGCAGTGGTTCTCGAACGGCTGGGCCGACGGCGCGACCTTCACCGACGTCCAGACCGAAACCCGTGGAGGATCCCTTTTCGCCACCAGCGGCACGCTGAACGGCGGCGTCCCGATCATCCGCAACGACTTCAACACCCGCGAGGACGAGCTGTTCTCGGTGGGGCTGAACAACGAATTCGAAATCGACGAGCGCACCCGCGTCGTGGCCGACCTGTCGTACTCGACCAACGAGCGGCGCGAACAGATTCTCGAGACCTACGCCGGCTATGGCATCGGCCCTCAAGGCGGTGGGCGGACCCTCGACACCATCACCTTCGAGGTCAACGACGACGGCTATCCGACCTATTCCGAAGGCCTCAACTACGCCGATGCGTCACAGGTGTCGCTGGGCGACCGGGCGCCCTGGGGCGGCTGGGGCCATGACGGGGCCATCCGTTTCCCGGACGTTGAGGAACGCATCTACGCCGCCGACCTCAGGTTCGAGCGCGACCTCGAAGGCATCATCCATACCGTCAGCGCCGGGGTGAACCTGGCCAACCGCAACAAGACCAAGCGCGTCGACGACTTCGACCTGTTCCTCAAGAACGGCCGCCAGCAGGTGTATGTCGATCCGCAGTATCTGGTGGAGGCGACCTCGCTGGACTATGCCGGCTTCGGCGAGGTGCTCAGCGTCGACCTGACCCGCGCGCTCGACGTCTACTACGACCGGGCGCCGATCCTCGACGCCAACTATTTCGACAAGAACTGGGACATCGAGGAAGAGGTCCTCACCTGGTTCGCGCGGGCGGAGTTCGAGAAGGGCCAGGTCCGCGGCAACGTCGGCGTCCAGGTCGTCCAGCAATCCCAGGAATCCACCGGCGTCGTCATCAACGGCCTCGAGCCAGGCCAGCCGATCACGCCGATGTCGATAACGGAGGGAGCGGACTACACCGACGTCCTGCCCAGCCTGAACATGATCTACGATTTGGGCGGCGGTCACCGAATCCGTTTTGCGGCGGCCAAGACCATGGCGCGGCCGCGCATGGACGAGATGCGCGCCAATGTCACCCCGGGCTTCAACGCGATGGTTTGCAGCGGCCAGCCGTGTCCGCCGGGAACGACGGTCAACCCGTGGTCGGCCTCGGGCGGCAACCCGCATCTCGAGCCGTGGCGGGCCATCGCCCTCGACCTGGCCTACGAATGGTATGTGAACCCCACGACCTATCTGTCGATCGCCGGCTTCTACAAGAACCTCGACACCTACATCTATCAGCAGACTACCGAGTTCGACTTTTCGGGCATTCCGCTGCCCAGCACGGCTTCCTCCATTCCGGCCGGCGTGACGATCAGTCCGATCGGCCAGATCACCCTGCCGGCCAACGGCAAGGGGGGCGTAGTCGAGGGCGTGGAGATCAGCGGCGCCCTGAACTTCGGCACGCTCTGGGAGCCGCTGGACGGTCTCGGCGTGCTGGGCAGCGTCTCGTTCACCGAGTCCGATCTGAACCCCAGTGCATCCGGCGCACCGACCCGTATCCCCGGGCTCTCTGGCATGGTCTACAACATGACCGCCTATTACGAACGCGGCGGCTTCCAGGCGCGCATCAGCAAGCGCTTCCGCGAGGCCTTCAAGGGCGAGGTGGTCCAGCTGTTCGCGACCCGCGGCCAGACCGAGATCATGGACGACGAGCAGGTCGACGCCCAGATCGGCTACACCTTCGAAAGCGGACCGATGGAAGGTCTTGGCCTGCTGTTCCAGGTGAACAATCTGACCAATTCGCCGTACCGGACCCGGCTCGGGATCGACGCCGGCGGGACCACGACAGCGGACGGAGGCTACCTGCCGGAAACCTACGAGGAGTACGGCCGGCAGTACCTGTTCGGCATCAACTACCGCTTCTGATCGCAGGCGCGCCCAACGCGCCGGGTTCAGAAACGCCGGGATCGGACCTTTCCGGCTGATCCCGGCGGCTGCCCTTTCCTGTAAGTCGTCGAGTACACGTATGAAGCGCCCCGCCCTGAAGCTCTCGCTCTCGCTCCTGCTGCTCGCGGGTTGCGCACCTACGGCGATCCTGCCGCCGCAGGCGGTCGAGGCGTCCGCGGGCCGTTCGGCCGCCCTCGATCCGGCCATGGAGGCCCGCATCGCCGGCATCGTCGCTGGCATGACGCTCGAGCAGAAGGTCGGCCAGATCACCCAGCCGGACGTGCGCAACATCACCCCGGACGAGGTCCGCAGGTACTATATCGGCACGGTGCTGAACGGTGGCGGCGCCTGGCCTGACAATGACAAGCGCTCCACGGTCGCCGAATGGGCCGCCTGGGCCGATGCCTACGCCGACGCCGCCATGGCCACGGACATGGCCGTGAGAATCCCCCTGCTGTGGGGCACCGACGCCGTGCACGGGCACAACAACGTCTCGGGCGCGACGATCTTTCCGCACAACATCGGCCTCGGCGCGGCCAACGATCCGGCGCTGATCGAGCGGATCGGCCGGGCCACGGCCCGGCAGGTCCGCGCCACCGGCATCACCTGGGCCTTCGCTCCCACGGTCGCCGTGGGTCAGAACCGGCGCTGGGGCCGCACCTACGAGAGCTGGTCCAGTGATCCGGCGCTGGTGCGGCGCTACGGCGAGGCCATGGTGCGCGGCCTGCAGGGCGGCCTGACCGGCGACGCCGACGTGCTGGCCACGGCCAAGCACTATCTGGGCGACGGCGGCACCTTCGACGGCGTCGACCAGGGCCAGACCCGCACGTCCCGCGAGGATCTCCTGTCGACCCACGGCGCCGGCTATCTCGGCGCCCTCGACGCCGATGTGCAGACGGTGATGATCTCGTACAGCAGCTGGTACGACACGGCATCCGGACAGGACCACGGCAAGATGCACGGCAACCGCGACCTGATCGCCGGGGTGCTGAAGGGCGAGCTCGGCTTCGACGGCCTGATCGTGTCCGACTGGAACGGCATTGAACAGGTCGCGGGCTGCACCAAGGACCACTGCCCACAGGCGGTCAACGCCGGCATCGACGTGTTCATGGTGCCCGAGGACTGGCGCGCCTTCATCGCCAACACCGTCGCCGATGTGCGCGAGGGACGGGTTCCGGAGTCGCGGATCGACGACGCCGTGACCCGCGTCCTGCGTGTCAAAATGCGTTCCGGTCTGTTCGATCGCCCGGCCGACGCCAGCGCCCTGACCGGCCGCGCCGACGCGCTGGACGCCAGCGCCCTGGCCCGCGAGGCGGTGCGCAAATCCGTTGTACTGCTCAAGAATGACAACGCCGCCCTGCCCCTGCAGCGCGGCCGCAAGGTGCTGGTCGTCGGGGCCAGCGCCGACAGCCTCTCCAACCAGACCGGCGGCTGGTCGCTGACCTGGCAGGGAACGGAGAACAGCAACGCGGACTTCGCCACGGGCCAGACCCTGCTGGCGGCGCTGCGGGAGGCGCTGGGCGCGGAGAATGTCACCTGGTCCGCCGATGGCGCGGGGGTCGACGTGTCGCGGTACGACGCCGTCGTCGCCGTCCTGGGCGAGCCGCCCTATGCCGAGTACAATGGCGACGTCCGCTTTCCGGCGCCCGTCCAGCACAGCCTGCAGAATCCCGCCGACCTGGCGGTCCTTCGGGCGGTGTCGGGCAAGGGCGTGCCGGTCGTGACGGTGCTCTATTCGGGCCGTCCGGCCTACGCCAACGACCTGATCAACCTCTCCGACGCCTTTGTGGCCGCCTTCCTGCCGGGCACCGAGGGGCGCGGCCTGGCCGACGTTCTGGTCGACGGCGCGCATGACTTCAGCGGCCGGCTGTCCTTCGCCTGGCCCGGGTCGGCGTGCAGCACCGGCGAGGGCGACCTCGTCCAGTTCGCCCGAGGTTATGGTCTGAGTTACGCCCGTCCGGCCCCGGTCGGGCGCCTGCCCTTGCCGCAAACCCCGCAGACCTGCGAAGGCTAGGCCACTCAAGCCGGGCGAACGTCATGCAGCATATCAGGAAGATTCTGATCGTCGGCGGCGGTACGGCCGGCTGGATGACGGCGGCGCTTTTCTCGAAGCTGTTCAAGGGCCGCTACGAGATCACCCTGATCGAGTCGGAGGCCATCGGGATCATCGGCGTCGGCGAGGCGACAATTCCGGCGATCAAGAAATACAACGAGCTGCTCGGCCTCGACGAGACCGAGTTCATGCAGCGGACCAACGGCAGCTTCAAGCTGGGGGTCCAGTTCGTCGACTGGTGGAAGAAGGGGCACAGCTACATCCACGGCTTCGGACTGATCGGGCGCGATCTGGGATGGCTGCGCTGCCATCAGTACTGGCTGAAGATGCACGGCCTGGGCCGCGCCTCGGACTTCGCCAATTTCTCGATCAACACCGCCGCCGCGCTCGAGAACAAATTCATGCGGGCCGACCCGAAGATGGTCGACTCGCCGATCGGTCAGATCGCCCACGCCTTCCAGTTCGACGCCAGCCTCTATGGCCGGTACCTGCGCGGCCTCGCCGAGGCCAAGGGGGTACGGCGGCGCGAGGGCAAGGTCGCGGACGTCACCCTTCGGCCGGAGGACGGCTTCGTCCGGTCGGTGACCATGGAGGACGGCGAGGTCATCGAGGCCGACCTGTTCATCGACTGTTCTGGCTTCCGCGGCCTGATCATCGAACAGGCCATGAAGACCGGTTACGAGGACTGGAGCCGCTGGCTGATCTGCGACCGGGCTATGGCGGTACCCTGTACGCGGACCGAGCCCTTCACCCCCTATACCCGCGCCACCGCCCGCTCGGCGGGCTGGCAATGGCGCATACCGCTGCAGCACCGCACCGGCAACGGCCACGTCTACTCAAGCGCGCACATCGACGACGACGAGGCCGAGCGGGTCTTGCTCGCCAACCTCGACGGCGAGCAGCTCGCCGAGTCGAACCGGCTCCGCTTCCTGCCCGGCAAGCGCAAGCAGGCGTGGAACAGGAACTGCCTGGCCATCGGCCTCGCCGGCGGCTTCCTCGAACCGATCGAGTCGACCAGCATCCACCTTATCCAGTCGGCCATCATCCGCATGGTCCGCCTGATGCCCGACGCCGGTTTCGACCCGGCCACCATCGCCGAGTTCAACCGCCAGACTGACTTCGAGTACGAGCGCGTCCGCGACTTCATCATACTTCACTACAAGGCCACAGCGCGGGACGACTCGGCCTTCTGGCGCTACTGCCGCGACATGGAGGTTCCCGACACCCTCCAGCGGAAGATCGACCTGTTCGCCGTCAACGGCCGCATTTTTCGCGAGGACGAGGAACTGTTCGCCGAGGAAAGCTGGATTCAGGTCTTCCTCGGCCAGGGCGTCATTCCGCGCGGATATGATCCGCTGGTCGATGTCAGGAGCGAGGCCGAGGTGGCGGCGTTTTTGGAAAATGTCGAAGGCGTCATCCGCAAATGTGTCGCCGTCATGCCTGGGCACGGCGACTATGTCGCGCGGACCTGCCCGGCCGTGCCGGTCTAACGGCCGACCTGTCGTCCTACCGCTCTATGCTCCTCGGGCAGGCCACAGCATATGCGCTCTTGCGCTGCCGGCGATGGCGGGATTCAACAGCCTGTCCGGATGAGGCGCCGCCGGGCCGGGGCGGTCGTCGCCCAAGGCGTTGGATGGAAGCGGTGCTCTCGCTTCGCAGACACTCAAACTGGATAACCGCAGAGGCCGTAGCGGCGTTGGATGTAAGCTTCGAAAGGTCTGCTTGCAGGCTGGGAGCCTGAGTCCGGAATTGGCGCTGAAGAGCCCCCCAGAGATGGGGCGGCGGGACGGAGTGGCGACCTCATGGGAGGTTATCGTGGCAGACAACGCCGCGTGCTATTCTGATTCGCCGATATGATCGAAGTTTACCTCGCGAACCAGACTCGCGACGTTGTCAATACATCTCGAAAGATGTCGCGATCACGGGTTTTTTATTGCTTAGAGTTTCTTCAATATTTTCAAAAGCGTTACGGCATACTCGGTATGCGGATCGGTGTGTGAAGCGACCGGCAAAAATAGATTAATAAAACCAACCGCTTATAAAACTTATGGCAATCGAGTGGGAATAGTCCTGGCCTTTCGGGACCATTCGAGATCGCTTGCGGATATTCCGATAAGTAACTGATAAAAAGTGAATTCTCTCGAGACCCTTTCGGAGCCTTTCGGAGCCTTTCGGAGGGTCTCGAAACCATGATGCCGTCACATCTGACGGTATCGCCCTCGTTGCCCATCCCAGTTCGACACCATCGTCGCCATGGTCTCGGGCGGCACGCCCGAGACCGGATTCAGCACCGGCGCCCATTTCACCATGGCGCGGCGGGGTCTGGTCGATCTCGAGGATTTCCGCATTATCTGGACCGCGGGGCCGATCCCCAATTCACCGGTGGTGGTCGCCGAAGGCGAGGTTGGTCGTGACGATGACCGTTGCGAAGCGCGCGCGGCCCCCGCGCCAAGCCGGCTGAGATCTCTTGACAGGAGCTCGGCGTGACTACTAAATATAGGGGTCACGGTCCCTCGAATCGCAAGATAGAGGGCTAAGAGGGAAGCCGGTGCGGCGCAAGCCAAGGCCGGAGCTGCCCCCGCAACTGTAAGCGGCGAGCCGAAGTCCATCGGATGTCACTGGAGCCGCAAGGTCCTGGGAAGGCTGGACAGAAGCTGCGACCCGCGAGCCAGGAGACCTGCCGCGACAACCGAAATGTCCCCGGGCGGGGTGTCCCGGCGGTCGTCTGCGGCAATCGGCCGGCCCGGCCGAGCGGTTTGCCTGCATGCGTCTGCCCCGGCCTCGCCCCAACCCAAACGGGGTGCCCGATGTCCACGTTGTCCGGAATGCTTCGAGACAATCCACCGCAGGCTTCACCGCCTCCGGTGATCGTCAAGCGCAGCGGCGAGACGGTCGCCTTCGACGTCGGCAAGATCCGCTCTGCGATCGCGCGTGCTGGCCAGGCGACCGGCGAATTCGGCGGTGATGAGATCGACCGGATCGCCAGCCAGGCGATCAAGGTCATCGCTCACCGTCTGGCCGGCAGGACGCCGGATATCGAGGCGGTGCAGGACGTCGTCGAGCATGTGCTGATGGCGGCCGACCATTTTGCCACCGCGCGCGCTTATATCGTCTATCGCGAGAAGCGCGGACTGGCACGGGCCGACCGCAAGACGGTCGTGGAGGTCGCCGTCTCCATCAACGAGTATCTCGACCGCACCGACTGGCGGGTGAACGCCAACGCCAACCAGGGCTATTCCCTGGGCGGCCTCATCCTCAACCTGTCCGGCAAGGTCGTCGCCAACTACTGGCTATCGCACATCTATCCGCCGGAGATCGGCCTTGCGCACCGCGAAGGCGACATCCATATCCACGATCTTGACATGCTCGCCGGCTACTGCGCCGGATGGTCGCTGCGTACGCTGCTGACCGAAGGCCTGAACGGCGTGCCTGGAAAGGTCGAGGCGGGGCCGCCGAAACACCTCACCAGCGCAGTCGGGCAGATCGTCAACTTCCTCGGCACGCTGCAGAACGAATGGGCCGGTGCGCAGGCCTTCAGCTCATTCGACACCTACATGGCCCCATTCATCCGCAAGGACCGGCTCAGCTACGGCGAGGTGCGGCAGTCCATCCAGGAGCTCATCTACAACCTCAATGTTCCCTCGCGCTGGGGCACGCAGACGCCGTTCACCAACCTCACGTTCGACTGGACCTGTCCGGAGGATCTGCGCGACCAGACGCCGGTGATCGGGGGCGAGGAGATGGACTTCACCTACGGCGAGCTCCAGCCGGAAATGGACATGATCAACCGCGCGTACATCGAGGTGATGACGCGCGGCGACGCCAAGGGCCGGGTCTTCACCTTCCCGATTCCGACCTACAACATCGCCCCGGACTTTCCCTGGGACAGTGAGAACGCCGACCGGTTGTTCGAGATGACGGCCCGGTACGGCCTTCCCTACTTCCAGAATTTCATCAATTCCGAGCTGAAGCCGCACATGATCCGCTCCATGTGCTGCCGGCTGCAGCTCGACCTCACCGAGCTGCTGAAACGCGGCAACGGTCTGTTCGGCAGCGCCGAGCAGACCGGCTCGATCGGAGTCGTCACCCTCAACTGCGCGCGCCTCGGCTACCTCCATCGGGGTGACGAGGCGGGCCTCTTCCGCCGCCTAGACGCCCTGCTGGAGATGGGCCGCAACAGCCTGGAGATCAAGCGCAAGGTGGTGCAGCGCTACATGGACGACGGCCTGTTCCCCTACAGCAAGCGGTACCTCGGCACGTTGCGAAACCACTTCTCGACGCTCGGCGTCAACGGCGTCAACGAGATGATCCGCAACTTCACCGCTGACTGCGAGGACATCACGACGTCCTGGGGCCACGCCTTCGCGGTGCGGCTGCTCGACCATGTGCGCGAGCGGATCACAGGGTTCCAGGCGGAGACAGGGGCAATGTTCAATCTTGAGGCGACTCCCGCCGAGGGCGCCACCTACCGCTTCGCCAAGGAAGATCGTAAGCGCTGGCCCGGCATCCTGCAGGCCGGCTCGAAGGAGAATCCCTACTACACCAACTCGAGCCAGCTTCCGGTGGACTTCACCGACGACCCGTTCGAGGCGCTGGAACGCCAGGACGAGCTGCAGCGCAAATATACCGGCGGCACGGTGCTGCACCTCTACATGGGCTCGCGCCTGTCCTCGGGCGAGGCGTGCAAGAAGCTCGTGCGCCGCGCGCTCACCCGCTTCCATCTGCCCTACATTACCGTCACGCCGACATTCTCGATCTGTCCGACGCACGGCTATCTCGAAGGCGAGCACGCCTTCTGTCCGAAATGCGACGCCGAACGGCTCGCGACCAAGCGGCAGGCTGCCGCGCACTGAAGAGGAGGCTCACATGACCGAACACATCGCCACCGACGAGATCACGCTCCGCGACGACGAGCGCCAGCCCTGCGAGGTCTGGACGCGCGTGATGGGCTATCATCGGCCGGTGTCCTCCTTCAATCTCGGCAAGAAGGGCGAGCACAATGAACGACGGTTCTTCAGTGAAGCGCGCGCCGCGCTCAGCTGAGCTGCGTGTCGGCGGGCTGGCGCGGCTGTCCACTTGCGACTGGCCGGGCGAGCTGGTGGCCACGGTGTTCTGCCAGGGTTGCCCGTGGTCGTGCGGCTATTGCCATAACCCGGACCTGATCCCGCCGGACGCCGAGCGGCGGATCGGGTGGCCCGATGTCCTGTCCTTCCTCGACAGCCGCCGGGGCCTGCTCGACGGCGTCGTGTTCTCGGGCGGCGAACCGACCTTGCAGGCGGCGCTGCCGGAGGCGATGCGCGCGGTGCGTGCGCTCGGCTTCCGCGTCGGGCTGCATACCGCTGGGCCGTATCCCGCGCGGCTCGCTGAGGTGCTGACGCTGGTCGATTGGATCGGCTTCGACGTCAAGGCCGCATTCGACGACTACGAGCGCATCACCAGTGTCGCCGGCAGCGGCGCCAAGGCCAGGGCGGGCCTCGTGCAGGTTCTTGCAAGCGGCGTCGCCTGCGATATCCGCACGACGGTTCATGACGTCTTGCTCGACCGCGCCGCCCTGGCCCGGCTGGCGTCGGACCTCGCCGCGCTCGGCGTCCGCGACCATCGCCTCCAGCCGTTCCGCGAGGTCGGGCGCGCAATGGCCGCAGAGCCATAACGTCTCAGTCGAGTGGCGGCTGAGATGTGCTGCGCTGGCCGAGCCTCGCGCGAAGCCGCTGAAGACGCCCCCTGCCGCTAACGACCGGGAGAACGACGGTTGTCAATCGGCGTCTAAAAAGGGGCTCTGATGCAAATTTGGTGGTGGGATCATGGTGTTGAGCCGATCAGCTTGGCCTGGACCAGGTCGAGTTTGCCGCGGCCGGCCGCCAAGCGTGGGGCAGGCTACAGGAGCTTGGGTTACACGGTGGCGGTGGGCCGCGCAGCGGGCAATCAGCCTGTCAAAGCCGCCAGCGCAACAGCAGGTTCTGGCGCCTGAACCACCGCCAGGGCGGTGACCAGGCGGGCGGTTGACCGGGCGAGTTCGGCGGCTTCCGAGGGCGTTGGCGTCGTGGCGCCCGGCCGCAATGCCGCCAGGACCCGCTCGGCCTCCTCGGACAATCCGCTCTGTTTCAAGAGGTCGAGCGTCTGCTCGGCGTTCGCCGTCGAAGGGTCGGCCGCCGCCTCTCCCGCCGCCCGCAGACGCGCAGCGACGGCGTAGCGCAGCGCCTTGGCGAACAAGGGCGGCGCCTCCTCCGGAAAGCCGCCGTCGGCGAGCACGCAGGCCATCCTGATCGCTCGCTCCGCCTCGTCGCGCCAGGCATCGTCCGGCGCCAGCGGGCTGCTCGCGGCATCGGGCTCGGCGAACTCGGGCGAGACATGCAGTATCCGCCGTGGTCCGCTGGTCAGGTCGAGCACGCCCGACCGCGCCAGTCGGCGGAGCGTCAGCCAGGTCGTCCGGTCAACGACCTCCACCGGCAGGCTCGATGCGTCCTGGCGCCGACTCAGGCGTTCGGCCTCGGCGGCGAGACCGTCGCTGTCGAGGTCCAGCACCGCCAGCATCCGCACCGCGCCGCCAGGGCCGGTCTGGACTTCGATCCGCAACGCCCTTTCGCCATGGCGACGGCGCAGGTCGGCCGCGACGGCGTCTTCAGGCGAGACGATTTTGGGCCCGAGGCCGTCGGCGGCTTCCAGCATGGAGCGCATGCGGTCCACGAGCGCGCCCCTGCCGGAGGGCATTTTCAGCTCGCCGATGTCGCCCTGGCCGTCCAGCAGGCCATCGGCCAGCACCTGCTTGACGTTCAGCAGGTGCAGGATGGCGTGCTCGATGCTGCCTTCGGTGACCAGGTTGATCACCGTCACCGACCGGGTCTGATATTTGCGCCAGGCCCTGGCGATGCGCTGCTCCAGCTTGGCCGGATTCCAGGGCAGGTCGATGTTGATCACCGCGCTGGCGGCCTGCAGGTTCAGGCCGACGCTGCCGCTGTCGGTGGACAGGAACAGCCGGCAATTGGGGTCGTTCTTGAAGCGGTTGATCTCCTCGCGGCGACGGACCTGCGGGACCGAGCCGGTATGCCAGGCCGCCTCGACTCCGAGCTGCCCGGCCAGTTCGCGCACCAGCCCTAGCATCCGCTCCCATTCGGAGAAGATGATGATCTTGCGGTCGGGCTCCTGCAGCAGGTCGCCGAGGATGCCCTCGAGCTCCTCCAGCTTGGGACAGACGCGGCAGTCGGGGTCGAGGATGGCGGGGGTGTCGCAGATCATCCGCATGCAGGCCATCAGCATCTGCATCTTGTCGAACTCGGCCGGGGTCAGCGGCCGGCGCTGGGCGGTGGCCGCCAGCCTGGCCATGGGGGCGCGATACTCTTCGTAGCGATCGGCCTGCTCGGGCGCCATCGGCACGAAGTAGGTGGTCACCGTGCGCCCAGGCAGCTCGGTTTCCACGTCCGACTTGCGGCGGCGCAGCAGCACCGGCTCGACCCGGCGGCGCAGTTCGGCGAGATTGCGGTACTCCACCGGCCGGCCGCGCTCGTCGAGTTCATAGAAGCTGCGGTTGAACTGGAACAGCGGCCCGACCAGCTCCGGATCGAGGTACTGGACGATGGAATAGAGCTCGTCGATGCGGTTCTCCACCGGGGTGCCGGTGAGCACGAAGGCGTAGGGCGAGCGCAGCGACTTGACCTTGCCGGCCGTCTTGGTGCGCCAGTTCTTGATCCGCTGGGCCTCGTCGAGGATAACGATGTCCGGCTTCAGCAGATCGTTGATCGCCTCGGCGTCGCTGACCACCTGCTCGTAGTTGACGATGGTGAAGAATGGCGGATCGCGGTAGGCGAAGAGCCGCGCCGGGCGAGGGCCGAACACCGATCGGGTCGGCCGCTCGGTGAAGCGGGCGATCTGTTCCTCCCACTCCGCCTTGAGGGACGCGGGGCAGACCACCAGCACCCGCTCCACGCCCTTGCGGCGGGCCAGCAGCTCGCAGGCGGCGATGGCCTGGACGGTCTTGCCCAGACCCATCTCGTCGGCCAGCAGGGCGCGCTCGCCGAAGGCCAGGTGCGCCATGCCCTCCCGCTGATAGGGCAGCAGGGGATGGCGCAGCATGTCCAGGACCCCCGGATCGTGTTCGACCTCGGCGGCGAAATCTGCGCGCGCTTCCAACCGCGACCGTTCCCGCCTATGCCGCTCCAGCCACGGGCCAAAGTGGCGGGACAGGCGCAGGTGCTCCCGCACCGGCGTCGGCGCGGTGGCGAAGGCGCCGATGAGGGCTTCGACATCGGCGGGCTCGGCGCCCAGGCGTCCCTCCGGATCGAGGTGGGGCGCCAGCCAGTCGCGAACGGCCGCGGTCCCCTCGCTCTCAACGCGCGGCCAGGACAGGACCGGCGTGGGCGTGCTGTCGCGACGAAGGAACACCTCGACGCGCTGGGAACCCTCGGCCGTGGCCTGGCGGAAGGCCCGGATACCTCGGCGACGCAGTCCCGCCAGGACGCCTTCGATGTGCTTGCACGTCCCCAGACCGTTCACCCGATGGTCGATACAGCCGCATGCATTCTCAAGGCCGTCCAGGGAGCGGATTTCGACCTCATAGACGGTCCCGCTCCCCGACCAGGTCCGAAACGTCCCGAAGATGGGATGCTCCATCTCCATGGCCTCGACGGTGGTGATCTCGGTGCGCCCGCGCCAGCGCCGGAGCTCGATCTCGTGCTCGTCGCTGGTGTCCCAGCCCAGGGGCGCGGCCGGCCGCTCAAGGACGGTTCGAGCCCGCCCGCCTTTCCGCGGGCTCTTGCCCGGAGAGCGCGTCGATGGGGAGGGTCTGGTCGCCCGATCTGCTTGCATGACGGGATGCTAGCGGTGAGGGCCGAGTCCCTCAACGACCGTCTGGCGGTTGTGGGGCGCCGGGCGTCTTGTCATGTTGGGAAGGCGAATGAGAAGGAGACGCGAGCATGGCCAAGGGCAAGCTGGTCCTCGACACGGACAGGATCGATGACGCCGTTCTGGCGCTGCTCCATCTCGGCCTTCACGACGGATTTCGAGCCTGGAAGGGCTTCGACTGGGAGGCGATGAACCGGCTCCACGAGAAGGGTATGATCAGCGATCCCGTCGGCAAGACGAAGTCCGTCGTCTTCACGGAGGAAGGCCGGCAACGATCAGAAGACCTGTTCAAGGGCATGTTCATCAAACAGCCGTGATCACTCCTTGGAGCCTGGTGAGATGATCCAGCAACCTCCGTTCCGGATTCTGTCTTCAACAGGCGTGCGCTCCGAAATAGGTCTTGAAAGAGGGCGTCATCACGCAGAATTCTATACGAGCCATATTCATCAACTAAATCAACGCCTCAATATTTGTCGGCCTGCGACTCTGGCGGTCGGGTTCGGACAGTGCGATCCTGTACCCTCGCGGTGGTGGATTTACGGGCGCCTGCGCCCCCGAACGGTGACGTCTGCGCGCTATTGCGTTTCGGCTCTTGTCTCACGCGCCGAGCCATCCCCGCGGCCACGCAAGAACAGGACGGCCGCACCGGTCACCAGCACGAGGCCGGCCAGGCTGGTGGCGTAGGCGGCTCCGACGAAGAAGGGCAGCCAGGCCAGATCGACGGCGGCGAAGTTGCGGACCAGCAGCAGGATGACGCTGCCCAGATATCCCGACGCGTCCGCGACATAGATCAGGAAACCGGCGGTCGCGACGGTGCCGGAATAGGCGATCATCCGGTCGAACAGCATGGCGTTGAAGGGCGTGTAGGCCAGGTAAAGGCCCGCGCCGCCGGCGATCATCCAGGCGATCGGCGACAGCAGGCCGTGCTGGAAGGCCAGGGTCGAGGCGCCCAGGATGGCGAAGCCGGCCAGGATCACCCCGTGCATCAGCAACAGGGCCCGGCCGTTGTTCTTCACCGCGATCAGCACGCCCATCGCCACCAGCGACAGCGCCGCCACCGGGCCTTCGCTGGCGGTGAACACCGATGCGGCGTCGCCGTAGCCGAGCGCCTGCCAGATCTCGGCGGCGAAATTGTCGCGCAGGTCGCGGAACGCCGTCAGCATCACATAGGCGGCGACCAGAAGCACCAGCACTGGCCAGTGCGCGGCCAGAAAGGCGGCGCGTTCCCTGGCCATCATCGGCCGGCGCGCCACGCGCTCGGCCTCGTCCGCGGCGCTGGGCGGGGGCAGGGCGGCGAGCGCCAGGACGGAGATGGCCAGCAGCGGCATGAAGATCAGGCCGACCGCCGCCGGCATCCAGAAGGCGCTGACGTCGAAGCCGTCCATCAACGTCTTGCCGACCGACTTCACCACGCCGGACGACAGGATGAAGCTGGCGCACAGGATCGAGCCCAGCACCTCGCTGGTGCGCCGTCCCTCCATGAAGCCGAACACCAGCCCCCAGATCAGACCCAGCGGCAGGCCGTTGAGGAACAGGGCCGCCACGTTCCAGGGCGCGGGGACGACCGCGAACAGGACCAGGGCGATCCATGAGGCGCCGATCAGCAGCACTATGGCGCCCGCCCGTCGCTCGGGCCGCATCTCCGCGATGATCTTGACGCCGATCAGCTTGGACAGGGCGTAGCCGGCGACCTGGGCGATCACGAGCGCGATCTTGTAGTCCAGCGCGAAGTCCCAGCCGGGAACCAGGTCGAAGGTCGCGGCGGTGAACGGCTTGCGGAAGGCGTACATCGAGAAGTACGCGCAAAACCCGGCGAGACCGGCGAAAAGGACGAAGACCACGGGGTTGGCCCGCGCCAGCCAGGGCCGCAGCCGGTTCATTGCTTGACATGGTCTCGTTGCATGGATGTGGTCTAGACCAATGCTGCGACGGGTGAATGACGGAGATGGGGCGCATGCGGTGGGCGGCGGCGATGCTGGGGATGACCAGCCTGGGCATGGCGCAGGCCCCGTGCGACCTCACAGCGGCTTCGCCGGACCGTGCGCGCGCGTCGTGCCAGCGGGCCTGGATGGACGCCAATCTGAAGCTGAACGACCTGCTCATGGTCGGCACGCACAACAGCTACAAGGAGGCGATGCCGGCATCGCTGATGGCCCTGCTGAGGCAGGCGGACCCGGGCCGGGCGGACGGCCTGGATTATAGCCATCAGCCGCTCAGCCGGCAGCTGGACGACGGCGCCCGCCAGCTGGAGATCGACGTCTATTATGATCCCGAGGGCGGGCGTTTTCTCAATCCGGCCGGTCTCGCCGTCGCGGGCCTGACGCTCGATCCGGTGCGACGAGCCGCGCTCGCTGAGCCGGGCTTCAAGGTGATGCACGTCCAGGACGTCGATGTGTTCAGCGTCTGCGTGCTGCTGGCCGATTGTCTGGGCGTCATCCGGCGCTGGTCCCTGGCCCACCCGGACCATGCGCCGCTGCTGCTGATGTTCAACGCCAAGACCGATGCCTCGCCGCTGCCGCGGGGAACGTCGGCCTTGCCGTTCGACGCCGCCGCCTGGGACGCGCTGGATCGGGAGGTGCAAAACGTGTTTCCCGCCGACGCGCTCATTACGCCCGACGACGTGCAAGGGGACCATCCGACGTTGCGCGAGGCTGTCCTGGCCGGCGCCTGGCCGACGCTGGGTCAGGCCCGCGGGAAGGTGCTGTTCGCCCTCGATGAGGGCGAGGAGAAGGCCGCCGCCTATCGCGGCGCGCGGCGATCGCTGGAAGGGAGAATCTTCTTCATCAATACCGACGAGGCCTCGCCGGCCGCCGCCTATCTCACGCTCAATGACCCCGTCTCCGACGGCTCGCGCATCCGGGCGGCGGTTCAGGCCGGCTTCATCGTCCGCACCCGAGCCGACGCGGACACGGCGGAGGCGCGCGCCAACGACGTCCGGCGCCGCGACGCGGCCCTGGCCTCCGGCGCGCAATATGTCTCGACCGACTATATGCGGCCGGACGCGCGGTTCGCCGGAGGATACCAGGCGCGGCTGCCGGGCCATGCGGCGGCGCTGTGCAACCCGGTGCGCGCGGCAGGCCGGTGCGGCGAAGCCGAGATTGAGCGGATCGCATCGGCTCGACCTGTGAACTGACGCATGGGCATGCGCTACGACATCGCGGTGGTGGGGGCGGGCATCGTCGGCCTGGCCTGCGCCCTGGCCGCCGCCCGCCGGGGCCTGTCGGTCGTCGTGATCGACCGCGACGCCCAGGCGAACGGCGCCTCGATCCACAATTTCGGCTTCGTCACCGTCACCGGCCAGCCGCGCGGCCTGGTCTGGCGCCGGGCGTGCCGCAGCCGCGCCGTCTGGGATGAAATCGCCGCCGAGGCGGGCATCCCGATTCTGCAACGCGGCCTTTGGCTGCCGGTCCGGCGCCCCGAGGCCGTGGCGGTGCTGGACGCCTTCATGGCGACCGAAATGGGCGAGGGGTGTCGCCTGTTGTCGGCGGACGAGGCGCGCGCACGGGCGCCGGAGGTGACCGGTCCCGAAACCGCCGCGACCCTCTGGAGCCCGCATGACCTGCGCGTGGATTCGCGCACGGCGATCCCGCGCCTGGCGGCGTGGCTGGCCGATCGATTCGGCGTCGTCTTTCTGCGCCAGACCGCCGTCCATGCGGTCGAACCGCCGCGCATCGTCACCGCCCAGGGCGTGGTCGAGGCCGAGGCGGCGGTGGTCTGTCCCGGCGACGACTTCGTCAGCCTGTTCCCGGACCGGCTGGCCGAGGCCGGGCTGGTGCGCTGCAAGCTGCAGATGCTTCGGTTGGCTTCGCCCGGCTTCGTCCTGCCGGCGCCGCTGATGTCGGACCTGGGCCTCGTCCGTTACGGCGGTTACGCCGACCTGCCCGAAGCGGCCGCCCTGCGCGCGCGGCTGGAGGCGGAGCAGGGCGACGCCCTCGCCAACGGCGTCCATCTGATCGCCGTGCAGGACGCCGACGGCGCCCTGGTGGTGGGCGACAGCCATCACGATGCCGCCACACCGGACCAGTTCGCCAGCGAGGCGGTTGACCGGCTGATCCTGGACGAGTGGCGCGCCGCCACCGGGCGTCCGGCGCCGCCGGTGCTGCAGCGCTGGACCGGAACCTATGCGCGCGGCCCCAACGCCGGTCTGATCGAGGCGCCGCATCCGCGCGTGCGTCTTGCGCTCGTCACCGCCGGCAACGGCGCCTCCACCGGCTTCGCCTTCGGCGAGGAGGTGATCGCACACCTGTTCGAGGAGATTTCCGAACCATGACCTCCATCCGCGACTGCTTCGACATGGTCGTCTTCGACTGGGCCGGCACCACGGTGGATTTCGGCAGCCGCGCGCCGGTGCTGGCGCTGATCGAGGCCTTCGCCGCCCTCGGCGTGACGGTCGCTGAAGAGGAGGCGCGCCGCGACATGGGGCGCGCCAAGGCCGACCATGTCCGCGCCATGTTCGAACAGCCCCGGATCGCACGGGCCTGGCGGGGCGCGAACGGCGCTGCGGCGGATCAGGCGGCGGTCGGACGGGTGATGGCTGAGCTCCAGGCTCCGATGGTCCGGCTGGCCGGGGAGACCGCAGACCTGATCCCCGGCGCCGCCGCCGCCACGGCCCGCTTGCGCGAGCAGGGCCTGAAGATCGCCTCCTGCACCGGCTACACGCGCGAGATGATGCAGACGATCCTGCCGCGCGCCGCCGAACAGGGCTATGCGCCCGACCTGGTTGTCTGCGCGCACGAGACGCCGCAGGGACGGCCTTCGCCGCTGATGATCTACAAGGCCAGCGCCGAGCTCGGCGTCTGGCCGCTCACGCGCGTGGTCAAGGTCGACGACGCCGAGGTCGGGATCGCCGAGGGCCGCAATGCGGGCTGTTTCACGGTGGGCGTGGCCGCGTCGGGCAATATGGCGGGCCTGACGGCGCCGGCGCTGGCCGACCTGAGCGCCGACGAACGCGCCGCCTTGCTGGACGCGGCCGCCGACCGGTTGCGCGCCGCCGGCGCCGACCTGGTCATCGACACGGTCGCCGATCTCGTTCCGGCGCTGGAAGCCGAGGCGGCCCGTCGTGGCGGATAGGGTCGGGGCCGACCTCTAGGCGGTTGTCCGAGAGACCGGGGCCGCCGCCCGGCTTTGCGCGGCGAGCGCGATCAGCAGGTCGCGGTAGTCGGCCAGCGGCGCGATCGCGGCGCCCTCGACCTTCCCCAGTTCGTCGTAGCGGCGCAGCCTCACGGCGGCTTCGAAACCGGGCGACGCGCTGAAGGCGTCGGCCTCCGCCTCGCTCATCGGTCCGCCCTGCAGCTCAAGGCTCTGGCTGGAGGCGGAGCTCAGGGTTTCGAGATACCCCGGTTCACGCGTCGCCAGATAGCGCTTGGCTTGCACGTGCAGGCGAACCGGCTCTACGACCTGCGGGCCGAAGCCCTGCGCCAGCCAGGCCGCGCCGATCCGCTCGTGAAAGGCGTCGACGCCACGATCGGCCGCGTCCTCGCCCTGCTTTTGCAGCAGGTGGCCGATGTCGTGCAGCAGGGCCGCGGCCACCAGCGCGTCGGAATCTCCGGCGCAGCGCGCGTGGTGGGCGCATTGCAGCGCGTGCTCCAACTGCGTCACGGCCTCGCCATAGCGGGCGCCGCCGAGCTGATCGAAGAGGGCGAAGATCGAACAGACGAAGCCTTCGGCCGAGTGCGGTCGCGTCATAGAGAATCCAGGCGGCAAAGATGGACTATACCAGATTCGCCGCGTGCCGTTAAAGGCCTGTTTGATCGTCGGATCGCTGGGATCGACCCGCGGGGTTGGACGTCTAACGCGCGGTCAGCAGGTTGGGGTCGATGAACTGGCGCGGGATGCCTGGGCCTTCGAAATAGGCGCCCAGCCACGAGCCGCCGCCGCCATTGAAATATTCGACGCGGATGGCGTGCTTGCCGGGCTGCAGATCGATGCTGCCGGCGGCGGTGATCACCCCGTGGTCGCCGTCGTTGTCCACGACCGTCTTGCCGTCGATGTACAGAATGCTGCCGTCGTCAGAGGCCAGCGAGAAGCCGTACGAGCCGGCGGCGGCGATGGTGATGTAGCCCTCGAAGACCACGGCGACCGCGTCTTCGCGCGGCAGTGTCAGCCCGTCGATGCTCAGCTCATGCGCTCGTCCCGTCGCCGCCGGCGCCAGGCGCGAGAAGTCGGGAAGCCGCACCGGGCCTTCCGGCAGCAGATAGACGCTGTAGGTCACGCCGCGCGGGCCGGCGCTCTCGTCCAGAATGCGAAAATAGCCGGTGGCTGGAACGCTGGCGGCGAGGCCGTCCACGAACAGGCCGGCGCGCACGATGGTGCTGCGGCTGATCTGGACCGGGCCGGCGTACAGCGGCGACGCGGCGGTGGGGATGGAGTTGTCCAACGTGTAGCGGACCTCGCCGGCTGCGTTGGGATTGCGAATGGTCATCCGCGCCGGCTGGCCGAGGAACAGCCCGCCCGAAGGTGCATTGCCGTCGCCCACGGGTTCGATGACCGGCGAGGCGTAGAAGCTGCTGGTCCGGTAGGTCTGCACCGGCGCCGGCTCGCCTGCCAGGGCAGGCCGAACCGGACGGCCCAGCCAGGCATAGGGGATGTCCGCGCCCAGCAGCCAGGCCACGGTCGCGGGGGTGTCGAAGGTGTTGATCGGCAGGTCGAGCTCCACGCCCCGGTTGACGCCGTCGCCATAGGCGATCCACGGGATCTCCAGTTCGGCCGGCGTCTCCCCGCCATGCCCCTTGCCCACGCCGCCATGGTCGGAGGTCACCAGGATCACCGTATCGTCGGCGATGCCGGCCTCGACGGTGGCCTGCCGGATGCGGGCGATCAGGGTGTCGGCCTTGGCCACCGCCTCGTAATACTGTGGCGTGCCATGCCCGTATTCGTGCCCGGCGTGGTCGACATGATCGAAATGGACGAACAGGAAGGCAGGCCGTTTGGCCTTGATATAGCTCTCCGCCAGGGCGGTGGTTTCGTCCTCGCTCTCGCCGTGGACGTCATAGTCCACGAACCGTTGGTCATAGAGGTTGCCGAACCCCTCCCAATGATAGACCGAACCCACTTCCCACTCCGGATGCTGGTCCGTCAGGATCTGGAAGATGGACGGGAAGAAGCCGCCGGAGCCGGTGACCGAGGTGGGGAAGTTGAACTCGCCCACCTGCCAGTCATTGCTGGTCACGCCGTGCTGTTCCGGTCCGGCGCCGTCCAGGATGGAGGCCCAGTTGGCGCCGCTGGTGGTCGGCATCACGGCCCGCGCGTGCAGGCTCCAGCTGCCGTTCGCCATCAAGTCGTCCAAGGTCGGCGTGGCGGCGCGCCTCACGCCGTCGGGGCTCAGGCCGTCGACGCCGATGACGATGACGTGGCCGGCCGTCTGGGCGGCGCTGGGGGACGAGACGCCCAGGCCCGCCATGGCGGCGAGGAAGGCCAAGAGCAGCGCGGCGCCCTTGATCGACTGGTTCATGACACGCTCCACGAGGAGAAAAGTTCGACCAGCCGCACGACACGGCCGGCAGTCCTGGTATGTACCAATGTGGTAAGCCGCGGTTGGCGACGCTTTCGTGAAAAGCGGTTGGCGGTTGCGTGGCGCCTTGACGTCGAACTGTCGAGGCCGGATCGAAGACGTGGTTCAACCCCAGGATTCGAATGGCGAACGCCGTCTCAGCCCCGAAGTCCGAAGGCCTGCACTATCTGGGCATGC
Source organism: uncultured Brevundimonas sp. (assembly GCF_937870815.1). Lineage (GTDB taxonomy): Bacteria > Pseudomonadota > Alphaproteobacteria > Caulobacterales > Caulobacteraceae > Brevundimonas. The sequence continues at coordinate 31,944 of NZ_CALMZS010000116.1, forward strand.
GCGACGACATCGCGGCGCGCATCGCCGCGGGCGATCTGAAGCCTGGCGACAAGCTGCCGTCCGAGCGGCGCCTGCAGGACGAGGTCGGCGTCGCGCGCGGCACCGTTCGCGCGGGCCTGTTCCAGCTGGAGGCCGAGGGGGTGATCTATCGCCGCGACCGCAGCGGCTGGTACGTCTCGCCTCCGCCCGTCATCTATGACCCGACCCGCTGGGAAGGCTTCATGTCCTATGTCGAGGCGCAGGGGCGCAATCCGACGACGGAGACGATTTCGGCCGAGCCCATTATCGCCGACCCGCTGCTGGCTCAGGTCTTCTCGCGGCCGCCGGGCGCGCCGCTCTTCATGATCCGCCGCCGCCGCTACGTGGACGGCCGGGCCGTGCTGGTCGAGCGGATCGTCGTCGACGCCGCCCTCACGCCTCACCTGTTGCGCTTTTCCTTCGACCAGTCGCTGACCGACATCCTGAAAAGCGAGTACGGCATTTCCGTCTCCCGCAACCAGGTCAGCATGCAGCCCTGCGCCCTGACCGGCCAGGAGGCCGAGGCGCTGCGGGTGAAATCCGGCCTGCCCGGCCTGGCCGTCCAGCGCATCAGCTACGACGCGCAAGGCCGCGTCGTGGAGTTCGACCACGAGTACTGGCGTCACGACGCGGTGCGGATCAGCGTCGACACGCGCGTCCGTTAGGTCAGGCGAAGCGGCCCCGGGCCGCCGCCGGCGGGATCCGACCAGGATGTCCGGCCCATCTCGATGTGGCCCGCCGCGCGCCACGTCTGGCCGCCCGTCTCGAACTGTCGATCATACCAGCCGTGGCTGTCCGCCGGCTCCAGCGGCAGGACTATGGCAGGCGTGAAGACCGCGGCCGCGCCGACCGAGGCCATCATCGCGGTGATGAAGCCGCGGGGGTTCTGGATCGTCGCCATGGCATGCTCCCCGCCGGGTCCCGACGGCGCGCCGTCAGGACCCTGTCTGGACTAGACCACAGAGACATTGCTTCCATGAGGTTCGCCACCCGGCTCCGGAGCGATGTGAACGCGCGTGTTCCACTCCGCGGCGACGCGCTGGACATCCGCCGGCGGCTCCCGGTCCGTCACCAGTTCCTGGACGTCCGCGAACGCCGCGACCTGGATGAAGCCGGACCGGGCGAATTTCGAGTGGTCCGCGAGGACGACGATGTTGCGGGCCTGTTCCAACAGGGTCTGCTTGAAGGCCGCCTCGTCGGCGTCGAAGTCGAGAAAGCCCCGCTCCGCGTCCACGGCGCCCATCGACAGGATCGTCAGGTCCGGCGCGAAGCGGCGGCAGAAAGCTTTGGCCTCCGCGCCGAAGGCGGCGTGATAGTCCGCGTTGACCGGGCCGCCGGCCAGCAGCAGACGCTGTCCCGGATTGCCCAGAACTTCGTAGGCGATCTCGACGCTGTTGGTCACGATCGTCAGGTTCCGCACATGGGACAGGCTGCGGGCCAGCCAGTGGCAGGTCGTGCCCGCGTCCAGCAACAGCGTCATGCCCTCGCTGACCAGCGCGGCGGCCGTCTGGGCGATGCGCTGCTTGGCCTCGGCATTCTCGCGCAGGCGCAGCCGATAGGGCGCCTCGATCTTGTTGCTGGTGACCGAAAGACCGCCGTGCACCTTCTGGACGACGCCGCTCTGGCCCAGCTGCCTGGCGTCGCGGCGGATGGTCTCCTCGGACACCTCGAAGCGGTCCGCCAACTCCGACACGGTCCAGAAGGTCTTCTCTTCAAGGAGTTGGATGATCGCCGCCAAGCGTGCGCCCTGGGTCAACTGCTTCATGGGCGCGTGATTCACCCGATTCTGAACGTCCATCCGGCTTCAATCTCACACGATGCCACGCATTTCAACGCGGCTTGGACGCTAACCCCGGCGAAAATGCCCTCAAAGACAGGGAAACTCACAAAAACCCACACGTTTCAACATAAATCCCTCAAAACGTCACAGGGCTGCAATCCACCGAGCCTATTGGACCCCTGTCTCGGCTGTGCGGCCCCGGTCCCAAGCCGATGGTCCGCGCGAACGAGCGAATTGGTCCAGACCAGATGTGGGGCACACACATGTTCAAGCGCATTTCCGATCGGGCCGCGCGCCCGAGTCTCAAGACCGTGCTTTTGGCCACCGCATCCGCGGTCGTCATCAGCACCACGACGGCTCCCGCCTTCGCGCAGGACGCCGTCGACAGCGAACTCGACGAAGTCATTGTCACCGGCTTCCGCCGTTCGCTCGGCGACGCGCGCGACATCAAGCAGGACTCGGTCATCGCGGTGGACGCCATCGTCGCCGAGGACATGGCCAAATTTCCGGACCTCAACCTGGCGGAATCGCTGCAGCGTCTGCCGGGCGTGCAGATCACCCGTGAGGCCGGCGAGGGCCGCCGCATTTCGCTGCGCGGCCTGGGCGCCGACTTCAGCCGCGTTCAGCTGAACGGGATGGAGGTTCTGGGCAATGTCGACTCCGCCCAGGACAGCCGCGGCCAGCGCTCGCGTGACCGCGCCTTCGACTTCAACATCTTCGCCTCTGAACTGTTCTCGCGCGTCGAGGTCGAAAAGACCTTCCAGGCGTCGCAGAAAGAAGGCGGCATGGCCGGCACGGTCGGCCTGTTCACCGGTCGCCCCTTCGACACCGGTCCCGGCTTCCGCGGCGCCATGACGGCCAAGGTCGGCACCAACGAATACACCGACGACGCCCAGCCGCGCGTCGCCGCCCTGCTCAGCCAGAACTGGGACAATGTCTTCGGCGTCTCCTTCTCGGCCGCCTACAGCCGCCGCCGGACGACCGAGCAGGGCCACAACACCTATAATTACACGCAAGCCGGCGCGGATCGCCTGCAGAGGATGGTCGACGACGGCCTGGACATCTCGAACCTGACCGCGGCCCAACAGGCGAAATTCCTGTCCGGCGACCTGTATTTCGCCGACGGCAACCGCATCTCGTCCTGGAACGCCGAGCAGGAGCGCCTGGGCCTGACCGGTGCAATGCAATGGCGGCCGACCGCGAACATGGAGCTGACGCTCGACGTGCTGCACGGCGAGTTCACCACCGAGCGGGACGAGCTGCATCTGGCCACGCGCCCGCTGAACGCGGCCGGTTCGATCGCCTTCGACGCCGCCGCGGGCGCCCCTTGGCCGGCGATGTTCCGGACGGCGTCGGTCATCAATGACATCGCGTGGGACGCCAACGACTACGTCACCATGACGGACGTGACCGGCACGACCTTCGGCAGCGAAAACCGCCGGTCGCGCAACGAGAACGAATTCAACCAGATCGTGCTGACCGGCAAATGGGACCTGACCGATCGCCTGACGATCGACGGTCACATCGGTTACGAGAAGTCGACCTATGAGACCCCCTATGACGACAAGCTGTACATGCGCGCCAAGGGCAACCTGATCGCCAACTATGGCGCGGACGGCCGCTCGGCGACCTTCGAATACCCGGGCTTCGACGCCACCGACCCGGCCAACTACGCGATGGACTCGTTCTACTACCGCGGCTTCCACAATGAATCGGAACTGCACGAGGGCGAGTTGAACGCGCGGTTCGAACTGAACGACACCTGGACCCTCAGCGCCGGCCTCGCCTATCACAAGTTCCGTCAGGACGGCGTCGACACCTTCTACGACGACAACGTCAACGGCACGCGCAGCAAGACGCGCGGCACCTCGGTCGCCGACATCGCCGACGTCTTCACCAACGAGTTCGGCTCCTGGCTGATCGGCAACTACGACCGGGCCTTCGAGAAGTACGGCGAGTACCACCGCTTCGGCCCCAACGCCGACGGCACGGGCGGCGCGCTGCAGGACATCGAGAACGTCTTCGAGACCACCGAAGAGACGATCTCCGGCTTTGTCCAGGCGGACTGGGACAGCGAGCTGATGGGCCGCCGCTTCCGCGGCAACATCGGCCTGCGCGGCTACACGACCGATACCCGCAGCGTCGGCTGGATCCAGGGCGACAGCTATGCCTACCTGGGCACGTCCGACGTCGAGGGCAGCTATGACGGCGTCCTCCCGGCGTTGAACACGGTGCTGGAAGTGGCCCCTGACATCCTGCTCCGTTTCTCGGCCACGCAGAACCTGAACCGACCGGGTCTCGGCTCGATGGCGGCCGAAGGCAGCGCCTTCCAGAATGAGGACTCCGGCGAGATCACCGCCTCGCGCGGCAATCCGAATCTGGAGCCCTACAAGGTCAACGCCTATGATCTGGGTCTGGAATACTACTTCGGCGACGTCGGCCTGGTCGCGGTCAACCTCTTCCAGAAGGACATCACCAACTACATCGGGTCGATCCTGCTGGAGAACGTGCCGTTCAGCGAGACAGGCGTTCCGTCCGGCGCCATCCCCGGGGCCACGGAAAGCACGATCGTCAGCGAGTTCACGATGCCCATCAACATCGAGGGCACGAACACGCTGACAGGCCTGGAGCTGACGGTTCAGGCGCAGCTGACCTTCCTGCCGGCGCCGTTCGACGGCTTCGGCGTGACGGCCAACTACACCAAGGTGGACGCCGACCAGGACCTGACCGGCTTCTCGCCCGAGAGCTACAACGCCACCGTCTACTACGAGACGAGCCGGTGGGGCGCCCGCGCCTCCATGAGCCACCGCGACACCTGGTTCAGCGGCTACAGCGATAATCCGATGAGCGCCGGCACGCGGGGCTTCGAAGCCTCGACCTACGTCGACGCCGCCGCCTTCTTCAACATCACCGACGACCTCCAGCTCACCCTGGACGCCGTCAACCTGACCAACGAGAAGGACACTCAGTTCTGGGGTCGAAACCAGTATCTCTACAATCAGAACCAGAGCGGAACGACCTACATGGGCGGTGTCAGCTACAAGTTCTGACACGATCGCCGGCCTAGACTGGGCGCCCCTCCTCACCGGGAGGGGCGTCTCGTTCCCGTATTCAGAGCCATGATCGTTTCCCACCGCCACCAGTTCATCTTCGCCGCCGTGCCCAAGACCGGCACCCACGCCGTGCGACAGGCCCTGCGCGAGCAACTCGGGGACGAGGACGTCGAACAGGTGGGTCTGTTCGTCGACAAGCGTTTCCCGTGGCAGGACCTGGCCGCCATCCGGCACGGCCACCTGTCACTGAGGCAGGTGCGCCCGCACCTCGGCGAGGCGGCCTTCGGCGGCTATTTCAAGTTCGCGTTCGTGCGCAATCCGTTCGACCGCTTCGTCTCGTACTGCGCCTTCATGCTGCGTGGCGGCGACATGTTCGAGCGCCAGCCGCGCGAGGTGATGCGCAACTTCCTGTTTGAGCAGCCGCCCGAGCAGCACATCCTGTTCCAGCCGCAGGCGTCCCTTCTGGTGGACGGGGATGGCGAGACGCTGCTGACGGATGTCGTGGGCCGCGTCGAGGACATGCAGGGCTCGTACGACGCGATCTGCGCGCGCATCGGCATTCCCTCCCGGCCGCTGGACCGGGTCAACGGCACCAGGCGCGGCGATTATCGCCGCTACTACGACCCGGCCCTGGTCGATGCCGTCGCCGCGCGCTACGCTCAGGATCTGATCCTGTTCGGCTACAGCTTCGAAGGCTCGCGATGAGCGACGTCGAGCTGACCCCCAATCCGCGCAAGACCACCCGCGTCCGCGCCCTGGGGCCAGTCGATATCGGCGCCTTGCAAGCGGCCGTGCGGGCGATCCCGGAGGCCGTCTGGGACGCTGAAAACGCCGGCAAACCCAACAAGCTCGACGTGCTGGACGCCACGCGCCACATCGTCTTGCGTTTCATAGACAGCGGCCGTGACTGGCGCGCATCGCACGACCGCCCGGCCTGGCCGGAATGGCGCGCCCTGCTGGAGCCGGTGATGGCCCAGGCCGTGGTTGGTTACGACTACGCACGCGGCGTGTTCCCCCGGGTGATGTTCGCCAGGATGCGGCCGGGCGGCGTGATCCATCCGCACATCGACGCCAATCCAGCGGCGAAGTGGCCGCACAAGATCCACGTGCCGCTGTCGACCAACCCCGGCGTGGTGTCCTTCTTCGGGGGCGCGGAGCATCATTTCCCGCCAGGCGAGGCGGTCGAGGTCAACAACCTGGGCCCGCACTGGGTGCGTAACCATGGCGACACCGACCGCATCCACCTGATCTTCGAATATTACGACGCCGACCAGCCCGACCCGGCCTGGCTGGCGCCCTTCCTGCTGACGGGCGCCGCGCGGTGAACGCTCCGGTTGACGTCGGCGGTCGCGACGCCTTGCTGCAACGCGCCCGTGACCTGCGCGCCGAACACTGCATCCCGGAAGCCCTGGCCGTCCTCGCGCGCCTGGAGCAACGGCACCCGCGGTTCAGCCGCCTGCATCACGAGCGTGGCCACTGCCATGTGCTCCAGCGGAATGCGGCGGCGGCGGTGGAGGCCTTGCGCGAGGCGGTGCGCCTCAATCCCACGCTGCCGGCCAGCTGGGACATGCTGGAGCAGCTCCATCGCCTGCGCGGCGAGACCGCGCAGGCGGCCTTCGCGGCGGAGCGCCTGGCCGTCCTGAGACAATTGCCTCCAGAGGTGGTCGCGGCCGACAGCCTGTTGGCCGACGGCGACCTTGAGCCGGCCGAAGCCATTCTTCGGGACTATCTGCGCCGGGCCGGCGACAATGTGGGCGCCCTGCGGCTGTTGGCGCGCATCCGCCAGGCGCAAGAGGCGCCGGAGGAGGCCGCGTCGCTGCTGGAAGCGGCGCTCGAACGCGCGCCGGACTATCACGCCGCGCGGCTCGACTACGCCATGCTGCTCCTCACCCGGCAGCGGCCCCTCCTGGCGCGGCGAGAGGCCGAACACCTGCTCGGCCACGACCCTGACAATCGCGACTACCGCAAACTGTACGGGGCGGCCTGCGTCGCCCTGGGCGACCATGAGCCGGTCATCGACCTGTACGAAAGGCTGCTGGCCGACCGACCCGCGTCGGGCGCCGAGGTCGCCGACCTGCGTCTGTGGCGGGCGAACGCCCTCAAGGTCGTTGGCCGACAATCGGAAGCCATCACCGACTATCGCGCCTCCCTTGCGGCGCGGCCCGACAATGGCGTCGCCTGGTTCAGTCTGGCCAACCTCAAGACCCATCGCTTCACCGACGACGACATCGCCCGCATGCGCGCCGCGGAGGCGCGCCACGACCTGCAGGACATGGATCGGGTCTATCTGTGCTTCGCCCTTGGCAAGGCGCTGGAAGACGAGAACGACCATGCCGCCTCGTGGCGGTACTATGAGCGCGGCAACGCCCTGCGCCGCGCCGCGCCGCCGGCCGCTGGCGCTCCGAGGTCGCGGAGGCCTGCGCCCTGCGGCTGAAGCCGGTGTTCACGGCCGAGTTCTTCGCCGCGCGGGCCGGCTGGGGCGTCGCCGACGCGGCGCCGATCTTCATCGTCGGCCTGCCGCGCTCGGGCTCGACATTGATCGAACAGATTTTGGCCTCGCATTCGCGGGTCGAGGGCGCCCAGGAACTGACCGAGATCGACCGATACGCCGGCGAACTGTGCGGTCGCGATCCCGATTGCGGCCTGCCGCTGCGTCCCGAAGCCCTGGCGCGTCTCGCGGACAAGCAGGCCCGCGCGCTGGGCGAACGTTTCCTTGCCGACACGGCCGTCCATCGCCGGCTGGGCAGGCCGTTCTTCATCGACAAGATGCCGAACAACTTCTGGCACATCGGCCTGATCCATCTGATCCTGCCCCGATCCATCATCATCGACGTGCGGCGCGAGCCGATGGCCTGCGGCTTCAGCAACCTCAAACAGCTGTTCGGCACGACCAACCAGGCCTTCACCTACGGCGCGGAAGACATCGCCCGCTACTATCGGACCTACCTCGACCTGATGCGGCACTGGGACGAGGCGCTGCCGGGACGCGTGCTGAGGGTGCAGTACGAGGACGTGGTCGATGACCTGGAAGGCGGCGTGCGGCGCATGCTGGCGCATTGCGGCCTGCCGTTCGAACCGGCCTGCCTGAACTTCCACGAGACCCGGCGCAGCATCCGCACGCCCAGCTCCGAACAGGTGCGCCGGCCCATCGGCCGGGAGGGGCTCGACCAATGGCGGAACTACACGCCGTGGCTGGCGCCGCTTCGGGATGCGCTGGGCGATGCCGCGACCGGCTACAGGGGCTGATCGATGCGTCTCGCCAAACCCTTCTTCCAGCTCCCCGTGCTGTTCGAGGTCGAGCGGCTCCAGGCCGAGGTCGCGGCCCTGCCGCCCGAGGCCTGGGTCCCGCACCCCGACAGAGTGCCGGGCAACAGCGCGGCGCGCCTGATCAGCGCCGGCGGGGCCGAGACGGATTCCGTTCACGGCCAGATGCTCCCGACGCCCTGGCTCGCGGCCATGCCTTACGCGCGTCAGGTGCTGGCGGGCTTCGGCGTGGTGTGGAGCCGCTCGCGCCTGATGCGCCTGGCGCCCGGTGCGGTCGTGCCCGAGCACGCCGACATCAACTACCACTGGCACACCCGCGTGCGCCTCCACATACCGATCACGACGCGACCGCAGGTGAGCTTCCACTGCGACGGCGAGACCGTGCACATGGCCGCCGGGGAAGCCTGGATCTTCGACAACTGGCGCAGGCACCATGTTGAGAACAGGGCAGAGGCAGATCGCATTCACCTGGTCGCGGACACCACCGGCACGGCCGCCTTCTGGCGTTTCGCCTGCGGCCCGACCCCGCCGCGCGCGCAATGGCGGACCATGCCCTGGAACCCGGACATCACCCCGCGCCTGCTCACCGAGAGCGACCATCACTCACCGATCATGCCCGCCGCCGAGGTGCAGCTGTTGGTCGACGACCTCCGCGCCGAACTGACCATCACCGCTGAAAGCCCCGACGCCAGGGCCAGGGCCGTGCGGTTCGGCCTGCTGCTGGAGAGCTTCGTCCAGGACTGGCGCCAGCTGTGCGCCCTTCACGGCGTCAGCGGTCGCGCCCGCCCGGAGTTCGAACGCCTGGTCGCCGCCGCCCATCAGGCGGCCAGACCGCTCGCCGACGGTCTCGTCATGCGCACGAACCACGCCGGCGCCCTGCTGGTGCTCGAAAAGCGCGTGCTGCAGCATCTGGTCGCGGACGACGGAGCCGAGACGTGATCCGATCACCAGACGGCCGGCGCGGGGCGGCCGCCCAAACTGTCACGCTCGGGATGTAGTCCGCACATCGACGACGCGACCTCGCCCCGGCGCAAGGTCGTGGTCGGCGCCCGACACCCTTCAGGCCTGGAGCCGCACACCATGAAACGCGTCCGCTATCCGACCTTCCTGGCCGTCGCCGCCCTGCTTGCCCTGACCGCCGCGCCCGTGCTGGCCCAGGACAATCCGGCGCCCGCTTCGGAGGCGACGCATCCGGCCAGGGCCAGGAACGTCATTCTCTTCCTCGCCGATGCGGGCGGTGTGTCGACGATCTCGGCGGCCAGCCTTCTGGGCTATGGCGAGCCCCTGCGCCTGCATGTTCAGCAATGGCCGTATCTGGGACTGAGCGAGACTTCGCCCGTCGATGAGTTCGTCTCGGATTCGGCGAACGGCATGTCGTCGATCGTGACCGGCGTGAAGACCCGCAACGGCGTCATCAGCCAGGGCCCTGACGCGGTGAGGGGGCAGAGCGACGGGGCGCCGGCCAAGACCCTGCTGGAGTATGCGGAGGAGCAAGGCCTGTGGACCGGCGTCATCACGACCCAGTCCATCGCCGACGCCACGCCGGCGGCCAGCTACGCCCATTCGAACGATCGGGGAGACTGGGGCCGGATCTTCGCCCAGGTCTTCACCCCGCGGTTCGGCGACGGCGTCGATGTGATGTTCGGCGCGGGCCGTCAGGCAGTCGGCGATCAGCTGAACGCCCTGGGCACGGGCTTCGACGCGCTCGGCCAGACCCGCGCCCGACCGATCTATGCGACGCTCGGGGACGCGCCGGCCGAGAACATGCGGCCGGTGGTGGTCAGCGACGCGATGGACGTTCACGCCGCCACGCTCCGCGCCCTGGACATCCTGCAACAATCGCCCCGCGGCTATTTCCTCATGGTCGAATGGGACGCCCACACCGACGATCCGCGTGCGGGTCTGCAGAATGTGGTCGATTTCGACAGGCTGATCGCCCAGGTGCAGAGCCGGGTCGATCTAGACGACACCCTGCTGGTGTTCACCGCGGACCACGCCTTCGGCCTGCAGGTCGACGGCGGCCGTCGCGGCGAACCTCTGCTCGAAGGCTACGATGCCTGGAAGGCCTCGGGCGACGAGGCCGACCTCGTTCGCCTCGAGAACGTGCTGGTCAACCGCACGCACACGGCCGAGGAGGTTCCGGTTCTGGCGATCGGGGTCGGCGCCGAGCGCGTCCGAGGGTATTTCCCCAACACCTACCTGTTCCGGGTGATGATGGACGCCTGGGGCTGGTGACCGAATGCGATTGACCGCCGTCTGCCCGCGGTCCGCACGGGTCTGGTCGATCCGGCCTGAAGCGGGGGAGGGGGCGGGCCCGCTGGTGGCGATCTCGGGAAGCGGGGTGATCACGCCGAGCAGCAGCATGCGACCCGGTCCGCTCAGGCCGGCCCGTATGACGGCGGGCGGGACCTGCGAGAGGGCGCCGCGCCGGCCTCAGACCTCGGTCACCCGTTCGACGGCATAGGTGTGGACGGTCCCGTCGCCGTCGATGATCGACACATATTCTCCGGGGACGAAACGCTCCTCGCCCAGCCGGAAGCCGGTGGCGTCCTCGCGCTCGCCGCCCGGGAAATCCAGCAGCCAGCGGTCGCCGGTGGTGTGCCGCAGGCGGCCGGTGGCGACGGTGACGTCGCGGTCGAAGCGCCGCACCCGGCAACGGGCCGCCTGGTCGCGGCAGGCCTCGAGATCAAGCCGGCCGTCGTCGTCGAGGAAGGCGACGATGTCGTAGCCGGCGCGGGCGTCGCCGTGGGGGTGACCCGGCTCGCGGGCCAGTTCGAGACGGATGTGACGGGCACTGGGGGGCATCGGGTCCTTCCTGGGGCGGGGGCGACCGGCGGCGGGGCGGCCCGGCGCGGTCATGGCGTCACCAGAACCCGTGGGGACGGCGGCCGCCTTGATCAGGATCAACGCCGCCGATCCGGACCCGGGCCAGGGTGGGACCCGGAGAGGCGTCATGATAGGGTGGGGCCGGAGACGCATCATGAACCTGCCCCGCCTCGCCGCCGCCGTCGTCCTCGTCTTCGCCGCCGCCGCCTGCGCCGGCGAACGGTCGCCGCCCGCGTCCCCGGCCGCCCCGACCGCCCTGACCGCCCCCCCGACCGCCTTGGGCGGGGCCACGGCCCAGGCCGCCGCCCGGGGCCAGCAGCTCGCGGCCGGGGTCTGCGCCCGCTGCCACGCGGTGGCGGGCGCGGGACCCAGCCCGATGGCCGAGGCCACGCCGTTCCGCGAGATCGTCCACCGCTATCCCCTCGACCACCTCGAGGAGGCCTTCGCCGAGGGTCTGGTGACCGGCCACCCGGCCATGCCGGCCTTCGTGTTCCGGGCCGGCGAGATCGACGACCTGATCGCCTATCTCGAGACCGTGAAGGCCGGGCCATGAGCGCCGCGGTCCCGACCCCCATTCACGGCCGCGCGGTCGCCGCCATCGTCGACCTGCTCGAGCGCGAGCGGCTGATGACCCTGGCCTGCAACCGGCCGGACGGCTGGCCGCAGGCGACCACGGTCGGCTATCTGAACGAAGGCCTGAACCTCTATTTCATCGTCGCCCGCGACAGCCAGAAATTCGCCAACCTCCAGGCCGATCCGCGCGCCTCGGCGGCCATCCGTTCGCAGGCCCCGAGCGGCGGCGGCGTCGGCCTGTCCATGGCCGGCCGGGTCGTCGAGGTGATCGAGCCGGAGGCGGTCGAACAGCTCAACCGCCGGGTCGTCGAGCGCTACCCGGACGTCCACGTCTATTCGCCCTCGGGCAGCTCGGTCGCGGTGCTGCATTTCGCGCCGGCCATCATCTCCGCCGTCGGCGTGACCGGCGGACGCAGCGACGCCGAGACCTTCTCGGTCGGACCGGACCCGGAGGGCGACGTCTCCCGGCTGTTCTGACGCGCCTTGACTCCGGTCAAGGCGTCCGCGGCGCACGCGGTCGAAGGTGGGTTTCACGGAGAATCGCCATGAGCCTGAAACGCATCCTCACCCTGGCCTCCGGCGGCGCGGGCGACCCGTCGGCCCTGGCCTTCGCCGCCTGGCTGGCGGGCCAGCACGATAGCGTCGTGGAGGTCATTCCGGTCTACCCCGACTCGGTCGCCGACATGATCGCCCTGGGCATGACCCTCGGCGCCGCCCTGTCCCGGGACGCGGTCGAGGCCCTGGCGGCCGCCGAACGCGAACTGCAGGATCGCATCGAAACCGCCGGCCGGCGCGCCGCGAAGGGGGCGGACGTGGTGTTCGGGGCCGGGGAGGGCGCGCCCCGGTTGTCGGTCCACACCCGGGGGCTCCGGCCGGCGCTCACCCTGACCCGCCATGCGGCCCTCGCCGACCTGGTCGTGGTCGCCCAGGAAGACGTGCTGACCGGGCCGGGCAAGGATCTGCTGGGCCAGGCCTTGCTGGCCGACCGCGCGCCCGTGCTGGTCGCTCGCGGCGACCCCGATCGGCTGGCCGGTCCGGCCGCCGTCGCCTGGGACGGCAGCCCGCAGGCCGGGCGGGCCGTGCGCGCGGCCCTGCCCCTGCTGGCGATGGCCAGCGCCGTCCATGTGCTCCAGTGCGTGACCTCCCTCGATCGACAGGCGGCCGATCCTGACATCGACCTGCTCAACGCCTACCTCAGGCTCCACGGCGTCGGCGCCGGGGTGGCGACGCTGGTCGAGGGGCCGGACGAGGGCGCGGCGCTGGTCGCGGCGGCGGAAGCCGGGCGGGCGGGCCTGCTGGTGGCCGGCGCCTGGGGTCATTCGCGTCTGCGCGAGACCGTCTTCGGCGGGGCGACGCGAAGCTTTCTCGGCCGCAAGGACGGCCCCGCGCTGCTGCTGGCCCATTGACCTTGGCCCGTGGCCAGCCGGTCCGTGCGCGCGTCCCGTCGAGGCGGGGCCGTCGCGGCTGTCAGGTCCGCGACGGGCGGCTCGGCGGCCGCCGCGCGGCCGGCGGCGAAGGCGGAGGCGGCGAGGCGCTCCAGACGCCGGGGAAGGTCAGCTCGAAACGCGATCCCGTCGCCCCGACCGAGCGGTGCAGGTCCGCGCCGAGCTGGCCGGCGAGGCGGGACACCAACGACAGGCCGAAGCCGGTTGTCCAGTCGCCCCGCGACGCCCCCACCCCGGTGTCCGTGACCGTGAGCCGGGCGCCGGCGTCGGTGCGCTCCAGCGTCACCTCGACAAGCCCCGGCTGTTCGGCGAGCCCGTGTTCGAGGGCGTTGCCGACCCATTCGGCGGCGATCATCGCCAGGGCCGAGGCGGTTCTGGCGTCGGCGTAGAGCGGCTCGATGTCGACCCGCATGGCGGCCACGCGGTCGAGCGGATCCAGTTCGGCCACGTCGCGGCAGATGTCGCCCAGCAGCTCGTCCAGCCTGACCGCGTCGCCCCCGCCTTGCTGCAGGCGCTGGTGCAGGTGCATGACGGCCCGGACCCGCCGGCCGGCTTCGCTGAGGATGGCCGCGGCCCCGGGCGGCGCGGCGCGGCTCTCGAGCCTCAGCAGGCTGGCGACCGACTGGAGGCTGTTGCCGATCTGATGGTGGGCCGCCCGGACCACGTCCGCGGCGTCGGCGTGCCGGTGGCTGAAGCGGCTGGAGGTCATCGCCTTCTCCCTCGATCGGCGACCCTGGATCGGACCGGGCCGCCGCGCCTTGAGACAGATCAAGAGAACCTCTCCCGGCCCCTCCGGATCGCGGACGTCCGTCGCGCGACGGGACTCAGCGGGCCGTGTAGCCGCCGTCGATGACGAGTTCGGCGCCGGTGACGAATTTCGCCTCGTCGGACGCCAGATAGACGGCTCCCCACGCGATATCGTCCGGCTCGCCGACATGGCCGAGCGGATGCAGCGCATCGACCGCCTTGCGGCCCGCCTCCGGGTCGCCTCGCGCCGACAGGTGGCTCTCCACCATCGGCGTCCAGATGAAGCCCGGGTGGATCGAGTTCACGCGAATTCTGTCCGGCGCATAAATCAGGGCGTCGGTCTTGGTCATCAGCCGCACGGCGCCCTTGGACGCATGATAGGGCGGGACGTCGGCGCCCCCCACCAGGCCATAGATCGACGACAGGTTGATGATCGCGCCGCCCCCGGCGAGCCTCATCGGCGCGATGACGTGCTTGGTGCAGAAGAAGACGCCCTTGACGTTGATCGCCTGGACCCAGTCCCACTCGGCCTCGCTGATCTCATGGGTGGGCTTGTCGACTCCGGCCACGCCGGCGTTGTTCACGAGGATGTCTATGCGGCCGAAATGCAGCGCGGCCTCGCGCATGACTGATTGCACCTCGCTCTCGCTGGCCACGTCGCAGCGCCAGTAGGCGGCGGGCAGCCCCCGCGTCTCCAGTTCGGCGACCAATGCGCGGCCCTCGGCGTCGCGAATGTCGAGAACGGCGACGGACGCGCCCTCCTCGGCCATGCGGATGGCCGTCGCCCGGCCGAGACCCACGGCGGCCCCGGTGATCACGGCGACCTTTCCCGACAGACGGTTCATGCGAGTTCTCCGGTTCGCCTCCATCTCGCCTGAAGCGGCGGGGACCGCCTTGACCGATGTCAACCGGCCGTCCGGCCGCCGACGGTTTTTCCGGCTTCCGGGAAAATCGTCTCACCGTCAGGGTCCCGGATCAGGCGCCATCGGCAGCGTGACGATCACTGTCAATCCTCCGCCCGGCGTCTTCTCCAGCGAAATCTCTCCGCCCATCTGCCGGACCAGCGAACGGGCGATCGACAGGCCGAGGCCGGCGCCGCCGGTTTCCCGGCTTCGCGACGCCTCGCCCCGGGCGAAAGGTTCAAAGGCGTCTCGCTCAAAGGCGTCCTCGAGGCCCGGCCCATGGTCGACGATCGCGATGGACCAGGCGGTTCCGGCGTCATGCAGCTCCAGATCCGCGCCTCCGCCATACAACAGCGCATTCTCGAGGAGATTCTCGAGAGCTCTCCGCAAGCCGGCGGGATCAGCCAGCACCAAGGCGGAGTCCGGCATGGCGCCAAGCGTCACCGCCTGTCCGAGGGTGCGCCGTTCCCGCGCCATGTCCGTGAGGAAGGGCGCAATATCCATCGAGCCGACGGCGGCCGGTCTTTCCTCGCCCTTGGCCGCCAGCAGCACATCGTCCACCAGCGTCGCCATCAGGGCGATGTCGTGATCGGCGCGGGCCCGCTGCTCGTCATCGGCGATCAGGGCGACGCGCAGCCTCAGGCGGGTGAGAAGGGTCTTCACGTCGTGGGCGGCGGCGGCCAGCATCCGCATCCGTTCGGCCATCAGCCGGCGGATTTCGGCGCGCATCCGGTTGAAGGCCAGCGCCACCTGCCGGGCCTCGTCGGGGCCGGTCTCATTCATCGGCGGGGCGTTCAGGTCCGCGGCGAAGCCGTCCGCCGCGTCGGCGATGATCTGCAGCGGCCGGGTCGCCCGGCGTATGGTGCGCCAGACCAGAAGGGCGGCGATCAGACCCACGATGAAATTCAGGGCCAGCAGGACCGCGATCCGGCCACGCTGTCGCTGTTGCGATCCCGGCGCCACGATCAGCCGTTGCCCGTCGGCCAGTTGAACCGAAAAGGCGAAGGCGGGCGCGCGTGGATCCCCGGGCGGTCGCCAGCGGTCCTGTCCGTTTTCGGGAACGAGGAGCTGGACCGTGCGTCCCTGGAGCGCGGCGCCATAGGCGGAATAGATGGCCGGTCGGACGCCCCGTCGTTCCGCATACCCGGAGGGGGCGCTGGAACTCAGGAAGAACCGGGTCTGGTCGCCGTTCATGGCGATCAGCAGCAGATCGCGGTCGCGGGCCGGAGTGCGGTCGAGAAGATCGGCCGCCGCGGCGACACGGGAGGGCAACGGCAACCGCCAGCCGCCGCTGTTCTCGCGCTGGAGATTCATCACACCGACCAGGCCCAGGACCTGGACCAGGGCCAGGATGATCACGACGGCGAGGGTCAGGCGGGTCGAAAGCGGGAGGCCGGGGCGCCGCGTCACGGGAGCGCCTCCACCTCGGGGGTGAACAGATAGCCGGCGTTCCGGACCGTCCGGATCAGGCGCGGCTCCCGGGGATCGTCGCCGAGCTTGCGGCGCAGGCGGGAGACCTGGATGTCGATGGACCGGTCGAACACCTCGGCGGCGCGGCCCTTCAGCATGTCCATCAGGTCGTCCCGGGAGAGGATGGTCCGGGACCGGGCGAGAAAGGCCGCCAGAAGGTCGAACTCCCCGGCGGTCAGCTCGACCGGTTCGCCGGCCGGATCGGTCAGCGCCCGGGTCGCCAGATCGAGACGCCAGCCAGCGAAGGCCAGCACGCGCGGCGCCTCTCCCGGCCCCGTCCGCTCGCGGCGACGCAACAGCGCCCGGACCCGCGCGACCAGTTCCCGCGGCTCGAAGGGCTTGCTGAGATAGTCGTCGGCGCCCACTTCCAGCCCCACCACGCGATCCAGCGCCTCGCCCCGCGCCGAGGCGATCAGGACCGGGACGTGGCTTCGGCTCTGCAATCGCCGGCAGATCGACAGCCCGTCCTCGCCCGGCATCATGATGTCGAGAATGACCAGGTCCGGCGCCTGACGTTCGAACAGGGTCCAGAAGGCGGCGGCGTCGGCAGCCGCCTCGCAGCGGAAATCCTCCCGCGCCAGCAGGTCGCAGACCAGCCTCCGGATCTCCGGATCGTCCTCGACGAGATAGATGAGCGCGCCCTGGGCCATGCGCCAGCATTGGCGCAGGACGGGAACGGCGACCAGTGCCGGATACATGCTGTTACGCACTGGCGCCGGGCTGAAAAACCCGTGGCGGGCGGCGGGTGCATGGTGAGGGCGTCCGGTTCAGGCCGGTCCCAACCGAAAGGACATCCCATGACCTCCCCCGAAAGAACCTCGAACAGCCTGTCCCGCCGCGCGACCATCGGCGCGGCGGCAGCCGTCCTCGCCCTCGCCGGCGTCGCCGTCACCGCCGACAGCGCCGACGCCCAGTCCCGCTCCCGGTCGCGCTCGGCCACCTTCAGCGGCCCCAACCACAGCGGCAGCACCAACAGCAGCATCTATCGCAGCCGCGGCTCGGCCTCGGCGTCCCGCTCGGCGACGATCGACGGCCAGACCTATACCGGCTCGCGCTCGCGCTCGACCGTGGCCACCGACAACGGCTACGCCACCACCGCGACCCATACCGGTCCGGCCGGCAACACCCAGACCCGTTCGGGCTCCCTGATCTATGACGAGAACGGTTACAGCCGATCCTCGGGCGTCCAGACCTCGAACGGCTACGGCTATCAGAGCAATGTCGATGTCGAGCGCGACGAGAATGGCGCCGTGATCACCCGCGGCGTCACGACCAACAGCGGCGCCTCCTCGTCCTCGACGGTGGTGCGCACCCGTCCCGACTGACCCCTTTCGGGCGGCGGCGCGCCCCCCGCTACTGACCGCCCGAAAAAGCCCCGGTCGTCCCCCGGCGACCGGGGCCCCTTTCAAGAGAGAGAATCCATGAAGACACTTTTCACCCTCGCCGCGCTCGGCCTGGCCCTGACCGCGTCGGCGGCCGCCGCCCAGTCCGGGCCGTCCCTGGTCGAGGCTGCCTTCCAGCGGGCCGACCTCAACAATGACTCGGCCCTGTCCCCTGCGGAGTTCGGCGCCGCCCGCGAAGCCCTGTTCGCCCGCGCCGACGCCAACGGCGACGGCCGGCTGACGCTGTCGGAAGCGCGCGCGCTGCGATCCGGAGGCGGATCTCTCCGGCGCCCGACCCGCGAGGCGATCCAGTCCCTCCGCCGCATCGACCGCAACAACGACCGGGCGATCGACATCGGCGAATTCCGCGCCCTGGGCGCCCAGCGCTTCGCCGCCGCCGATCTTGACCGCGACGGCTATATCGCGCGCGGAGAGATCGCCGCCTTTGGGCGCTCCATGGGCATGGGCGACTGACGATGCGCGAAGAGCGCGCCCTGCTGTTCCTCGGCGTCGCGCTGGCGTTCGCCGCCCTTGAGGTCTGGCTGCGTATCCGGTCGGGCCGCGGCTATGATCGGTCGGCCGCGTTGGGAACCCTCGGCGTCGCCGGGGGCCAGATCGTGACCAACGGGCTGGCGGGCCTCGGGATCGGCGCGATCTATATGGCGGTCTGGTCGGCCACGCCGCTTCGCCAGCCTCTGGACGCAGTCTGGTCGTGGGGTCTGCTCTTCCTGCTCTCCGAGTTCCTCTACTACTGGCAGCACCGCATGAGCCACGAGGTGCGCTGGCTGTGGGCCAGCCACAGCGTGCACCATTCGGCCGAGGAATTGACCCTGCCGGCCGCCTTCCGTCTCGGATGGACCGGATCCATCTCCGGCCTGTGGCTGTTCTTCCTGCCCCTGCCGGCGCTCGGCTGGCACCCGGCCGCCGTCGCCGCCGTCCTGGCCTTCAACCTGCGCTTCCAGTTCTTTCTCCACAGCGAACTGCCGCCGCGCCTGGGACCGCTGGAATGGATCTTCAACACGCCGTCGGCGCACCGCGTCCATCACGCCTCCAACGCCAGCTATCTGGACCGGAACTACGGCGGGGTCCTGATCGTGTTCGATCGCCTGTTCGGCACCTATGCGCGGGAACGGCCGGAGGAACCCTGCCGCTACGGACTGACAGAGCCGGTCGGCAGCAACAATCCGATCCGGATCGCCTTCCATGAGTGGGGACGGCTGGTGAGAGATATGGCGAAGGCGGGCGGGTTCGTGCCGGCGATCCGGGTGGCGCTGGGTTATCCGGGGCTTCGCGTGAACCGGCGGCGCGGAGCGGCGGTCTTCGGCGAGGAACCGTCGCCCCCGGCCGCGTGACCATGGCGGCCGGTCAGGCGGCGGCCATGTCCGACAGGGCGCTGAAGCGGCGGATGCGGTATCTGCGGGCGCCGAGGAATTCGACGAGGCCGGCGGCCTGGAGCCGGCCCAGCATGCGCGAGATGGTCTCGATGGTGAGCCCCAGATAGTCGGCCATGTCCTGCCGGCTCATCGGCAGGGCGACGATCTCGCCCCGGAAGCGGGCGGCGATGTCGAGCAGGAAGCGGGCGACCCTTTCGCACGCCGTGGCCCGGCCGAGCAGCAGCATGTGCGACTGGGCGCGCCCCAGTTCGGCGGTGGTGGCCTGCCAGATCACCCGCTCGAGGCGGCCGGTCTCGCAGGCTGTGGAACCGGACCGGCGGATGGCGAGGACCTCGCAGTCGCCGAGGGCTTCGGCCGAGAAGCGGTGCGTGGCGCCGGTCTCGACCCCGATCACGTCGTTCTCATAGTAGAAGTCGCCGATCTGGCGCCGTCCGTCGGCGAGCAGATGGCTGGTCCGGACCGCCCCGCGCACGAGGCGGTAGATCAGGTCGGCGGTCTCGTCCTGGGCGTAGATCTCCTCGCCCTGGCGGAAGCACAGCCGCGCCGCCCCGGCCCATTCCCCGGCCCCCTGAGGGGCGGCGAAGCTCTGTTGCGACAGCAGGGACGTCATGCTGGTCTCTCCTTGCCTTACCCGACCCGAATAGCCTCGCCTCGGTCCACCCGCAATAGGCGAATCCCCCGCCCGTTGTTATTCGGGAGCACTCCCTAGGCGGCTCTCCCTAAGGGGCCCTACGGAGGCCGCGCGCCGCCGTCGCTCGCGGCGTCCACGACGCGACGGCGGCACCGGCTGACCAGCGCCGAACCACGCCCGTCAAGCCGCCGGCCAGGACGCCGGCGCCGACCGCAAGCGCCAGCAACGACAAGGCCGGAGCTTCGAATCGGAAGACCCTGGCTACAGCCGGCAGGTACAGGCCCATGGCGAGAACCGCGCCGAGTCCGGCCGCGATGCCCCAGAACAGGCGGCGCTGCGGGTCGAACAGCCCGATCCCCGCCGAGGCCCCTACGGCCATGGCCAGGGTCAGGTTGGCGACCGCCAGCGCGACATAGGCGGCGGCGCGCGCGGCGGCCTCCCCGACGCCGGGCAGGAGGCCCAGATAGAGGGCGAGGATTGCGGCGAGTATGACCAGCCCCGCCGCCAGGCCCGTGACCACTTCCCGCGGGCCGAAAGGCCCCGCCTGGCGGGGTCGCGGGGGTCGCCGCATGGCGTCCGGCTCGCTCGGTTCGGCCTCGAAGACCAGGGAGCAGACCGGGTCGATGACCAGTTCCAGCAGCACGATGTGAACCGGAAACAGAAGGGGCGGCGCGCCCAAGATGATCGGCAGCAGGGCCAGGCCGGCGATCGGCACATGGATGGCGGTGATGTACATCAGCGCCCGGCGCAGGTTGGTGAAGATGCGGCGGCCGAGCTTGATCGCGCCGAGGATCGAGCCGAACCGGTCGTCGAGCAGCACCAGGTCGGCCGCCTCGCGGGCGACGTCGGTTCCACGCCCGCCCATGGCGACGCCGATGTCCGCGGCCTCCAGCGCGGGAGCGTCGTTGACGCCGTCGCCCGTCATGGCGACGACTTCGCCGTTGGCCTGGAAGGCCCGCACCAGCGCCAGCTTCTGACCGGGCCGCACCCGGGCGAAGACCCTGACGGTGCGTAACCGCTCCGCCAGGGTGTCCGCGTGCAGGGTCCCGATCTCGGCCCCGGTCAGCAGCCCGGCCGTCACGTCGATGCCGGCGTCGGCGGCGATCCTCAGCGCCGTCTCCGGATAGTCGCCAGTGATCATGGCCACCTTGATGCCCGCTGTTCGCGCCGTCTCCAGGGCCGCAGGCACATCGGCTGCCACGGGGTCCAGGAAGCCAACCAAGCCCTTGAAAACGAAGGCGAGCCTCTCCGGCTCATCCGCCGGCGCCGAGTGGACGGCCTCGGCGACGGCCAGGACCCTCAGCCCGCCCGTCGCCAGGCGGTCCAGGGCCATGCGCGCGGATCGGGTCTCCGAGGGAGTCATTCGGCAAAGGGCGAACACCGCTTCGGGCGAGCCCTTGGTCGCGGTGCGGCGGCGATCGCCCGTTCGCCACGTCTGCACGACCGCGAGCCGTTGCGGCGCGAGCGGCCAGACCCGTTCCGGTCGATCCCGCGGCGGCGGCTGGAGCGCCGCCAGGGCGACGTCCATGGGATCGGACGGCTGCGGGTTGCTGGCGCGGACGGCGGTCTCGAGCACGGCCCGCACCGGGGGAGCCAGATCACCGTCGCCGGGCGATGCTTCCCCCTGC
Source organism: uncultured Brevundimonas sp. (assembly GCF_937870815.1). GTDB lineage: Bacteria > Pseudomonadota > Alphaproteobacteria > Caulobacterales > Caulobacteraceae > Brevundimonas. The sequence goes on from NZ_CALMZS010000116.1 coordinate 53,057, forward strand.
GGGGACCAGAGCGTCGCGACGGTCATGCGGTTCTCCGTCAGGGTGCCGGTCTTGTCGACGCAGAGCAGGGTGGCGCCGCCGAGCGCCTCGATCGCGGCGGGACGGCGCACCAGGACCCGGCGCCGGGCCAGGCGCCAGGCGCCCAGGGCGAAGAAGACCGAGAGGACGACCGGGAATTCCTCCGGGATCAGGGCGATGGCGATGGTGATTCCGGCCAGGGCGCCTTCAATCCACAGGCCCCTCAGAACCCCGTAGGCGAGGGCGAGGACGACCGCGAAGGCCAGCGCCGAGGCCCCGATCCAGGCGACGATCCGGCCCGTGAAATTCTGGAGCGGCGTCCGACCGGGCTCGATCGACGACAACGAGCCCCCGATGCGGCCGAGGGCCGTCCTGGGCCCTGTCGCGCTGACCCGCAGGACTCCCTGACCCGCGACCGCGAGGGTTCCGGCCAGGACCCGGCCGGACACGGCCGACGCCCCCGCCGCGCCGCTGCGGATCACAGGCACGGACTCCCCGGTCAAGGCCGACTCGTCGATCTGCAGCACTTCCGGCCCGATCAGGATTCCGTCGGCCGGGACGCGTTGCCCCTCGGCCAGGAGAACGATGTCCCCGCGCACCACCCCGCGGGCCGGGATCACCTGCGCCCGGCCGTCGCGGACCACCTGAACCGTGGGATCCGCGAGGCGCCGAAGCGCCCTCAGCGCGGCCTCGCTCCGCGCCTCCTGGGCCACCACCAGGCCGATGGTGGCGAGACCGGCCGCGGCGAGAAGCAGGCCTTCAGCGCGGTCTCCCAAGGCCAGATACAGGCCCGAGGCGGCCGCGAGCAGCAGGAACATCGGTTCCCGCAGGGCCGCAAGGGCGATGGTCGTCACGGGGCGGGTCGAATCGGAGGACAGCAGATTCGGACCTTCCGCCGCCAGCCGTCGCGCCGCCTCGGCCGCTTCGAGCCCCTGGAACGAGGAATCCGGATGCATGGCCCCTCCGCTTGCACCCGGCTGGCGCGGGGGCGACCTCTTGAAGCTTGGGTCCGCCGGGCGGCGGAGGCCTTGACGGGGGCCAAGGCGGCCGCATGACGGGCCCGCAGTGGCTGCAGAACGTACACGCATAAATCGGCGTTGCGGCGCCGTTCCGAGTCGACCGGCGCCGGCGACCAGACGGCGAAGGGGCTGTGACTTCGATCACCGAGGGGCGGACTCCGGCGCGGCTGTTCGGCTGAACATCACGAGCGCCAGGCCGCTGCTGATCAGGGCCAGCCCCACCAGAGGCCCCCACCCGGGCGCCGTGTCGTCCAGGGCTCCGCCGGAAACAGCGATCACCGCCACGGCCGAGGCCAGGGCGGACGCGAACAGCCACCTCCAGGCCCCTGCCGGCCGGAGGTCCAGGGCCAGCGCCAGCTGGATGCCGCCGTCCATCACCAGGGTCGAGATCGCCAGAATGGTGATGGCCGCCGTTCCGGTCCGGGGGCTGTAGAAGAGGAAGGCGCCCGAGGCCGCCGCGACCGCGCCGGCGATCAACAACCCCCTGAGCGGACGCCCGGCCAGCAGCAAGAGCAGCCAGGCGGACAGGATGGTCATGCCGGCGAACCAGAGCAGCCAGCCCGACGTCCCGCCGAGCGTGGGGCCGGCCGGCTCCGGCGCCGCGACCACGACGGCGCCGGCCAGTATGAGGGCCAGCGCCGCCAGGACGACGGGCCGGGGGTGCACGCGCAGGTCGCTGGACCATCGCGGCAGGGCACGTGTCGTCATCCTCGCCTCCTCGACAGAATTCAATTCACTGATCACTCTCTGGGCGAAGGCCCGCCTTGACGTCGATCAAGGCGGGAAGCGGATCTTCTGAGTTTCTGGCCGGGCGCCGTTTCACGGCGCGCAACCTTGGCAGGAGTGAAAGTTCGCGCGGCGGCCTTGATCCGCATCAAGGCGCGCCGCGCGGGCGGAGCCTTTCCTGAGTCCGCACAGGAGGACGCCATGACGCGCCCAAACCCACTCAGCAGCATGGTCACCGTGGCCGACGGGAGCGAGGCCGCCGTCCGGCGCAACCGGATCGCGGCCGAGCTGGCGGCCAGGTTCGACGCCCGTCTCACCGGAGCGTTTCCTCGTCCCCCGCTTCCCGTCTCGGTCTGGGACGAGCCGGTCTATTGGGGCCTGCCCCCGACGCTGCCGCCGGCCGTGCCGCCGGAAATCATGGCCGATCACGAGCGCCGCACGGACGCCCGGGCCGAGGAGGCGCGCCTGGCCTTCGAGGCGGCGGCCGCGGCGGCCGGATGCCGCTCGGACTGGCTGGTGCTGCCGGCTGACGGCGGGGCCGGCTTCATCGATCTGGCCAGACGCACGGACCTGACCGTGCTGCCGTCCGGCCGTCTGCCGACCGTCGGCCCGGACGCGGTCGACATCGCCCTCGCCGCCGGCGGTCCGGCCCTCATCCTGCCCGGGCAGGACGGGGCGTCCGCGCCCGGCCGCCGGATCATCGTGGCCTGGAACGGCGGCCGGGAGGCGGCGCGGGCGGTGCGCGACGCATGGCCGCTGCTGTCGGCGGCCGAGGCCGTTCATGTGGTCATCGTCACGCCCGCGCCCGTGGACGGGCCCGACAGCCGGCTGCAACGCTATTTCGAGGAGCATGGCTGCACCGCCCGGGTGGTGGTGGTCCGCGAGGCCGATGCGGGGGCGGCGGAGGTCCTGCGCGACCAGGTCGGCGCGCTCGAGGCCGACCTTGTGGTGATGGGGCTGTACGGCCGTTCGCGGCTACGCGAGACGGTCATGGGCGGCGTCAGCCGCGACCTGCTCCGCGATCCGCCGGTCCCGTTGCTGGTGTCGCACTGAGGCGCGGCCCGGCGGCCCCCTGGTCGCGCCCGAACACCCCGCAGGCGATGCGGTCGCCGCTGTCGCCGGCCGGGTCGGTCCTCTGGTCGTCGGCCAGGGCGTGGACGACGAGGGCGGAGCCGTCCGCGTCGAGCAGGCCGGCCAGGTCGCCGCCGGCCAGCCGGTATTCAAGGCTTCCGCGTCCGTCCTGGCCGACGGTCAGGTTCGGCATGTCGCCGGCGTGGGGGCCCTGCGGATTCTCCAGCCCGTGCCGGGCGTCGGCCGGATTCCAGTGGCCGCCGGCGCTCCCGAAGCCCGGGGCGTCGCAGCGCCCGGTCATATGCACATGAACGCCGTGGTCCCCCGGCGGGAGGCCCTCGGCCTGGACGGAGATCATCAGCCGGTCGCCGGCCGCCACGGCGGTGGCGCGGCCCGCCGCCGTCCCATCGGCCGTCCGCAGCGTGGCCGCGGCCCCGCCGGGGGCGGCGGCGGGCGCGGCGGCTTCGGGCGGGGCCGCGGCCGGGGCTTCGCCGGCCGGAGCCGTCGGTTCGGGCGAGCCGCAGCCCGCCACGGCGATCGTCAGGGCCGTCGCGGCCCGGGCCAGCCGGTTCATCAGGACCTCCACCTCATCGCTCGATCTCTCAAGGCGCGGGAAGCCGATCCGTTCCCGGGCCCGGACGGCGCCGCCGCCGCTCGAGCGCCGGGCCCTGACCAATTTCATCGGCAACGCCGTGGCCACCATCGTCGTGGCCGGGTGGGAGACGCGCCTTGCCCGCCGGCCGCGGAGCGGGCAGACAGCCGCCATGGCCTGCACCCTCTACGGCATCCCCAACTGCGACACGGTCCGGAAGGCGCGGACGTGGCTGGACCGGCGCGGCGTCGCCCATGGCTTCCACGACTACAGGAAGGCCGGGATCGACCGCGCGCGGCTGGAAGGCTGGGTGGCCGAGCACGGCTGGGAGACGGTGCTGAACCGGGCCGGCACGACCTTCAGGAAGCTGTCCGACGGCGACAAGGCCGGTCTCGACGCAGCCAAGGCGATCGACCTGATGCTGGCGCAGCCGTCGATGATCAAACGGCCGGTGCTGGACCTCGGCGACCGGACGCTGGTGGGCTTCAAGCCCGAGCTTTACGAAGCGGCCTTCGGCCCGGTTTGAGCCGGCGTCCACGGCGGCCATGGACCCTCTCCCGCCGGGAGGGGGCCGCTATCGGGTCAGGGTGAACTGCGCCGCCTCGCCCGCCTGGGCGTTCGGGGCCAGCCAGACGTCGAACAGGCCGGGCTCCACGGTCGGCGTCAGGTCCGGCCCGAGGAACTGCAGATCGGCGAAGGTCAGCGGCAGGCTGACCTCGACCGAACCTCCGGCCGGCACGGTGACGCGCTGGAACCCCTTCAGCAGCCGCGCCGGCTGGGTGATCGAGGCGGCGCGGTCGCGGATGTAGAGCTGCACCACTTCCGACGCCTCGCGCGAGCCGCCGTTGGTCAGGGTCACCGAGACGGTGATCCCGCCGTCCCAGGCCATGGTCGGCGCCGACAGCCGCACCGCCGAATACGCCACCGGCGCATAGGTCAGGCCGTGGCCGAACGGATAGAGGGCGGCGTTCGCGGTCTCCCTGAACTGGGCCTTGAATTCGTCGCCGCGGGACGCGGCCGGCCGGCCGGTGGTCTTGCGCGCATAGTAGTAGGGCGACTGGCCCGAGAAATGCGGGAAGCTGACCGGCAGCCGCCCGGTCGGGGCATGGTCGCCGAACAGCACGTCGGCGACGGCGTTCCCCGTCTCCGAGCCCAGGAACCAGGTCGCCAGTATGGCCGGCGCGTCCTTGACCGCGCCCGCCAGAGCCAGCGCCCGGCCGTTGCGCAGGATGACCACGACCGGCTTGCCCGTCGCCGCCACCGCTTCGGCCAGGGCCAGCTGCGGTCCGGGAATGACGATATCGACGCGGGACTGGGCCTCGGCCGACATCGCGCCCGACTCGCCGACGGCCAGCAGGACGACATCGGCCTGGGCCGCCGCCAGCACGGCCGCCTCGATCCCGCCGGCGATCGGCGCCTCGACGTCCGAGCCCTTGACCACGGTCAGGCTGGAGCCGTCGCCCAGCGCCGCGCGCAGGCCCTGTTCCAGAGACACCGCCAGCTTCTCGTCCTTGAAGATCGACCACGGGCCGAACAGGTCGCTCCTGTCCGCCCCGAACGGCCCGATCAGGGCGTAGCGTTTGCCCGTTTTCGACAGCGGCAGCAGGCCGCCCTCGTTCTTCAGCATCACGATCGACCTGCGCCCGGCCTCGCGCGCCAGGGCCAGATGCTCGCGGCTGCCGCTGACCCGCCGTTCGGTCCGCACGTCCGAGCCGCGATACGGATTGTCGAACAGGCCCAGCGCCGCCTTGGTCATCAACACCCGCCGCACCGCCTCGTCCACGCGCGCCAGCGGCACATCGCCGGACTGCACCAGTTCGGGGATGTGTTTGATGTAGAGGCCGCTCCGCATCGACATGTCGACGCCGGCCATCAGCGCCAGCCGCGCCGCGTCGCGGCCGTCGGCGGCGTAGCCGTGGGCGATCAGCTCCTCCTCCGAGGTATAGTCCGAGACCACGAAGCCGGCGAAACCCCACTCGCCGCGCAACAGTTCGGTCAGCAGCCATCCATTGCCGCTGGCCGGCACGCCGTTCAGGTCGTTGAAGGCGCTCATCGTCGACAGGGCGCCGGCGTCGAACGCCGCCTTGTACGGCGGCAGATAGACCGAGCGCAGCTCCAGCTCGCTCATGTCGGTGGAATTATAGTCCAGGCCGGCCTCGGCCGCGCCATAGGCGGCGAAATGCTTGGGCGTGGCCAGCAGCGAGGACCAGTGCTTCAGGTCGTCGCCCTGGAAGCCGCGGGTCCGCGCGGCCGCGAACAGCCGGCCCAGCAGCACGTCCTCGCCGGCGCCCTCGACCACCCGGCCCCAGCGCTGGTCGCGGCCGATGTCCACCATCGGCGCATAGGTCTGGTGCACGCCCGAGGCCCCGCCCTCGACGGCGGCTGCCCGCGCCGTGCGCCGCGCCAGCTCCGGGTCCCAGCTGGCCGCCTCGCCCAGCGGTACGGGAAAGGTGGTGCGCAGGCCGTGGATGATGTCGGCGGCGAACAGCAGCGGGATGCCCATCCGGCTCTCCGCGACCGCCATCTGCTGCATCAGCCGGGCGCCGCCCGCGCCCACGCCGTTGAACAGGGCGCCGATCCGCCCGGCCCGGATGTCGGCGGCGGCGGCGCTCTGATCGGGGCTGAAGTCGTCGGGGTTCACCCCTTCGGGCCGCCAGCGGAAGGGATCGTTCTGCAGGTTCAGCTGGCCGGCCTTCTCCTCGATCGTCATGCGCGCGATCAGGGCGTCGACCCGCTCAAGGTCGGCCCGGGCCTGCGCCGCCGCGATCCGCGGCGCCATTATCAGGCCGGCGGCCAGAGCGCCCCCGGCCAGAAGGCTGCGGCGGGTCGGAGCGGGGAAGGGCGGAGGGCGCATGTAACCGGTTCCAGTTGAGGGACTGTGCAGGACTAAACGGCGCGGCGTCCCGCGCCTACCCTTAATCGATCACAAAGCGTTGCGCTGTCGGGCGCCCGACGCGGGAGCGCGGTCGCGGCGGAGTCAGCCCTCGACGTCGGTCTCCGGCCGATCGTGGCCGTCGGCGCGCTCGGTGATCCAGCGCCCCGAGGCGTCGGCGTATTCGATCAGGGAATCCTCGTCCGGCACCTTCTGCTCGCGCGCGGCGGCGGCGGCGGCGGCCCGCGCCGAGTCGTGATCCGGATAGGTCTCGGAGAAGGTGTCGCCCAGCCGGTAGGCCCAGCCTCCGTCGTGCTCGACGATGCGATAGGTGACCTGGACCATGGGCGCTCTCCGGCGGGACATTCGGACCTCGACAGGGGAGCGAACGCGGCGCAGGCGGTGCAGTTGCAGGCCGCGGCCCGCGGTTTCGCCCGCCTTGCGAAGGTTTCGCCCGTCGCCGCGGCCGGATCGAGGGATGACGCTCCGGCCGCGCGCGCCTATCTAGGGCCGGAACAGGAGGCCCGTCCATGTCCAGCCACACGCCGGAAACCGTCCGCCGCCTCGCCGCCCCGGACATCCGCGCCCGCAAGGGCACAAACCCGATCGTCTGCCTGACCGCCTATGACGCCCCGACCGCCGCCCTGCTGGACGAGCACTGCGACCTGCTGCTGGTCGGCGACAGCGTCGGCATGGTGGTCCATGGCCTGCCCAACACCGTCGGCGTGACGCTGGAGATGATGATCCTGCACGGCCAGGCGGTGATGCGCGGCTCGAAACGGGCCATGGTCGTCATCGACATGCCGTTCGGCTCCTACGAGGCCGGCAAGGAGCAGGCCTACGAGAACTGCGCCCGGGTCATGAAGGAGACCGGCGCCCAGGGGGTCAAGCTGGAGAGCGGCCCGACCGTGGCCGAGACCATCGCCTATCTGGTCCAGCGCGGCATTCCGGTCATGGGACACGTCGGCCTGCGCCCCCAGGCGGTGCTGACCGACGGCGGCTTCAAGGCCAGGGGGCGCACCGACGAGGAGCGGCTGCGGGTGATGTCCGAGGCCGAGGCCACCGCCGACGCCGGGGCCTTCGCCATCGTCATCGAGGGGGTCGCCGAAGGCCTGGCCCGCGACATCACCGCGGCGGTCGACAAGCCGACCATCGGCATCGGGGCCTCGGCCGCCTGCGACGGCCAGATCCTCGTCACTCCCGACATGCTCGGCCTGTTCGACTGGACGCCCCGGTTCGTGCGCCGCTACGCCGACCTGCGCGCCGAGATCGGCCGGGCCGTCGGCGCCTACGCCGAGGACGTCAAGGCCCGCCGTTTTCCTGCCGAAGTCGAGACCTACTTCTCGAAAAAGCCGGTTTCACCGTAAAGGCCGCGTTGCGGCGCGGGAAACGAGTCTCTAGGGTCCGGCCGGTTGGATTTTCTGCGACTTTTGGGGCGACGCTACCGTGGTTGATGTCTTCGATCAGGTCGAGGAGGAGCTTCGCTCCGATCGATACAAGCGGCTGGCCCGCACCTGGCTGCCGGTCATCGGCGGCATCCTTCTCGTCGCCCTGATCTCCGCCCTGGCGTGGTGGGGCTGGCAGAAGATGGAGACCTCGAAGGCCGACAAGGCCTCGATCGCCTATCAGCGCGGCCTCGAATCGCTGGAGGCGGACAATCTGGTCGGGGCCGACGCGGCCTTCGCCCAGGCGGCCGGGGAGGGCAATGCGGCCTACCGGTCGATGGCCCTGCAGCATCGCGCCGGCATCGCCGTGCGGCAGAACCGCATCCCCGCCGCCGTGGAGCTGTTCGACGAGGCGGCCGGGGCCGCGCGCGATCCCCTGCTGCGCGACGTGGCGGCCTTCAAGGCGGCCCTGCACCTGATGGACACCGCCAGCCTCGAGGACGTCCAGGCCCGGCTCGAGCCGCTGACCGAAGAGGGCCGGCCGTTCCGCGCCTTCGCGCGCGAGGCCCTCGCCATGGCCCAGCTGCAGCACGGCAGGACGGCCGAGGCCCGCTCGACCCTGGTGGTCCTCAAGAACAGTCTGGACACCCCGCGGGAGATCGGCCAGCGCGCCGACCTGACCCTGTCCTCGATCGAGGACGGCACGGCGTCCAACCTCGCGGCCATCACCGCGGCCATGGCCGAACTGGAGGCGTCGGTCGCCCGCGCCGCCGCCGCGCCGCGGCCCCAGACCGCGCCCGCCGCCCCGGCCCGCCCGTGAACCCCGCTTTCAGGACATCCTCCATGAATCGCGTGCTCAAAGTCGCCCTGCTGTGCGGTCTCGCCGTCACCGTCGCCTCGTGCGGCACGGTCCGGCGGGCCCTGCCCTTCGGCCTCGGCGGCCAGGATGCGCCCCAGGTCACGGCGACCGAGGGCCAGCGCGTCTCGGTGCTGGAGTTCGAGCAGCAGCTGACCCCGTCGGCGGCCCTGTCGGGCCGGGAATTCTTCCTGCCCGGCCCGCAACCGGCCACCGCCTGGACCCAGCCCGGCGGCAACGCCGAGAACGCGGTCGAGCATGTCGCCGCCGCCGAAGGCTTCACCGTGGCCTGGCGCCGGGACATCGGGGCCGGATCGTCCGACACCCGCCAGGTGATGGCGCCGGTGGTGGCCGACGGCGGCCGCGTCTTCGTCCTCGACGGCGAAGCCACCGTCACGGCCGTCGACTCGGCCAGCGGCTCGGTCGCCTGGAAGGTCAACGTCAAGCCGGACGAACCGGAGTTCCGGCGGGGGCTGCTCGACTTCGGCTTCGGCGGCGGCTCGACCGGCGGCGGCTTCGGCGGCGGCGTCGCCGCCGGCGGCGGCAAGGTCTTCATCGCCTCGGGCTACCGCACCGTCAGCGCCGTCGACCAGACCAGCGGCGCCCTGCTGTGGACCACCCCCGTCGACGTGCCGGTCCACGGCGCCCCGACGGTGGCCGGCTCGCGGGTCTATGTCGTCGACGTCGAGAACCAGCTGTACGCCTTCGACGCGGACACCGGCCGGCAGGTCTGGACCTACCGCGGCATTCCCGAGCCGGCCCGCATCATGCGCGCCTCCAGCCCGGCGGTGACCGGCGACACGGTGATCGCGCCATTCTCGTCCGGCGAGCTGATCGCCCTGCGCGCCTCGACGGGCCAGCCGGTGTGGCAGCAGGTGTTGTCGCGCACCAGCCGGACCAGCGCCCTGTCCGAGATCCGCGACATCGCCGGGCGGCCGGTGGTCAGCCGCGGCGTTGTCTACGGCGTCGGCCATTCGGGCCTGATGTCGGCCATCGACGTCCGCACCGGCCAGCCGAAATGGCAACTGCCCGTGTCCGGCGTCAACGCGCCGCTGCCGGCCGGGGACGTGGTCTATGTCGTGTCCAAGAGCGGCGAACTGACCGTGATCAACCGCGAGTCGGGGCAGGTCTACTGGACCCGCGACCTCAACGAGGGCCGGACCCGTCAGGAAGGCGGCTTCTTCGGCTTCTTCGACCGCACCGTGCGCCCGGTGTGGGCCGGGCCGCTGCTGGCCTCGAACCGGCTGGTGCTGGCCAATTCCGACGGCGAGCTGGTGGCCTTCGACCCGCGGACGGGGGTGCAGACCGCCTCCCTGCGCCTGGGCGGCCCGGCCTTCATCGCCCCGGCCGCCTACAACGGCGCCCTCTACGTCCTCACCGACCGGGGCCAGCTGGTCAGCATTCGCTGACCGATCGCCCCAATCTGCGTTAGAAGGCCGACATGGCTCTCAAGGTCGCCATCGTCGGTCGCCCCAATGTGGGCAAGTCGACCCTGTTCAACCGCCTCGTCGGCAAGCGCCTGGCGCTGGTCGACGACCGGCCGGGCGTGACCCGCGACCGTCGCTACGCCGACGGCGCCATCGGCGACATGGACCTGACGCTGATCGACACCGCCGGCTATGAGGACGTCACCGACGAGAGCCTCGAATCGCGGATGCGCGAACAGACCGAGGCGGCGCTGGAAGACGCCGACCTGATCCTGTTCATGATGGACGCCCGCGAGGGGGTCACGGCGCTGGATCGCATCTTCGCCGACCGTCTGAGGCGCCAGCACAAGCCGGTCATCCTGCTGGCCAACAAGTCCGAGAGCCGCGAGTCGGGCGGCGGCATCGGCGAGGCCTACGGCCTGGGCTTCGGCGAACCCGTGGCCATCTCGGCCGAGCACGGCGAGGGCATGGCCGATCTCTACGCCGCTGTCGTCACGGCCAGCGCCGACATCTTCATCGAGGAGGTCGACGAGCCCGACAAGCCGATCCGCATCGCCATCATCGGCCGGCCCAACGCCGGCAAGTCGACCCTGATCAACCGCCTGATCGGCGAAGACCGCATGCTGACCGGCCCCGAGGCCGGCATCACCCGCGACTCCATCTCGGTCGACTGGGAATACGAAGGCCACAACATCCGCCTGGTCGACACCGCCGGCATGCGCCGCAAGGCCCGGGTCCAGGAAAAGCTGGAGAAGCTGTCGGTCGCCGACACCATCCGCGCCATCACCTTCGCCGAGGTGGTGGTTCTGGTCATGGACAAGGACGACGCCTTCGACACCCAGGACCTGCAGCTGGCCGACCTGGTCGAGCGCGAGGGCCGGGCCCTGGTCTATGTCGCCGCCAAATGGGACCTCGAGACCGAGCCGCAGGCGCGCCTCGCCAAACTCCAGCAGATGGCCGGGGACAAGCTGCCCCAGCTGAAGGGCTCGCCCTTCGTCGCCCTGTCGGCGCACAGCGGCCGCGGCGTCGAGCGGCTGATGCCCGCCGTGCTCCAGGCCCACGCCACCTGGTCGGTCAAGGTCAAGACCAAGGATCTGAACACCTGGCTGGCCCTGGCCACCCAGAGGCATCCGCCCCCCGCCGTCGACGGCAAGCGGATCAAGCCCAAATACATGGCCCAGACCAAGGCCCGGCCGCCGACCTTCGTTCTGATGGCCAGCCGCGCCGAGGCCATGCCCGAGCAGTACAAACGCTATCTGGTCAACAGCCTGCGCGAATCCTTCGACTTGCCGGGCACGCCGATCCGCCTGCTGGTCAAGTCGGGCAGCGAAAACCCCTATGCGCCCGGCGGCGCCAAGTCCGGCCCCGAACGCTACAAGGGTGATGCGAAAACCGCGCCGCGCCGCGTCATCAAGAAGGCCGAGCGCGAGGACCGCCTGTCCAGCCTGCCCGGCAAGGCGCTGGAGCAGAAGAAGGCCGGCAAGGGCAGGATCAAACCCTTGGCTGGCCTCAAGTCGAGCGCCAACAAGAAGGCGGGCTCGTCCGTCGCCGTCCAGAAGGGCGCCCGCGGCGGGGCGAGGCAGGTGTCGCGCTCAGGCCGGGTGCGGACGGGGCAGAAGCACGCGCCGAAGAAGTAGGCGGGCAGGCGATTACGCTCAGACCAGGGCCGCCCCGCCCGGCCCCGCGCTCCAGTCCCTGAACTTCACCTCCAGCGGGGGCTCCATGTCCCCGCGCGCCAGCTCGACCACCAGCGGGCCGATGGCCGAGGGATGCGTCACCGTCTCCGGGGCCTCGCCCGGATAGGCCTGGGCCCGCAGCCGGGTGCGCATCCGGCCCGGGTCGACGATCGAGACGCGGATCGGCGTCGACTCGATCTCGTCGGCCCAGCATTTCATCAGCGTCTCGGCCCCGGCCTTGGTCGCGGCGTATGCGCCCCAGAAGGCTTTCGGCGCGTGCGCCACGCTGGTCGTCACATGGATCACCCGCCCGGCGTTCGAGGCCTTCAGCAGCGGCTCCAGCGAGCGGATCAGGCGGTAGACGGCGGTGAAATTGGTCTTCTCGACCTTGGCGAAGCCGCGCGGATCGGCGTGGCTGACCGGCGTCAGCCCCTCGGCGCCCATGGTCGCCGCCGCCTGCACCCAGATGTCCAGCCGCCCGAAGCGCTCGAAGATGGCCCCGCCCAGCCGGTCGATGGCCCCGCCGTCGACCAGATCGAACGGGATCAGGGTCGCGTGCGCGCCGGTGGCGGCGAAGACGGCGTCGTCCAGATCCTCCAGCCCGCCCTGGGTTCGGGCCGTGGCGATCACATGCGCCCCGGCCCTGGCCAGCGCCAGGGCGCTCTCGTAGCCGATGCCGCGCGAGGCCCCGACGACGAGGGCGATGCGGTCCTTGAGGGGGAGGTCGGTCATGGCGCGGTTGGTAGGCATGGCGCCGCGCGGGGTCAATGTGTTACATTGCGATACGAGACCGCATGGGAGATGGACGATGTCGAAATCCGCCACGATGAGCCTGCGATTGACTCACGAGCTGAAGGAGAAGCTCGGACAGCTCGCCAGGGAAACGGATCGGACTCCTTCCGCGATCGCTCAGCAGGGCCTGTCGGAGTATGTCGATCAGCGTCTGTGGATGCTGTCGGAAATCGACAAGAGTATCGAGGATTTCAAGGAAGGCCGGACCGTTCCTCACACTGAGGCCGTCGCGCGGATTCACGCGACCATCGCACGGTACGAGAAGGTCGATCCTTGAGAGAGATCGTCTGGTCCGACACTGCGATCGACCAGTTCGACAAGGCCATCGCCTATCTGGCTGAGCGAAACCCGTCCGCTGCACTTCGCCTGTCGGATCGTGTTTTGACCACGATAGAGAGTCTCGCCGTCAGGCCGATCGGTCGTCCGGGCGAGCGCGTCAATACGTTTGAAAAGGGTGTGCTGAAGACCTCATACCTTCTCGTCTACGGCCTCGTCGGCGGGGCGCACGGAGAGCTGAAGATCCACCGGCTGTTTCACATGGCGCAGAACTGGCGGGGCTGGATCCCTGAACCCGGCGAAGAAGTCTAAAACCCCGCCGCCGGCTGCCACAGGCTGAAACTGACCCCCTGGTCGTCGCTGACCACGACCGAGCGGCCCGTGGCGCTGTCCGAGGGGATCGCGGCCTTGCCGCCCAACTCTGTCACCCGCTTGCACAGGGCGTCGACGTCCTCGACCTTGAAATACAGGTGCGCAAAGTCCCTGGCCCGCTCCACCTTGGTGAAGCCGAACGGCGGATCGCTCTCCGCCACATGCAGATAGGTCGGGTGCGACGACGCCTCGTCGAACCTCCAGCCGAACACGGCGCTGTAGAAGGCCCGGGCCTTGTCGATATCCGGCGTGTCGATGGTGAAGTAGCCGAGCTGGATCATGCGCCTTAAGCGCTGACCAGCAGCGAAAGTTGCCGGGCCGCCACCTCGCGGCCGCCTTCCTCGATCTCGCGGTCGAGCAGCCGGGTCGGGTATTCGCCGGTGAAATAGTGGTCGGTGAACTGGGGGTTGCGCGGGTCGCGCGGCCCGGCCTCCATGGCTTCGTAGAGCCCGTCCACCGACAGGAAGCCCAGCGAGTCGACCTCGAGCTGGGTCCGCATCTCCTCCAGCGTCTTGTTGGCGGCGATCAGCTGGTCGCGCTCGGGCATGTCGATGCCGTAGAAGTCGGGCCACAGGATCGGCGGGCTGGCCGAGCGCAGGTGAACCTCGGCGGCGCCCGCGGCGCGCACGGCCCGGACCAGCTTGACCGAGGTGGTGCCGCGCACGATCGAGTCGTCGATCAGCACCACCCGCCGGCCCTCGATCACCGAGCGGTTCGGGCTGTGCTTCATCCGCACCCCCTTCTGCCGCGCGCCTTGGCTGGGCTGGATGAAGGTGCGCCCCAGATAATGGCTGCGGATGATGCCCATCTCATAGGGGATGCCGCTTTCCTGGGCGTAGCCCAGCGCCGCCGGCACGCCCGAATCGGGCACCGGCACGACCACGTCGGCCTCGACCGCATGCTCGCGCGCCAGGTGGCGGCCCATGCGCTTGCGCACCTCATAGACCGACTTGCCGTTCACCACGCTGTCGGGGCGGGAGAAATAGACGTATTCGAACAGGCAGGGCCGGGCCGCCCGGGTCGGGAAGGGCTTCAGCGACTGCAGGCCGTCCTTGTCGATGACCACGACCTCGCCATGCTCGACATCGCGCTCGAGGGTGGCCCCGATGGTGTCCAGCGCGCAGGTCTCCGAGGCCAGCACCCAGGCCTCGCCCAGCCGGCCCAGCACCAGCGGCCGGATGCCCAGCGGATCCCGGGCCCCGATCATCTTGGAGCGGGTCTGGCAGACCAGGGCGTAGCCGCCCTCGATCCGGCCGACGGCGTCGATGAAGCGGTCGACGATCTTGGCCTTCCGGCTGCGCGCGATCAGGTGGAGGATGACCTCCGAGTCCGAGGTCGACTGGAAGATGGCGCCCTCGCCGACCAGCTGGTTCCGCAGATAGAGGAAATTGGTCAGATTGCCGTTGTGGGCGATGGCGATGCCGCCCTGGTCGAGGTCGGCGAACATCGGCTGGATGTTGCGCAGGAAGCTGCCGCCGGCGGTCGAATAGCGGGTATGGCCGATGGCCGCCGAACCCGGCATCCGCTGCGACAGGTCCGCGCCGCCGAAGGCCTCGCCGACCAGGCCCATGTGCCGTTCGGTGTGGAAGCGGGCCTCGTGCACGCTGGCGATGCCGCAGGCTTCCTGGCCGCGGTGCTGCAGGGCGTGCAGGCCGAGGGCGACGATGGACGAGGCGGCGTGGGGCTCAGCGCCCCAGACGCCGCAGACGCCGCACTCGAGGCGCGGGCGGTCGTCGTCGTCGTCCCGCCAATGCTCGCGGTGAACGACGGGATCGGCGATCAGGTGGCGCATCGTCGGGGCTCCGATGACCGGGTTACGCGACTAGGGGGCGGCGGGGCGGGACGTAGGCCCGGAATCTGTCGGGGGCAAGGCGTCATCGTCCTTAAACCCTTCGCTCACGGAGGAACTGATCACCGGCGCCAGGGCGTCGGCGCCCCGGCCGATGCCCGGCAGCACGACCTGGATGGCCCGCGCCGCGCCCTCGGTGAGCGGCCGCAGCGCGGCCTCGCCCAGCCAGCGAGGGGTCTTCTCGCCCGGCAGGGCGGCGACGACGACCAGATGCACCGCGCCCAGCAGCACCAGGGCCCGTCCGGCCCCGACGAAGACGCCGACGAAGCGATCGACCCCGCTCAGGCGGGGATGCGCCTGGGCCCGCCTCGACAGGGCCGAGCCGAAGATGCGGATGCCGAAATAGATCAGCAGGAACGACACGACCGCCGCCAGTATGGTCCCGGCCCAGTCCGGATCGACCAGGCCGCGCCCGACCGGGGCGGCGACCGGCAGGGCCACCAGGGCGATGAAGGCCGCCAGGATGAAGCTCAGCAGGGTGATGATCTCGCGCGTGCCGCCGCGCACCCAGCCGGCGGCGGCCGAGGCCAGGATGACCAGCAGGGCGACGACGTCGAAACCGGTCATGTCTCCCCCCCGTTGCGAAGCAGTGGGGAAGGGGACCGCCGAAGGCGGTGGGGGGCTTCTGACCGCCGCACTGACCCTGTTCGCTTCAACAGCCCCTCCGTCCCGTCGGCTGCGCCGCCGATCCACCTCCTCCGTTCGCTGCGCGAACAGGGAGGAGACAACCCTTCAGTAGCGGTTTTGCGAGATTCGTTCGACCGCCTCGGTCAGCCGGCTCACCGAGGTCGTCTTCACCCCCTTGTCCTTGACCGTCAGCGGCGGCGACAGGGCCTGGTCGAAGCCCAGCTTCTGCGCCTCGCGCAGCCGCGCCTCGGCCCGGCCGACGGCGCGGATCTCGCCCGACAGGCTGATCTCGCCGAACACCACGCAGCCCTGCGGCAGGGGCATGTCGGTGGCCGAACTGACCAGCGCCGCCGCCGCCGCCAGATCGGCCGCCGGCTCGTTGATCCTCAGCCCCCCGGCCACGTTCAGATAGACGTCCTGGTCCCCGAAGCTGAAGCCGCAGCGCGCCTCCAGCACGGCCAGGACCATGGCCAGCCGCCCGGTGTCCCAGCCGACCACGGCCCGGCGCGGCGTGCCATAGGCCGATTTGGAGACCAGCGCCTGCACCTCGACCAGCACCGGCCGCGAGCCCTCGATGCCGGCGAACACCGCCGCCCCCGGGGCCCGGTCCTTGCCCTCGCCGAGGAACAGGGCCGACGGATTGGCCACCTCGCGCAGACCGGCGTCGCCCATCTCGAACACGCCGATCTCGTCGGTGGCCCCGAAGCGGTTCTTGCCGGCTCTCAGAATCCGGAACGGATAGCCGCGCTCGCCCTCGAAACTCAGCACCGCGTCGACCATGTGCTCGACCACCCGTGGCCCGGCCACCTGGCCGTCCTTGGTGACATGGCCGACCAGCACCACCGCCACGCCCTGCGACTTGGCCAGCCGCACCATCTCGCCGGCGCAGGCCCGCACCTGGGTCACCGAGCCCGGCCCGGCCTCGTGGGCGTCGCTCCACAACGTCTGGATCGAATCGACGATGACGATGTCGAACCGCTCGCGCTTCAGCGTGCCGAGGATGTCCCTCAGCGCCGTGGCCGAGGCCAGTTCCACCGGGGCCTTGTCCAGCCCCATCCGCCTGGCCCGCGCGCGGATCTGCTCGACCGCCTCCTCGCCGGAGATGTAGGCCACGCGCCGGCCCGACAGGGCCGCCCGCCCGGCCACGTCCAGCAGCAGGGTCGACTTGCCCACCCCCGGGTCGCCGCTCAGCAGGATGGCCGAGCCCGGGACCACGCCGCCGCCGCAGACCCGGTCGAACTCGGTCACCCCGGTGACGATGCGCGGCGGTTCGGGCGTGTCGGACTGCAGCCCCTCGAACTGGACCCCGCGCCCGCGCGCCGCCGCGCTTGTGGCCGGCTTCATCGCCCCTGGAGGGGCAGCGCGGCTCTCCTCGACGATGGAGTTCCACTGGCCGCACGCCCCGCACTGGCCGGACCATTTGCCGTGCACCGCCCCGCAGGACTGACAAACATAGATCGCGCCGTCTCTCGCCATGACAACCGGCTTACAGGAGTCGCGCGGAGCGGGGCAGGGGGTCGGCGAGGGGGTGCGTCCGGAAATGACGTAGGCCTTCACACCTGATGGTTGTTCACGTCATCAACCCGATTTATTTTCCGTCCATCCCCGCGAAGGCGGGGATGGACGGGTTGTGCGGCCACGAGAACGGGGACGGTGACGGGGGACGGCGTCCATGAGGACTCTCGCCCTTCCGGACTCGAGACTCTCGGGACATTTTTCCGCCCATCCCGCCCCCTCGATTCTCCGTCTTGACCCTCGCAAACCGCCTGCGTCCGCTTTTGATGCATCGCCATGCAAACGGGATCAAATCCCCAGGGGAGCTGGTCTTTGACAACACCCAACCCTGTCCGGAGCCACTTCAGGCTCCGGCGTCCGCTTCCCGGCGATCGGATCTTTCCGGCCCATTCGCCATGACGTTTTTTCCTGGGAGGATGGAGACTCTCGCCCCCGAACCCGTGCGCGCGGCGGCACGCCTGTTGCTCCCGCCGCCTCCGCCATGCCAGCTTCGTGCCCACAGGGGAGAACACCATGCTGAACCGTCTGGCCGCCGCCGCCATCGCCCTCACGCTCGGCTTCGCCGCGCCCGCACACGCCGACACCCTGGTGGTCACCGCCGCCCGGATGGTCGACGTCGAGCGCGGCCGCTATGTCGACAACCCCGTGGTCGTGGTCACCGACGGACGCATCACCGCGGTCGGAACCGCCGTCCCCGCCAACCTGCCCGCCGACGCGCGTCGCCTCGACCTGCCGGGCCTGACCCTGCTGCCCGGCCTGATCGACATGCACGTCCATCTGGCGGGGACTCCCTATGTTTCGGGCTTCAAGGTGCTGGAATACGCCGACGATTTCGAAACGGTGCTTCAGGTCCCGAACGCCCGGGCCAATCTGATGGCCGGCTTCACCACAGTGCGGAACCTCGGCGGTCCAGACTTCGCTGACATCGCCCTTCGTCAGGCCATCGACGCCGGCTTCGTCGAGGGGCCGCGCGTCATTCCGGCCGGCGTGTCGTTCGGCGCCACCGGCGGCCACTGCGACGCCACCGGCCTGCCGCGATCCATGGCCCAGGCCAACGACTACAACGCCGACAGCGTCGACGCCGCCCGTCACAGCGTGCGCGAGGTGCGCAAATACGGGGCCCAGGTGATCAAGATCTGCGCCACCGGCGGCGTCTTCTCGCGCAACACCGAGCC
>NZ_CALMZS010000117.1 GCF_937870815.1 uncultured Brevundimonas sp.
GTCGGGTCTTGCCATTTTCCGCCGCGTCCCGTCACCCTTTAAACCCTTTCGAAACTAAGCCCGGGCGGGCAGGGGCGGCCAGGCCCCTGGGCTCCCCCGTTTCAACCCGGAGGACAGTCCCTTTCCACGCCGAAGGGGGGAGCAACCCGTCCTCAAGCGTGGTCCGCTTCCGCCGCGCGCCCCCGAAGGGCCGCCCGGCGTCCCGCAACGATCACCCCCGCCGCACGCGATGGCCCTGGCGCCAGACGCCCTCCCCCGCGACGGGATGACAGAAGTATAGGCCCGCTGTCGACGCGGAGCGCCGATTGTCTCGAGAAACACGCAAGCCATTGGAAGGGCCACGGAGTTTTGTGACTATCGGACTATGGTTTCGCGAATTGCCGGCGCAGCGTCACGGGCGCTTTTTCCTTCTCCCGATGGGAGAAGGTGGCGCGCAGCGCCGGATGAGGGTTGGCTGTGTCGGTCGGCGTAAGCCGCGGCTCCCGAGGGCGATACGGCTTGCGCCGACGCCGGGGATCGACCCTCACCCTTTCGCGCAAGGCCGATCGCCTTCGGCTCTCGTGCGCTCAAGCCCTTGTATGTCGGAGTTCGGCTATTGTGACGAGGTCTTCCGGGACGTCCGCCTGGCGTTTGCGCGCCAGGCGGACTGTCGGCGGAGGGGCCGTGAAGCCCTGAGCCTTTTGGGCTGAGGGAGAGCTGGGCCGCCGCCGACGTTTCACTGACCCGGATGGTTGCAGGGACGATGAGGTCCGTATCCACAAGGTGGGGTCGATGGAACAGATGAAGTCTAACACACGGATGGCCGGCGTCGATGTCGGCAAGTCCTGGCTCGACGCGGCGGTGCATGGAGACGACGCGCCGGTCACCCGCTTCGGCAACGACCGCGAGGGCGTCGCCGAACTGATCGCGTGGTTGAAGACGCGCGAGGTCAGCCGGGTCGGCATGGAGGCCACCGGCGGCTATGAGCGCGACCTGCGCCAAGCCTGCGACGCGACCGGGTTCGAGGTCGTGGTCCATCAACCGATGGAGGTCAGGCTGTTCGCCCGGCTCAAGCGCAAGCGGGCCAAGACCGACGCGCTCGACGCCCGGCTGATCGCCGCCGCCACCGCCCAAATCGACGCCGTGCGCGCCGCCCAGGACCCCCGGCTGGCCGAACTGGCCGAGCGGCTGACCGCCTATGAGCAGATCACCGACCAGGCCGCTCAGTTGAAGACCTGCCTGGAGCAGACCCGACTCAAGGACGTGATCCGCCGCTTCAACGGCCTGATCCGAACCCTGGAGCGGACCAAGGCCGAACTCCTGACCGACATGCTCCGTCGGGTCGAGGCCGAACCGGACCTGCTGGCCCGGTTCAAGCTGCTGACCAGCCTGCCCGGCCACGGGCCGGTCGTGGCCCTCGGCGAACTGATCCGCATGCCCGAACTCGGAAGCCTCGAACGAGGCCAGGCCGCCGCCCTCCTCGGCGTCGCCCCCTACGACCGACAGTCCGGCCAGATGAAGGGCCAGTCCACGATCGCCGGAGGACGCAGCCGACCGCGGCGTCTCCTCTACCTCGCCGCCCTCAGCGCCAAACGATGCGATCCAAGCTTCAAAGCCTTCGCCGAACGCCTCGCGGCCCAAGGAAAGCCACCCAAGAAAGTCATCGTCGCCGTCATGCGAAAACTCATCGAGGCCGCCAACCTCATCCTCAAACGAGGTCACCCATGGACAAAACAACCCGCGACCTGAACATGGTTGCTCTCCCAACGGGAGAGGGCGTAATTCCCCCGTCGCCCGTTTCACGCTATCCTCCGCCCATGGCCGCGCTGACCCTCACCCTGCCGCCCGCCCTTGACCGGTTCGTCCAGGATCAGGTCGCGTCGGGGGCCTATCCCGACGCGGACGCGGTCGTCGCCGCCGCGCTGGATCGGCTGGCCGATGACGCGATGATCGAGGCCGACAGGGAAACCCGCTATCGTCGGCTCATTCAGGAGGGGCTGGATGATCTGGACGCCGGTCGCTACGAAACGGTGACCGACGTGAAGGCGTGGCTGGATCAGCTTGGACGCGAGGTCAAGGCCGAACCGCGTTGAGGCGGCTCGACATCACCGCCCGCGCGCGCCGCGATACCGCCGCCGCGCTCCGGGACAGTCTCAGGAATTTCGGACCCGTCGCCGTTGATCGCTACATCCTGCTGATCGAACAGGCCTACGCCGACCTGTGCGCCGATCCGGAGCGCCCCGGCGCGCGGCCGGACCCGGAAATCTCGCCCGACCTCCGCCTCTATCCCCTGCGACTGAGCCGGATGCGCGTACCGCCGGAAGACCGCGTCGGCCGCCCCCGACACATCGTGGCGTTTCGCTTCGACGGCGCGACGGTGCGGATCGTTCGCCTGCTCCATGACGGCATGGATTTGCCGCGGCGTCTGGGGTGAGACGGGTCGGGTCATGAGGAAAGGGGGGTGTGTCCCGGTTTCCACCGCCCGGTCAGCGGCGACACCAGAAACCAGGTCGACGACGTCATCGACGAGGTGAAGGCCGTGGCCCGCCACGGCTACCGCTCCCTCGTCACCGTCCTGACCAAGAAGATGGCCGAGGACCTGACGGAATACATGCACGAACAGGGCG
>NZ_CALMZS010000118.1 GCF_937870815.1 uncultured Brevundimonas sp.
CGCGCAGGCGGACATAGAGGCTGCGGCCGGGATTGTTGTCGACGTCGCCGACCAGCCAATAGCGTCCTTCGCGCCGGCCGTTGGAAAGATAGTGACGGCACACCGCCTCGGCCTCGCGCGCGAGACGGTGTGCCAGCTCGGCGGCTGGTCCCTGCATCGCCGATGTCCTGTCAGGCCGCGGCATGCGCGCTGCCGGCCCGGGGCGCGATGCGTGCGAGCGGATGGCGGTCAACGAGACCAGCGAGCACCGAAGCGCCGTTCGGCCCGGTGGGAATGAACAGCCGCAGCTTCCACGCGATGATTTCCGAGACCAGGCCCATCGCCTTCAAGCGGTCCACCATCCCATCGGTGAACCCGACGAGTTCGACCCGCTGGACGCCCATGACGAGCGATCGGCGCACGTTCATCGCATCCGCCAGATGCAGCGTGTCGCCCTTGAGCACCGCAGCGAACGCCTCGGCCGGGGCGACGGGCGGCGGCGTCTCGTCAAACGCCTCGGCGACCCAGGCCGGTGAGACCTGCCGCCCGATGATCCGTTCGCCGTCGTCGGTCTGCAGCCGATAGACCCGGCATCCCTCGGTCGGCAGGCGTCGCCAGATCGGCAGCAGGAGCCCGGTGACGATGTGGAGCGTCGTCTCTGTGAAGGCCGGCAAGGCGGCGATTTCGGCCTCCCATGCTTCGGCGAAACGGGCGGCGTCGGTCGCCTCCCATGCGGTGCCGAGGAGGGCGTTCTCCGCCATCGCCATGCGCTCCATGGGGCGCAGCAGACGCACGCGGCGTTCCACTTCGCCATCGTCCAGCGTGAGGCTGGGCGCGGGAACCTGGGCCGCGGCGCGCTGCGAACGGGTGTTGATGAGCAGGCGGCCGCCGCGCTCGCCCGCGCGTTCGAGCGCCTCGCCAAGGCTCAGCGGCGTGGTTGGATTGCGCTCGACGACGGTGAAGACCTGGGTTTCGGCGCCCGACGCGGGATGGACATAGAGCGTGCGCCGCTCGGTGACGCGCAGGGACTGCGCGGTGATGGTTTCCACGCCGCGGTCATAGACGCCGGCGCTGATCGCCCCTTCGATCTTGGCCCTGAGCAGGCCTTCAAACACCTCGAACAGCGTATCCTGAAGTGCGATGGTGAGCGCCAGCAGCCGGTTGAGGAACTGGGTGATCGGCGGCAGCTCCTCGCGGATGGTGCCGTCGCGATCGGTCAGCTTGAGGCCGGTCGCCTCCTCGAAGCGCTGGAGAGAACAACCCGGTACCTTGCCGAGCAGGAGCAGCATGTAGAGCTGGCGCAGCGCCGCCCGGGCGTAGGGGCTTTCCAGATTGTCCTCGGCGCGGAACAGCCCCTGACCGCCGGTCTGGCGCTGGCCCTTGGTGATCGCGCCCAGGGTGTCGAGCCGCCGGGCGATGGTCGACAGGAAGCGCTTCTCCGCCTTCACATTGGTGGAAATCGGCCGGAAGACCGGGGGCTGCGCCTGATGCGTGCGGTTGGTGCGGCCCAGGCCCTGGATGGCGGTGTCGGCCTTCCAGCCCGCCTCGAGCAGATAGTGGATGCGCAGGCGGCGGTTCTTCGCGCCGAGATCGGCGTGATAGCTTC
This sequence comes from uncultured Brevundimonas sp., assembly GCF_937870815.1. Lineage (GTDB taxonomy): Bacteria > Pseudomonadota > Alphaproteobacteria > Caulobacterales > Caulobacteraceae > Brevundimonas. The sequence goes on from NZ_CALMZS010000118.1 coordinate 1,586, forward strand.
GGCCGGTGCCGCCGGCATCGGAGAAGATCAGGATGCGCTTGTCGTCATCCTGGAAGGCGGCGGTCTCGGCGAGATTGGCGCTCCCGGCGCGGCCTTCGACCGCCAGGCGCCGCTCGCCATCGTCGCCGGTGCGGGCGACGACGCGGCGCGACCGGCCCGTCACCTCGGCGACCTGCTCGGTCCCGAACCGCTGGACGATCTGATCCAGCGCGCCCTGGACAGGCGGCAGCGCCGCCAGGTGCTCGATCAGGCGGTCCCGGCGCTCGACCGCGTCGCGGCATTGGACGGGGTGCCCGTCGCGCAGAACGGGCCGTGACGAGAGGTTGCCTTCGCCATCGGTGAACGGCTCGAAGAGCTGCGTGGGAAAGGAGTGGGCGAGATAGTCCAGGACATATTCGCGCGGCGTGATGTCGACCGCGACATCGCCCCAGTCTTCAGTGGGGATGTCGGCGAGGCGGCGCTCCAGCAGCGCCTCGCCGGTCGAGACGATCTGGACGACGCAGGCATGTCCGGCAGCAAGATCGCGGTCGATCGCGCCGATCAGGGTCGGCGTCTTCATCGCCGTGATCAGGTGATTGAAGAAGCGCTGCTTGGCGCTCTCGAAGGCCGACCGCGCGGCGGACTTGGCCTGCGCGTTCAGCGTTCGCGATCCGCCCTCGGGGCCGCAGCCGGTGATGTTGGCGGCTTCCATCGCGGCGGCGAGGTTGTTGTGGATGATCTCGAACGCGCCCGCATAGGCGTCGTAGATCCTCGTCTGCTCGGCGCTCAGGCTGTGCTCGACGATCTCGTACTCGACGCCTTGGTATGACAGCGATCGCGCCGCGTAGAGGCCGAGCGCCCGCAAGTCGCGCGCGAGCACTTCCATCGCCGCCACGCCGCCGGCCTCGATCGCCTCGACAAATTCGGCGCGGGTCGCGAACGGGAAGTCGTCCCCGCCGCAGAGCCCGAGCCGCTGGGCGTAAGCGAGGTTGTGGACCGTGGTCGCGCCGGTCGCCGAGACATAGAGGATGCGGGCGTCGGGAAGCGCGTGCTGCAGGCGCAGGCCGGCCTTGCCCTGTTGCGAGGCGGCCTGGACGCCGCGCTCGCCCTTGCCGCCGGCGGCGTTCTGCATGGCATGGGATTCGTCGAACACGATGACCCCGTCGAAGTCGGCGCCCAACCATTCGACAATCTGGCGGACGCGCGAAACCTTACCGTCGCGCTCGTCGGACCGTAGCGTGGCGTAGGTGGTGAAAAGGATGCCTTCGTCCAGGCGGATCGGAGCGCCCTGGCGAAAGCGCGAGAGCGGCGTCACGAGCAGCCGTTCCTGCCCGAGCGCCGACCAGTCGCGCTGGGCGTCTTCGATCAGGGCGTCGGACTTGGAGACCCAGAGCGCGCGGCGTCGTCCCTTCAGCCAGTTGTCGAGGATGACGCCCGCGACCTGGCGGCCCTTGCCGGCGCCGGTGCCGTCGCCGAGCATGAAACCGCGGCGGAAGCGGACCGCGCCTTCGGCGTCGTCGGGCGCCGCGGCGACCTGATCGAAGGTCGCGTCGACCGTCCAGGCCCCGGCCAGGCGCCCGGCATGAGCCTCGCCCGCATAGATGACGGTCTCGAGCTGGGCGTCCGACAGCAGACCGGCTTCGACCAATCCGTCGGGCAGGAGAGGGACATAGCTCGGCTTGGGCGGACACACCGACGCCATCGACGCCGACTGCACCAAGGGGGTGGGATGCGGCTTGGCGCCTTCGATCGCGATCGATTGCAGGACATAGGCTTCATAGAGCGCTTCGGTGATCCGGTCGCCCGCGGGCGGGCTCCAGTCGCGCACCGTATAGCAGAGCGGCTGGCCGTCGATTTCCGCCGGTGGCGGACCCGGCTTGCGCGCCGCCGAAGCGGGTCTGTGCAAATCCGGCTTCGGGCAAAGCCGCTTTGTCGGAAAGACGGGCGTCGCGGCGAGGCGTGCGGGCACCTGAGCGTCCACCCATCCCAGCAGCTCCGCGGCGCTGCCGGCCATGCCCGGCGAGTCGGGAAAGCGGAAGGGATCCTCCGCCGCCAGGCGATCGATGATGGTCAGGCGGGTCTCGGTCGTCGTCCCATGCCGCGCATAGACCCGCCCGTCGATGGCGGCCGAGAAGAGGACGCGACCGCGCTGCTGAAGGCGGATGAAGGCGTCGCGCCAGGCCGCGCTATAGGGCGACAGACCCGCCCCGGTGATGGCGACCAGGCGCCCGCCTTCGGCGAGACGCGCCAGGGCCGACGCCATGTGCCGCAGGGCGGCATCGGCGACCCGGCCTTCGACATGGACCCCGGCCGAGAAGGGCGGGTTCATCAGGACGACGGTGGGGATCGCCGCCGCGTCGAGATGGTCATGGATGTGGGCGGCGTCGAACCGGGTGACGGCCGTGGCCGGAAAGAGCTGGCCGAGAAGGTCGGCCCGCCCCTCGCCAAGTTCGTTGAGCACCAGCTCGGCGCCCGCGATCTCGGCGAAGATGGCGAGAAGCCCGGTGCCCGCCGATGGTTCGAGCACCAAGTCTCCGGCCTTGAGCCCGGCGGCGCGCGCGGCGATCCAGGCGAGCGGGATCGGCGTCGAGAACTGCTGAAGCGCCTGGCTCTCCTGCGACCGCCGCGTCTGGCTGGGCAGCAAGCCGGCGATCTTGCTGATCATGGTGAGCTGAGCGCCGGCTGGTTGCCGCGACAGGACCGGTCCGAACCGGCGCAGGAACAGAAGCTGGGCGGCCTCGCAGGCCTCGTAGGCGTCCTTCCAGTCCCAGAGCCCGTGCGCGTCGGAGCCCTGGAACGCCGCCTCCATCGCGGCGCGCAGGGCGCGCGCGTCGACCGGGACGCCCTGAACGAGCAGCGGCAGAAGGGCGCCGGCGGCGCGATGGAGCGCCGGGGCGCGGCGGACTGGGGAGGCGAGCGTTTCGTGCGGCGCCGGCGAAGCCAGGGCGGTCAGGGTCATGGTCGATCATCCAGGAGAGCGGGAGGAGGGCGAGCCGACCGGCGCTCTCTCTCGACCGCATCGGCTCGCCCCTTCCGGGCCGCGCTCTCACTCTTCCGCGACGAAGCCCCCGTCCTCGGCGGGCGGCAGATAAGCCTCGAAAGGATTGCCGGGCGCGAGATGGCCGAACGGCGTGAAGACATAGTCTTCGCCGTCGCGGCCAACGGCGCACAGGACGTAGCGCAGCTCGCGCGTCTCGGCGTCGAGGCACTCCATCAAGGCCAGGTCGTCGTTGCGGGCGGCGCGAAGCAGGGTCTGAAAATTGCGCGAAGCATGGTCGGGAATAGCCATGACCGAACTCCTGAAAGGAAAAGGCCCGCCAGCAGGCGGGCCGAGTGGATCGTGGGAAAAGGCGGTCAGGCCGCGTCGGCGGTCACCGCGAACGGGTCGACCTCGCAATGGATCGGTTGCGCCCGGCCCATCCAGGGTTCGGGCCGGATCGCGCGGACCCAATCGGCGAAGCTCGGAATGAAGCCGAGATCTTCGCGGACGTGCTGTTCGCCGATCAGCCGCACCGGCACGACGCGGCCGGTGGTCACGGTGATCGTGGCGCCGAAGAAGCGCTCGAGCATGAAGATGCCTTCGGCGTGATGGCGCAGCGCCCGGTGCCGGAAATCGGCGACGATCGCCTTGGACTCGTCGAACCATTGGTGGAGCGGCAGATAGTCTTCGGGGGCGCCGCCCCACCGTTTCACCGACGACAGCGCATGATGATAGCAATGGCCCATCACCGTCCTCCTCAAAATTCGTAGGCGTAGAATTCGGACGTGGTCAGCCGCTCGTTGTAATCGAGGGCGATCGTCCGGGCGGCGACGTCGAAGGTGAACTCGCCAAAGGCGCCGTCATTGTTCTCCCATCCCGACGCGACCTCCCGAAGGAAGTCGTAGGACAGGCGTTCGATCGCCTCGGCGACGCTCACCGTCACCGGCTCGACGCCCGAGCCATCCCACAGGGGATCGGCAAGGGTGATGGTGGCGTCCGGAAGCGTGGCTTCGGCCTCGGCGGTGCGGGCGTCGATTGACTCGATCTGACCGGAGTCGCCGTACCCGTCGAAGTTGACGACGACGATGGTGATACCGGCGGCGGCAAGGGCGTCGAACAGGGCGGCCTTGTTGGCAGGCCGGCATTCGGACTCCAGGCGGGCGCGCGCGGCGTGCTGGGTGAGATAGTGTTCATAGTCCGGGCGGATGGCGACGGACGGCGTGGCGTCGGACATCGTGAATCTCCTTGGCAAGGACGTGAAAAAGGTGCGGGGCGGCCGAACGCCGCCCCGCGAGAGGTCACTCGGCGGCGATGGCCTGGTGGTCGTCGTCCGCGTCCGGCTCGAGGTCGGAGGAGGCGGCTTCGTCCTCCTCGTCCGCGGTCAGGAACGCCGGCAGCGCCTCGGGCTCGGCCGGTTCTGCGGGCTCGGCGGGCGGCGGCTCGTCGGACGTCCGCAGCGGCTCGGGCAGCCAGCCCGACCCGGCCAGGAGCCGTTCGGCTTCCTTGGCCATGTCGCCCTTCTTGAGATGGTCGATGAGCTGGGCTTCGCGTTCGCCCTTGCCCTCGCGCACCGCCTCCAGGATCCGGGACTTGGTCACCCGGCCGAGATAGGTCTCGACCGTCGGCGTCCAGCCCGCCGCGGCCATGTCGAGATTGACGGCCCGGGCAAGCGCATCGGCGTGGTTCATGCGCCCGCCCTGGTTCCAGGACTGGTGGACGGCGTTGACGCTGAGGCCGACGCAGTGGGCGAACAGGGCTTGCCGGCTGTCGCCGTCGAAGCCGGTCAGGGTCTGCCACAACGTCCCCGGATCCTTGGGAAGCTGGTCCGCCCAGGCCTCGTGACGCGCCGCGATCGCCTTGGCCGACGCGGTGTCGTTCAGGTCCGGGACCTGATGGCCGAAGGTCGAATGCTTGACCTCCAGCTCCAGGCAGGTGGCGGTGCTGAAGCGATAGAAGGTCTTCAGCGCCAGGGCGTGAAGCACGGCGAGATAGGCCGTGTCGGGATCGCTCCCGACGGCCTCACGCAGCGCCAGCGTCCGGTGCGCGGTGAGCTCGGTCATCAGGCGCTCGGGAAGCGGCTTGATCGCGTCGTCCTCCTCCTCGGCCTCCGGGCCGGGCTGCGCCGCACCGCCCAGGGTGATGACCGTGCGCTGGACGTCGCCATCGGCGTCGGCCGTCGCTGCGGGCGCCCCGCCCTCGGTGTCCGGTTCAATCTCGACCTCGTCTTCAGGGCGCAGATAGCCGCGTTCGATCTTCAGATCGCCCGAGCCATCGAGGCTGACGAAGACACCGGCGCGCGCGATCTCGTCGGGATCGAACACCGGCGGGCGATTGTCGAAGGCGTCGAGCGCCGTCTCGATCTCGCCCAGGCGCTGGTCGACGTCATCGGGAAGCTCATCGGCTTCCGAATAGGTCTCTTCCAGCGTCGCATATTCCTGGGCGAGCGCGTCGTAGGCGGCCTGTTCCTCGTCGCTCAGCGGATTGGTCGAGGCGAGACGGCGCAGGCCGTGGGTGTGGCCGTATTCGAAGGCGACATCGGCGCTGACCCATTTCCAGCCTTCGGCGGCGATGGTTTCGGCCGCGGCGGCGAGCTTCTCCGCCACCAGCCGGTCGAGCAGCGCGGGATCCTGGAACCAGCCGCCGTCATCGGCCTGGAACAGGTCGCGCGACACCACGCCGCCGGCCGCCTCATAGGCCTCGGGCCCGATGAACTGCGCGCGCTTGTCGGAGGCGCGCACGGCCCCTTCGGTCAGCATCCGCCGGATCTGATAGGCCTCCTTGTAGGGACTGCGGGCGAGCGCCTCCCAGACCTGTTCCTGACGGGCGTGATCGTTCGTCACCGTGAACGCCATCAGCTGGTCCAGCGTCAGCTCGTCCTCGGCATAGAGCGCGAGCAGCATTTCGGAGACCGCGGCGAGCTTCAGGCGCTGACGGACGACGGCCGGCGTGACGAAGAAGCGGGCCGCGATCGCCTCGTCGCCCTGGCCCTGCTCGCGCAGGGTCTGGAAGGTCCGGAACTGGTCGAGGGGATGCAGCGGCTCGCGCTGGCTGTTCTCGGCCAGCGAATCCTCCTCGGCCGAGACATCGCTGCTGTCGCGCACCACGCACGGAACGGGCGCGGTGCGGGCGAGGCGCTTCTGCTTCACCAGCAGCTCGAGCGCGCGGTAGCGGCGCCCGCCGGCCGGCACCTCGAACATGCCGGTCTCGCGGCCCTCGGCGTCGAGGACGGCGCGGACGTTCAGGCTCTGGAGCAGGGTCCGCCGGGCGATGTCCTCCGCCAGATCCTCGATCGAGACGCCGGCCTTGATCCGGCGCACGTTCGACTGGCTCAGCACCAGCTTGTTGAAGGGAATATCCCGCGACGGGGACAGGACGATCTTCTGGGCAGCTTGGGTCATCAAAGGTTCTCCGTGACGGCCGGCCGGGAGCCTCTCTCTCGACC
>NZ_CALMZS010000119.1 GCF_937870815.1 uncultured Brevundimonas sp.
GCGCCGGTCATCGAGTTCACCAACCGCGGCGACTTCGCCGTCGACCTGTTCGGCGACATCGCCCGCGAGCTGCGGAACAGCGACCCCGACGTCATCCTCGGCATCGGCTCGGTCGTCGACGCCGGCACCGCCGCCCTCTACCTCAACCGCGGGGCGCGCTTCGTGGTCAGCCCCTGCCTGGTCCCCGAGGTCGCCCGGGTCTGCAACCGGCGGATGACCGCCTGGTTCCCGGGCTGCGGCTCGGTCACCGAGATCGGCCAGGCCCACGAACTGGGCTGCGACATCGTCAAGCTGTTCCCGGGCGCCAGCGTCGGCGGTCCCGACTTCGTCAAGGCCGTGCTCGGCCCGATGCCGTGGACCAGGATCATGCCCACCGGCGGCGTCGACCCCGACGAGGCGTCGATCGCCAAATGGTTCGGCGCCGGCATCGTCGCCGCCGGCATGGGCTCGAAACTGATCACCGACGCCGCCGTCAAGGCCGGCGACTGGGCGGGGATCGAGGCCAACGTCCGCAAGACCGTCGACGCCATCGCGGCGTTCCGCGCTCAGAAGTGATGAGTGGTTGGTGATTAGTGGTTGCTGGTTCGCCGGTGGCGCTTGCTGCGCGCGGTCGTCCCGTCCGCCCCAAACCACTAGTCACTAATCACCCCAGCAGCGCCTCGACCTCGGCCCGGGTCGGCAGCGACGGCTGGGCCCCCGCCCGCGTCGCCGCCAGCGCCCCGGCGGCGCAGGCAAACGTCAGCGCCGCCTCCGGCTCCATCCCCTCCAGCAGGGCCACGCAGACGGCCCCGACGAAGGCGTCCCCCGCCCCGGTCGCGTCCACCGCCGTCACCTTCGGCGGTGCGGCCCGGGCGATCTCGGCGCCCCGCTGGTGCATGACGGCGCCCCTCGCCCCCAGGGTCGTCACCACCCTCCCGCCGCCCTGGTGCAGGGCCGCGCCGTAGAAGGCCGCCTCGGTCTCGTTGACGACGATCAGGTCGGCCCGGCGCAGCAGCTGATCCGACACCGGCGCGGCCGGGGCCAGGTTGACGCAGACGAAGTCCGCGGCCCGCCCGACCGCCGCCTCGACCGTCTCGACCGGCAGCTCCAGCTGCACGATCAGCGGTCCCTCGATCCGGGCCGGCAGCTGCTCCGGCGTCACGAAATGGTTGGCCCCGGCCGCCACCACGATCTGGTTCTCGCCCCCGGGATCGACCGCGATCAGGGCCACGCCCGTCGGCGCCGCCGGATCGACCTCGAGCGCCGACAGATCGACCCCGCCGGCGTCCAGCAGCGCCGTCGCCTCCCCGGCCATGGCGTCGTCGCCGACCCGCCCGATCAGACACACCCCGGCCCCCAGCCGCCGCGCGGCCAGCGCCTGGTTGGCCCCCTTGCCGCCCGGATGCCGGGCCAGAGCCGCCCCGGTGACCGTCTCCCCGGCGCGCGGCAGCCGCGGCGCGCGGGCGACGAGATCGAGATTGATCGAGCCGACGACGGTGATCCTCAAGACGCACTCCCCCGAACGCCGCGCCGCGCGGCCCGCCGGAAACTGTATAGCCCCCGTCCGGGCCGCGCCGCCGCCAGCGGGGCTGTTCGCCCCCTGGAGCCTGATTCACGGCATCGGCGGAATCGCGAAGCGAGTCCTCCTCAACCGGTCAGGCTCTAGAATTTGCGCCCGACGCCCAGCGACACGACCCAGGGATCGAGACCCACGTCGGCCTCCAGCGCCCCGCCATTGATCGTCGCCTGCGTGTCGAACCAGACTCGCTTGACGTCGAGGTTCAGCGTCCACGGTCCGGTCAGGGCGACATCGGCGCCCGCCTGCAGGGCGTAGCCGAAGCCGTCCTCCAGGTCGACCTCGAAACCGTTCCGATCCTCGCCCTCGAAGAACAGCATGTAGTTCACGCCCGCGCCGACATAGGGACTGACCCGCGCCCCGGGCGCCGGACGGTACTGCAGGGTCACCACCGGCGGCAGCACCCAGGTCTCGTGCACCGCCACGTCGGTCGCGCCGCCCCGGGCCCGGATCTCGTGCTGCGTCGCGCCGAGGATGGCCTCGACCGAGACATGGTCGGTCAGGAAATAGGTGAAGCCCAGCGTCGGCATGACGTCGTCGCCGACCGCGACATTCAGGCCGGTCGCCCCGCCCGCGGCCGTCGTGATGGCGTCATCGGCGTCGCTGGACACCTGCGTCACCCGCCCCGTCACGATCCAGTCGCCCTTGCGCGCGACCTGCCAGTCGCCATTCGTCTGCGCCAGGGCGCCGCCGGCGGCGCCGCTCGCCAGCGTCATCGCCAGGGCGGCGGCGGCCAGCGTGATTTTCCGTTTCATCGTCGTCTTCCACGGCGCCGTCCGGCGGCGACATGCGGCCGGTGAAAGCGTCGGAACGGCTCATGGGCGCGCGGGGCGGTCCGGGCCTTGCGCGGGCGCAAATCTTGGCCGTAACGGGCTGCGTCAGATTGTCCGGCCCGTCCCCACGGCGGCGGCGATCAGGGCGAACACCCCGTCCGCGTCGGCCGCCGTCGCCCAGCGGTGCGGCCGCCCCCCGGCCACAGCCTCGCGGAACTCCACCGCCGTATGCCCGCGGGTCAGCTCGCTGTCCGTCTCCACCCGGATCCGGCACGGGGCCAGTTCGAACAGCTCCGGCTTCAGCAGCCACGCCACCGGACACGGATCATGCACCGGCGGCGCGTCCCAGCCGACGATCTCGCGCTCGACCCGCTGCGAGAAGCGCAGCATCGCCGCCGCCGTCTCCGCCTTGGCGGTCCCGATCGCCTCCAGCGCGGCGATCCGCGTCTCCGTCGCCCGCACCTGGTGGGTGGCGTCCAGCCCGAACAGCACCACGTCGCAGCCGCTGGCCAGCACCTCGGCCGCGGCCTCGGGGTCGGACCAGACGTTGAATTCCGCCGAGGCGGTGATGTTGCCGCCCTCGGTCCGCGCCCCGCCCATCGCCGCCACCGGCCCGAGCCGTCGCGCCAGCCCCGGCTCGCGGCGCAGGGCCAGCGCCAGATTGGTCATCGGCCCCAGCAGCGCGAGGGCCACGGACCCGGCCGGGCGCCGCATCACCCGCTCGACGAGGGCGTCCGCCGCGTGTCCTTCTGTACACGGAATATCTGCCTCAAAGGGGGCCAGGTCGCCCAGGCCCTCGGCCCCGTGGAACTCGCCCGCCCCGGCCGGCGCGCGCCGCAACGGCCGGTCCGCGCCCATGAACACCGGCACGTCGCCGCGGCCGGCGATCTGGCGCAGCATCCGCGCGTTCCGCGCCGTCCTGTCGACCGGCGCATTGCCGGCCACGGCGGTGACGGCCAGCAGCTCCAGCTCGGCCGCGCCGAAGGCGAGCATCAGCGCCACGGCGTCGTCGACGCCCGGGTCGCAGTCGATGATCAGGGATTGTCTGTTCACGCCCGATCCATGGCCCGGCCGGCGCGGCCAGGCAACCGTCTCAGGCGCACGCCTTCACGCACGCCGCCGCCAGCACCTCGGCCGAATCGACCAGCGGCGCCGTCACCTCCCCGGCCTCGAGCAGCAGCGGCACCTCGGTGCAGCCGCCGATCACCGCCTCCGCCCCGGCCCCGACCAGCGCCGCCGCCAGCCGCCGCATCTCCGCCCGCGGCCCGTCGCTGAAATCGCCGGCCTTGAAGCCCAGCACCGCCGTCATGAAGGCCGCGCGGTCCTCGTCCGACAGCCGCACCGCCTCCAGCCCGGCTCCGGCCAGGGCTTCGGCGTACAGCGCCTCGCCGCCCGGCGTGGCCAGCACGCCGATCCGCCGCGCCCCGGTGTCCCGCGCCGCCTCGACGGTCAGCGCGATCATGTCGAGGAACGGCAGGCCCGCCGCCCGGATCGCCCCGGCGTGGGCGTGGGCGGTGTTGCACGGCATGGCCAGCACCTCGGCCCCCATGTCCCCCAGCCGGGCGGCCATCGCGCCCAGGGTCCGCCCGGCGGCCTGCGGCCGGGTGTGGCGGTTGGGCACCCGCGGATTGAGGTCGACGAGCATGTGGACGTGATCCTCGTCGCCGGCCGCCGGCGTCAGGGCCTGGACCCGCGCCATGAAGGCCGTCGTCGCGGCCGGTCCCATGCCGCCCAGCACCCCGAGCACCCTGCCCATCTCCGTCGCCTCCCTTTCGCCCGCGCCTTGCCATTCGGGCCGTCCGCCGCCCTTATGCGACGAAACGACCGGGAAACGCCATGCAGACCGAAGCCGGGGCCGCGACGGCCCTGATCACCAACGACGCCGTCGTGCTCGGCCTGCTGGCCGTCATTCTCGGCGGCGTGTTCTGGGCCTCGAACCTGTCGCACCCGTGGGTCAGGCGGTTCTTCACCGTCATCCCGGCCCTGCTGCTCTGCTACTTCCTGCCCTCGCTGCTGACCACCTTCGGCGTCGTCGATCCCGAGACCTCGCGCCTCTATTTCATCGCCTCGCGCTTCCTGCTGCCGGCCGCCCTCGTCCTGCTCACCGTCTCGGCCGACCTGCCGGCGGTGGTCGGCCTCGGCCCCAAGGCGCTGATCATGTTCGCCACCGGCACGGTCGGGGTGATGATCGGCGGCCCGGTCGCCCTGCTGCTGACCAGCTGGATCGCGCCGGAGCTGATGGGGGCCGGGCCCGAGGCCATCTGGCGCGGCATGTCCACCGTGGCCGGCAGCTGGATCGGCGGCTCGGCCAACCAGACCGCCCTCTATGAGATCTTCGGCGCCGGTCCCGACGTGTTCTCGATCTGGATCGCCGTCGACGTGGTCGTGGCCAACATCTGGATGGCCGTCGTCCTGTGGATCGCCGCCAACCAGCGCGCCATGGACAGGCTGTTCCGCGCCGACACCACCGCCGTCGACCGGGTCCGCGACAAGGCCGAGGCCTATGAGCTGGAAACCGCCCGCATCCCGGCGCTGAAGGACCTGATCTTCATCGTCGCCGTGGCCTTCGGCGCCGTCGGCCTGGCCCACGCCATCGCCGACCCGCTGGCCGTCTGGTTCGGCGAAACCTATCCGTGGGCCCAGCGGCTGTCGTTCGACTCCAGCTTCTTCTGGCTGGTGCTGATCGCCACCGTCATCGGCGTGGTCCTGTCCTTCACCGGCGCCCGCAGGCTGCAGGGCCCCGGCGCGGCCAAGATCGGTTCGGTCTTCGTCTATGTGCTGGTCGCCACCGTCGGCCTGAACATGAACATCGCCGCCGTCCTCGAGTCGCCGGTCTATTTCCTGATCGGCGGCGTCTGGATGCTGGTCCACGTCATCCTGATGTTCGCCATGGCCTTCGTGATCCGCTCGCCCAGCTTCTTCCTCGGCGTCGGCTCGATGGCCAACATCGGCGGCGCCGCCAGCGCCCCCGTCGCCGCCGCCGCCTTCCACCCGTCGCTGGCCCCGGTCGGGGTGCTGCTGGCCGTGGTCGGCTACATCATCGGCACGGCGGCCGCCTGGTTCACCGGCCTGGTGATGATGCAGATCGCGGCCGGGGCGGGGTAGGGGACCAGCGGGCACATGTCACGCCGCACCAAGTCTCATCCTTGGGCAAGTCACCCTGAGTTGCTCACATCAATCCGATCACCATGGGAGAAATTCCGAAAGGCCGACTGGAATTTCGCCCGCTACGAGACAGCCGTCTTCGCGCGCCCCTGCGACACCGAGGAGGTAATGTACTCGGCGTTAGACTATTGCGTCGCCATTACTGCGTTGCGCGATTGGACCCGGAAAACGCTCATTCGAGACGTGCGTCAGAGTGGGAAGGCGCTTCCGGTGGGTATGGCGACGGTCGAAGACTTCACCAAATTTGTCGGCGATCGTGTTCCTTGGCAGCCAGCGATCGAGGCGATCGCCAACACCGTCAAACACGCAGAGTATCGAGATACGGGGTGGCCAATGGGCATTGCGGCCCCAGCCACATTCGTCCCTCCGTCCCTCAAGGCAGGACATGACTCTTGTAAGGATGGCGTCGAACTCTTCGTGTTCATGCACAAGCACAGCGATGTGACTTGGTGGGATATTTCACTCCGCCAACATCCGAGTGATGAAGCGACGCCGGGCTACGTCGCGTTGGGGGATGCGCTAGATCAGTGGGGGACCATTCTTTCCGAACTCGGCTACCGCGAAGACTGACGCCCCTACAGCCCCGCCCCCACCACGCTCTCATAGCCGAACAGCCCCTGCGCCCCGCCGGTGTGCAGGAACACCACCGTCTCGCCCTTGAACCGCCCCGCCTTCGCCAGGGCGATCAGCCCCTTCATCGCCTTGGCGCTGTAGACCGGGTCCAGCACGATGCCGTCGGTCCGCGCCGCCAGCTTCAGCGCCTCGATCACCCCGTCATCGACCAGGCCATAGCCCTCGCCGACGTAGTCGCAGTCGGCTGCGACCATCGCCGCCGTCACCGCCTCCGGCCGCCCCAGCAGGGCCGCCGTCTCGCGGGCGAGCCTGAGCACCATCTCCTCCTGCCTGGCCTTCGGGGCCCGCACCCCTATGCCCAGCACCGGGATGTCGGCCCCCATCACCGCCAGCCCGGCCACCAGTCCGGCATGGGTTCCGGCGCTGCCCGTCGCCGTGACGATCCGGTCGACCGGCAGGTCCAGCTCGTCGGCCTGGACCACGATCTCGCGGGCGCAGTCGACATAGCCCAGCGCCCCGACCGGGTTCGAGCCGCCGCCGGGGATCACATAGGGCCGGCCGCCGCGCGCCCGCACCTCATCGGCCGTCGTCTCCAGCTCGGCCGGCATGTCCGATCCGCCCGCGACGAACCGCACCCCGGCCCCGAACAGCCGGTCCAGCAGCACATTGCCGTTGGCGACATAGTCGTGCGCCTTCGACCCGGTCCGCGCCTCCAGAATGACCTCGCAGGCCAGACCGTGCGCCGCCGCCGCCGCCGCCGTCTGGCGCACATGGTTCGACTGCACCGCCCCCTGGGTCACCAGGGTGTCGGCCTCCCGCTCGGAGGCCTCGCCGAGCAGGAATTCCAGCTTGCGCGTCTTGTTGCCGCCGCCGGCCAGGCCGGTGCAGTCGTCGCGCTTGATCCACAGCTCGACGCCCAGTTCCTCCGACAGCCGCGGCAGCGGTTCCAGCGGCGTGGGCAGGTGGGCGAGGCGGACGCGGGGGAAACGGGCGAGGTGCATGGGCTTGACTCCTTGATGCCCCTCGTCCCTAGCGCGATCGCCGCCCCCGCCCAAGCGCACGCCTGCAACGAGAAAAGTTCGCCCATCGTCCGGAACCGATCCCGCCGACCGCTGTTTATCGATCGGACCAAGCGGCGATGCGCGCTCGACTAGTCCACCAGCGGCCCGGCCTCTGCCACGCCCCCCCGACGCAGGCCGGGCCGCTACCTTCTCCG
>NZ_CALMZS010000120.1 GCF_937870815.1 uncultured Brevundimonas sp.
TCCAACGCCTTTGGGTCGGGCAAGACCATGTCCATGGCTTCAGCAAAACGCAGGAAGTCGAGTTCGAATTTGGCGCGGATGTCGTCCGGACGCAGCAGCAGTTCCAACCGGCATCCGGTATGACAACCGCCCGGTAATTGCCCGGCGATCACCCCGAGCTCGGTGCTGACCTGACCGGCGCCCACCACGCCGGGCGCTGGTCGCCACCATCCAGTCCGCCCGGGATGGCGCTGACGAAAAGGGGCGGCGGCGGCGCCTATCGACCGTTGGCGATCGGCACGGCCGCGAGCAGCCGCTCAATCTCCGCCGCGACGTCTTTCGAGACCGGCAGGTTCGGTCGTTCACGCGGCCATACGTCCCGGAAGCGCTCGACGGCCCCGAGCGCCGCCCGGCGCACGAGTGTCTCCGGAAGGCCGGCCTTGGCGGCCATATAGGTCATTTCGTCGATGCTCAGATCGGTCATGAGCCTGGATCGACCGAACCGCAACGCCATGCTGTCATCGGGGATGTAGACCGTCGTCGACAGGAAATCGTAGGCGGGCGCGATCTGCGGCGCCCGACCGTCGGGATAGATCAGCGACCAGTTCTTGAGGTGCATGTCGGCGTTGCCGATCAGGGTGTTGAAGACGAGCCGCGCAATGAACTCGCGGACGCCCGCCTCTCCCGTTTCGATCCAGAGCACCCGGGCGATCGAGCGGTAGGCGCCCTTCCCATATTTGTCCTCGGGATAGACGCCAAAGACCTGGGCGAAGTCCTCGATATGGACGAGGCCGCCGTCCTCCGTGCGATCGAATCGGCGGATCGCAAAGGCGCCTTCTTCGATCCGGCCGATGCCTTCCGGCAGCCCCTCGATCTCATCAAGCGGCATGAGGCGGACCTCCGGCACGTCCATGCCCATCGCGTCAGCCAGCTTCATCATCGAGAACTCATTTTCTGACACGCCGGCAAAGCGCGTCGAAGGCAGTTTGACGATCCAGTCGCCGCCCGCGCCGCTGGCCGGGATCGTCAAACCGCCGTGCGCCTTCTCCACGGCCGAGAACTTCAGCTGCACGCCAGCCAGGGAGAAGCGAAGCGGGCCTTTGCCGGGTTTCGCCTGAACGGCTTCGGGCGGCGCCCCATCGTCAATGGCGCCCTCCCCGGCCGACCGGACAGTGACCGCGCCCGGAAGATCGAGCCCGAGCACCTCAAGGAGGGGGTATTCGCGGATGATCTTCACATTCGCGCGCTTCGCCAGGTAGTCGCGCAGCGGCCCTTCCGGCAGCAGGTTGGAGAAGAACGGCAGCAGCCGGGTTTGCTGGTGGTTGAAGTCGCGGATCAGGCGGCCGTGCGCATCCTTGAACGAGAGGCTCAGCGTCGGCCGCGCTTCGTCTTCGGCATAGGCGTCATTGAATGAGAAGATCGAGCGATCGCCGTTGAGCGCCGTGAGCGCGCCGATGGGACGGCCGGCCAGCAGGACCTCAAGGATATCAGCGGCCATCTAGTCCTCCTCATCGAGGCTGTAGGCCGGGATCTGCCTGCGGTCGTCGCCGTGGACCGCTATGGTCCGGATGTTGCGCAATTCTTCGTGCGCGATCTTGAGGTCGCGGGAGAACCGGGCGGGCGAGCGAGTCGTGCTCGACGCCAGTTCCTCCAACCGCCGAACCACGCCGCCGATCGCCTTGGTGGCCACAACGGGATTCAAGCGGGAGGAGATCGTCTCGACTTCAAGCGCTGCGTCTTTCAACCGCGTGACGCTCGTTAGATGGGGGTGTGCTTGCTCAAGAACACTGACCTCATGGACGAGCCGCTTCAGCGTGTGATGCAGTTCGTTTTCTTCAGCCCGCTCTTCTCGCTCTTTCACGATGGCCGCGACGGCTGGCAGCGCCGACCTGGGAACAAGCTGCAGATCGAGATCGAGGGCTCGCGCCAGCTCGATCAGGCTCGAGAGTTGGAGATCGACATCGCCATTCTCGAAACGGGAGATTTGAGGTTGGGCGATGTGCGACCTCGCGCTGAGTTCACGCTGGCTCCAGCCTTTTGTCTGCCGCGTCTCTCTGATCGCCTGTGCGATCTGTTCAAGGCTGTAGCGTTTTGATATCTTTTTCTGCATCACTATCACTTGCTGATATGCGATTCTGTCTCAACTAGACGAGCTCTGTCAAGTTTTGATGTAGAACAATGTATCGATCACGCTAGCTGATATATTATCGCATATCGCAATGCCGTAAAGCGGCCATCTAGCGCCCGCCTGTGACGTGGCCCCCTGAAACTCCTTCAGAAATAGCTAGAGTCCGCCCCACGAAAGGACGGACAGAATGAAGCGATCACGGTTCACGGATTGAAGGTCGGCGTATACGCCGGCCGGAAACAGATCATCGGGATCCTGCGTGAGCAGGAGGCCGGCGTTGCGACGACGACGGTCTGCCGGCGTCACGGCGTCAGCTCGGCGACCTTGTAGAAGTGGAAGGCCAGGTTCGGCGGCATGGACGTGTCGGAGGCCCGGCGGCTAAAGGCGCTGGAGGACGAGAACGCCAAACCAAGGCGACAAATAGGACATTCAGAGCGCTCCGAAATGCACAAATCCGACCAAGGGATAGGGAAGTCGCCGAGAGTCGCGCGCGAGTTGGGCTGTCGCCACCCATCGCTGCCTCATGAGCCATCAGCTATCATCTGCCCAAGGACTATCCTTCTGAAAACGCTCGCGAAAGTTTCACAGAGAGCAAAGAGCCTGTTAAGCGACGCCGTTTAGCGATCCATTCGGTGTCAAGGAGAGGCGAATGGCGCGGCTGCGCGATTTTGCGAACGCGGTCGAACCGATCGGACCCGACGCCCCTGGCGCCGAGGTCTACGATCGTTTCGAGGCCGAGCCGGATACGCTGGTCATCGCCGTCGTCGACGCCGACCGGCGTCCCATAGGCCTTATCGAGCGCAACGCCTTCACCCTCAAGATGGCCGCGGAATTCGGTCGCGCCCTCTATGCCCGCCGTCCCGCCTCGACTTTTATGGAACGTCGCCCCGCGGGTCCTGGACGCCGACGCCGACGCCGAGACGCTGTTCCAGTCCGTGGATGCAGCCAGCCTGGGCGAGCTGTTGAACGGCTTCGTCGTGGCCTCGAACGGCCGCTACGTCGGGGTCGGGGCCGGCGTTCACGTCCTTCAGGCCGGCAGCGCCATCCACCAGCGGCGGGCAAAGGCCATGAGCGCCCTTGCCCGCGACCTCAGCCGTGCGGAGCAGAAGGCTCTCGCCTCAAGCCGCGCCAAGTCCGAGTTCCTGGCCGTCATGAGCCATGAGATACGAACCCCGCTCAACGGCGTCCTCGGCGTGGCGGCCCTGATGGAGCGCGAGCTCACCCAGGTCGAGATGAGGCCGTATGTCCAGACCATTCTGGACTCCGGACACAGCCTGCTGCGCCTGTTGACCGACGCGCTGGACATGAGCCGGGCGGAGGCCGGGTTGATGAGCCTCGAGACAGCCCCGGTGCACCTGGACAAGGTCGCCGCCGACCTGCTGGCGCTCTGGACGCCCCGCGCTGAGGAAAAGGACCTGGCCCTGACGGTCACCTGCAGGACGGAGGGGCATGACTGGGTCGTCGGGGACGAGGTCCGGATCAAGCAACTGCTCAACAACCTGATCGGCAACGCCCTGAAGTTCACGCGCCAAGGCGGCGTCACAGTCACCATCGAAAGCAAGGGGCGCGACGGGCGGGTCGAAATCACCGCCACGGTCGACGACAGCGGGCCGGGCATCTCCGCCTCGGCCGCCGCCGCCGTCTTCGAGCCGTTCAACACGGGCGAAGCCGGGCGTGAAGGCGCGGGCGCCGGCCTCGGGCTGGCAATCTGTCGTCAGATCGTCGAACGCATGGGCGGGACGATCGCCGCCTCCGGCGCGCCCCTCGGGGGAGCCCGGCTTTGCTTCACCCTGGGTCTGCCCGGTTGCGGGCCGGAGTTGCGCGAGGAGGCCGGGCGGATCGCCGAACCGACCGCCCATGACACTCTCCATGTACTGGTGGTGGACGATAACGCCACGAACCGCTTCGTCGCCTCCAAGGTCCTGGAGCTTTTCGGATGCACCTCCAGTACGGCTGAGAACGGCCAGGAGGCGGTGGCCGCCGTGGGAGCGGGGCCCTTCGACCTCGTCCTTATGGACGTGAAGATGCCGATCATGGACGGGGTCGCCGCCACCCGGGCCATCCGCGCCCTGCCGGGCCCGGTCGGGCGCATTCCTATACTCGCCCTCACCGCCAACGCCGATCCAAAAGACGAGGTCGAGTATCTGGCGGCGGGAATGGACGGCGTGGTTCAGAAGCCGATTCAGACCGAGGCGCTGCTCAACGCCATTCGCACAGCAATGCGCCGGGCCGAGCCGCTCTGCGACGCGGCGTGACCAAGCTCCCCGTTAGCGTTGGCGAGCGGGTTGATTTCGGGTAGAGGAAGGTTCGGTCAGATCGGGACGAGTGTGTGTCTGTCACGAGCGAGTGTTCAACAACGGCCGAGGTCCCGCGCGGACCGCGGGACCTCTACGACTATTTGAGAGGCCAGCACGGGGACGAGGTCATCGTCTCCCTGACCTCCGTCGAGCGGATCCTGAAGCAGCCGCTCCCGCCTGAAGCCGGGAGCCCGGGCTGGTGGTTGTGGGACAGCGGGCGTCCCGGGCACCCGTCGGCGGATTGGCGGGCGGCTGGATACCTCGCCGAACTTCGGCGGGACGCGATGTCGGTTCGCTTCCGCCGGACGCCGCGAGCCCGGGTTTGACCCTCATCCCTCAGGGCCGCGGCAGGCATCGATTCCTATTGTCACCGGCGCAAGCGCTGTTCCACGAGCGTCCAGCCGTTCGCCGTCACGGTCCGCAACACCGCCCCCCGGTCGGTAGATGTGTGCTCGTTCCCCAATAGCCGTTCCCAGGCGGCGCGGTCATGAGGCCGGGTCTCGATCTGCCAGATCCGCGCCTGCCCCTTCTTCTTCGGCGGCGTCACGTCGATGATGCGGGCTTCCATGGAACCTCGTTGCGGGTCGCACGCGACGACTGACAGTTAAGACGCGGGCGAACACGCCTTCAAGCCCGACCAAACGGAGGCCTGGCTCAAGAGCGGAGCCGCGTACTGATTGTACTGACCGTACTGACCAGGTCGGTCGTGATGTGCAGCGACAAAGTCGCCGGATTCTGCGGGTCAATTTTTGGGCGCAGACCACTGAGGAAATGATCACCGGCGGCCGCGAGGCCTGGGCTACGCATACGCCACGTCTCTCGCGGGGGCCTTCGGTCGGTTCAGATAGAGTTGCACGCAACGCAAACATACAGGTGTCAGGCCTTGCGCCAAGATTTGCCTGACGCGAACGGCGTGCTCACCGTTCCACATCTCGGTGAGCGACGGGTTATTAAAGTCTCCCACCGAAAATTCAGGGGGACAGCTCGCACGTGGTCACCTCCCCGCTGGGGAGCACCCTCAGGCGCGTGGCGACTGAGACACACGGGAACTGCCCGATCGCCGCTCTCTATCGGCCCCGCCCGCTCCTTGGACGATCGACTGACGCGATCAATGGTCTTCCGAAGCGTGGACGTTCCTCGAAGGCCTGCCGCGATTGACGGATGATGACGTCGGCCCCCGGGCGCGGCGCCCTGGGGACGACCGGATCCCGACAATGTCATAGCCATCCGTCTCCTGACATTCTGAAATCGAGCAACGAGACGGACGCAAACGTTGATGACAGTCCCCCGCCCGCCGGAACCGGTGATTCACTACTTCCCGAGAATGAGATGTTCGGCCGCCGCCTGCTGCCCTGAGGTGCGTGCGACCCAGCAATCCGCGCTGCGTCCGGCGACATTTCGACCTCGTCTTGCGCCGGGTCTACCCGCGGTGGGGGGGAAACTGCGCCTTGGGCCCGCCGACGACGATCGCTCCAGAGAACAGTTTCCGGGCTGCCCGAGCAGAGATGTAAGGCCGATTACGCCCAGCCGACTGGAGCGATCCTTCATGAGCTCGCGGTTTCGCCCAAGGTCGTCAGACGGTCCTCGCCTTCAGTCCGAAGACGGCGCAGCCATCTTTCGCCCTGGGGCTGACGAATCCGCCAACCTTAAGGCTGCCATAAGGTTGGCGACGCGGTGTCGGTCGCATGGCCGCACACCGCTCTCCCCTCCTGAACCGCAGAATCCTGCTGGCCTCGCTGCTGGCGCCCGGCCCGTCATGGGCCCAGACCGGGACGCTGGCCGGCTCATCAGTCCAAGGACTGGCGACAGATTTCTACGCCGCACGCGGCGGCCGCCGCTCCGCCTGGTCCGGCCCG
>NZ_CALMZS010000121.1 GCF_937870815.1 uncultured Brevundimonas sp.
CAGCTGTCCCTAATTTAGCTGTCTCAGTTCCGGGGGTCACTCCAGGCGGCAGGCGCCTGAAAAGTGGTGTGTGTCCCTACTTTTCCAGCGCTCTGGTCTCGCGCCCCTACCCCTTCACCCGCCATGTCGCGCCGTCGGGGCCGTCCATGACGACGACGTTGAGGGCGTTGAGCCGGTCGCGGATGCGGTCGGCCTCGGGCCAGTCCTTGGCGGCGCGGGCGGCGGCGCGCTGTTCGAGCAGGGCCTCGACCTCGGCGCGCAGGGCGTCGGAAACCTCGCCTTCGAGCCAGGCGGCCGGGTCAGCCTGGAGCACGCCGAGGAGGGCGGCGGCGGCGATCAGTTCGCCCTTGGCGCGCGCCACGACGCCGGGGTCGCCCGCCGTCATGCCGCGCTCGATCTCGCTGGACAGGGCGAACAGGGTGGCCATGGCCCCGGGGGTGTTGAGATCGTCCTCGATGGCCTTCAGGAAGTCGGCGGGCGGCTGGTCGGTCGAGGCCCCGACGGCGACGGCGCGGTGCAGGGCCCCGTAGAGGCGATCGAGCGACTTCCTCGACTGATCGAGCAGGGCCTGGTTCCAGTCCAGCGGCTGGCGGTAGTGGGCGCTGAGCAGGGCCCAGCGGACCACCTCGCCCGGAACCGCCTGCACCAGGTCGTGCAGCAGCAGGACGTTGCCGGTCGACTTGGACATCTTTTCCGCATCGACGGTCAGGAAGCCGTTGTGCATCCAGTAGCGGCTGTACCGCGCGTGGGCGCCGGGCTCATGGGCGTGGCCGTGGGCGCAGACGCCCTGGGCGATCTCGTTCTCGTGGTGCGGAAACACCAGATCGACGCCGCCGGCGTGGATGTCGATGGGCAGGCCGAGGGTCTGCTCGATCATGGCCGAGCATTCGATGTGCCAGCCCGGCCGGCCCTCGCCCCACGGCGACGGCCATGCCGGCTCGCCTTGCTTCGAGGGCTTCCACAGCACGAAGTCGTGCGGGTTCTTCTTGTAGGGGGCGACCTCGACCCGGGCCCCGGCGATCATGTCGTCGAGGTTGCGGCCGGACAGCCGGCCGTAGGCCTGGTAGGACGACACGTCGAACAGCACATGGCCCTCGGCGACGTAGGCGCAGCCCTGGTCGATGATGGCGCCGATCTGGGCGACGATGGCGTCCATGTGGTCGGTGACGTGAGGGGCGAGATCGGGTGGGCTGACGTTCAGCCGGGCCATGTCCTCCAGATAGGCGGCCTCGTAGCGGGACGTGACCTCGCCGATCGGCGCGCCCTCGCGGGCCGCCTTCGCATTGATCTTGTCGTCCACGTCGGTGACGTTGCGGGCGTAGACGACCCTGTCGGCCCCGTATTCGCGGCGCAGCAGCCGGACCAGCACGTCGAACACCACCGGCGGGCGGGCATTGCCGATATGGGCGTAGTCGTAGACGGTCGGGCCGCAGACATAGAGGGTCACCCGCCCCGGGTCGCGCGGCTCGAACAGGCGCTTTTCGCGGTGCAGGGTGTCGTGAATCGTCAGCGGCATCGGGCAGCAGGCGCCTTGAGTTTTCTTGCGGTACGCACGGGATCGCCCATATAGCCGCCTTGCCCCATACTCGACAGTATGCCGGGCGAGAATAAAGGGAGAGCGGCGCGCGTCCTTCCGGTGGCCATCGCCCCGGCGCACCTTCGCCGCTGCAGGGATCGAGAATGAGCGTCACCCCCGTCAAGCCCGTCCTGGTCGGCGACAACGACCAGCCCAAGCTCCGGCCGTCGCGCGACGAGGCCCTGAAGGCCGTGCGCACCCTGCTGGCCTGGGCCGGCGACGACCCGGACCGCCCCGGCCTGGTCGACACGCCGAAGCGGGTCGTGGACGCCTATGGCGAATGGTTCGACGGCTATGACGCCGACGTCGAAAAGGAACTGAGCCGCACCTTCGAGGACGTCCAGGGCTATGACGACATGGTGCTGCTGCGCGACATCGAGGTGGAGAGCCACTGCGAGCACCACATGGCCCCCTTCCTGGGCAAGGCCCATGTCGCCTACATCCCGAACGAGAAGGTGGTCGGCATCTCCAAGCTGGCCCGGGTGGTCGAGATCTTCGCCCGCCGCCTGCAGACCCAGGAGACCCTGACCCAGTTGATCGCCGGGGCCATCGAATCGCACCTGCAGCCGCACGGGGTGGCCATACTGATCGACGCCGAGCACCAGTGCATGACCACGCGCGGCGTGCACCACCGCCACGTTTCGACCATCACCACCCGATTCACCGGCGCCTTCAAGGCCGACGCGGCCCTCAAGGACCGGTTCCTGAAGCTCGCGAAAGGCTGACGCGGCTCGCCTGAGAGGCGTAAAGCGAAGGTGGAAGCCGCCATGGAACCGTCTTCGCCCCGAACCCGCTTTACAAGCCGGGCCGGGGACGCCAAGAGACGGTCCGAAGCTTTCAGCGTCGCTCGCCGCCCGTCGCGCCGGGCCTGATGGAGAACCAAAGCGGATGGCCGCCAAACTTTCCGGACCCGGTGGTGGCAAGAGCCACACCATTGAACAGAACGCCGACATCAACGTCACGCCGTTCGTCGACATCATGCTGGTGCTGCTGATCATCTTCATGGTCGCCGCGCCGATGGCCACGGTGTCGATCCGCCTCGACCTGCCGCCGGCGGTGCCGCCGCCGCCGGGCACGCCGCAGAAGGATCCGGTCTACATCACCGTCCAGGAAACCGGCTCGATCTTCATCGCCGCACAGCAGTCCTCGCTGGAAGGCCTGGCGACCGACGTCTGCGCCGCGCTGGGCGGCGGCGACCCGGCCTGCAAGGAGGAGCGGGTGTTCATCCGCGCCGACCCGGAGGTGACCTACAACCAGTTCATGGAGGTCATGAACGAGCTGCAGGCCAAGGGCTTCTTCAAGGTCGGCCTGCTCAACGAAGACATCGAATAGGCGTCACGCCCGTTCAGGCGACCAGGGGCCGCGTCCGGCGAGGACGCGGCCCTTTTTCATGGCAGGAGGGCATCCCCTCTCCCGGCGGGAGAGGGATCGGTGGAGCTACTGCACCGACTGGCGCGGGCGGTCGGGGGGCGCGGCGGCCTCGGCGGCGGGCTGGTAGGGGCGTTCACCGGCGGGTTCGGTCGGGGCCGGAGGCGGCGCGGGGGTGCGGGCGGCGGGACGCGGCCGGGGCCGGCGGGCCGGCGGGCGGCTGGCCGGACGGGCCGCG
>NZ_CALMZS010000122.1 GCF_937870815.1 uncultured Brevundimonas sp.
CTCGCCCCGCGGCGCGGCGATCCGCACCCTCGAGGCCCTGTTCGACTGGCGCAACGACCGGCCGGGGATCGACTAGGACGACCGACGGGCCCGCCAGCTCGCCAGCCGGGCCTCGGAATCGGCTTCAATATCCCCGTAAAACAGATTGTACGGACGGGATTTTCTCTGGTCGGCCCAATCGCCGGTCGGGCGGAAGGATTCCAGCTCGGGCTCGGTGTGCCGCAGCAGGCCGCCGCGGCACTGGGTGGCCACCTGCCGCGCCAGGAGCGCCGGCCGCGTCCCCCATTCCAGCCCGGTCGCATTGGTGGCGCCGCGGTTCAGCCGCGCCGCCACCGGCGCCGTCGCCGTCGAGCCGGTCACCGGATTGACGCACAGGGCCTCGCGCCCGGCCAGCTCGACCAGCCGGCCGCGCCGGTCCCAGACCAGCGCCCGCTTCAGCCTCCGCCGCGCGGCCCCGTCATTGCCCTCGCCGACGGGCGAGAAACCGACCACGCAGCCGGTCTGCTCGCGGCTCGCGCAGGCCGGGACTCGCGCCGACACGCCGTCCGCGGGCGTCACCACGTCGATCAGATAGGCCGCCACCAGCCGCTCCCGCAGGGCCGGATCGGCGGCCACCCGCTCGCGCAGCAGCCGTTCGACCAGTTCCCCGCCCTGTTCGACCCCGGCCAGCACGATCGGGTCCGCCGGATGGCGCGCGATCCAGGCGTCGAAGGCGGCGGCGACGTCGCGCCAGGCGAAGGCCCGGGCCTCGCGCGCGTCGTCCCGCAACGTCAGCCGGGTATAGAGGCTGCCCTGCCGGTACAGCGGGGCGCTGACCGCCCCCAGCCGCGCGAACGGCCCGGCGTAGTTCGGCAGCACCACCCGCCTCAGCCAGGCGTCGGCCCTGGGATCGCCGATCGGCCCGTTCCACTCGCGGCCGCCGTCATAGGTGGTCGAATGCACGAAGAACACCGCCGCCGGGCCGGCGTCCGGCGCGCGCGCCTCGCGCATCGCCCAGGCGGCCGGCCGCGAATAGTCCGGGGCCGGGGGCGGCTCATAGGTCTGGAACGGCACCTGGGGATCCAGCCCGGCCCGGAGGATGTCGCCGCGCCAGACCGCCACCGCCGCCGTCACCAGGAAGACCAGCGCGAAGCCGGTCCAGCCGAGCCATTGCCGGGCGGTCAGACCCGGGCCCTTCACCGGTACGGGTCCGCGGCGGCCAGGTAGTCCTGCACATAGCGGCGGACGCCCTCCTCGAGCGGCGTCGCCTGGCCGCCGAAGCCGGCGGCGCGCACGCGCTCCATCCGGGCCTCGGTGAAATACTGGTATTTGTCGCGGATGCTCTCGGGGGTGTCGACATACTCGACCCGGGCCTCCCGGCCCGCCGCCGCGAAGGTCGCGTTGGCCAGGTCGAGAAAGGACCGGGCCCGGCCCGAGCCGGCGTTGAACACCCCCGACACCGCCGGCGTCTCCAGCAGCCAGTCGACGAGGTCGACCACGTCGTCGACGAAGACGAAGTCGCGCATCTGGCCGCCGTCGGCGTAGCCGGGGTCGTGCGAGCGGAACAGGGTCACCGGCTCGCCCGCCGCCACCTTCGGCCAGATCTGCGCCACCACCGACTTCATCCCGCCCTTGTGGTACTCGTTCGGCCCATAGACGTTGAAGAATTTCAGCCCCGCCCACTGGCTCGGCGACTGGCCCCGGTCCGATTGCCGCGCGGCGTATTGGTCGAACAGCATTTTCGAATAGCCATAGGCGTTCAGCGGCCTGAGCGAGGCCAGACCCTCAAGACTGTCGTCATCCTCGAAGCCCCGGGCCCCGTCGCCATAGGTGGCCGCCGAGGAGGCGTAGACCAGCCGCGCGTCCCTGAGGGCGCACCAGTCCCAGAGGTCGCGCGACAGGGTGAAGTTCGTCCTCATGATCAGGTCGGCGTCGGCCTCCGTCGTCGAGGAGATCGCCCCCATGTGCACCACGGCCTCGATCCGCCCGGCGTGGCGCTCCAGCTGTTCGAACAGCTCCTCGGGCCGCCAGAGGTCGGCGATCGGGTGTTTGGCGATGTTCCTCCACTTGCCCGACGCCGCGTCTTCCAGCCGGTCGCAGACCACCACGTCGCGGCGGTCCTCGGCGCACAGCCGGGCGACGATGTTCGAGCCGATGAAGCCGGCCCCGCCGGTGACCACGATCATCCGCCTCGCCATCAGCGATCCTTCATCCTCTCGATCGTCCGGCTGGTCGAATGGCCGTCCTCGAACGCCGCCAGCCTCACCTCGCCGCCCCAGCTCTCGACCAGGTCGCCGCCGACCACGCCCTCGCGGCTGTAGTCGGCGCCCTTGACCAGCACGTCCGGCCGCAGCCGTTCGATCAGGGCCAGCGGCGTCGGCTCGTCGAACGAGGTGACCCGGTCGACGCTGGCCAGGCCGCCGATGACCACGGCCCGGCTGTCCAGATCGTTGACCGGCCGGCCCTCGCCCTTGAGCCGCCGCACTGACGCATCCGTGTTCAGCGCCACCACCAGCCGGTCGCACCACGACCGGGCCTGGGCCAGATAGGCGACATGGCCGCGGTGCAGGATGTCGAAACAGCCGTTGGTGAAGCCGACCTTCAGCCCCTGCCGCTTCCAGCCCTCGACCACCTGCGCCAGCTCGTCCAGCGGCATGACCTTGGCGTGGGCCCCGGCGGCGTGCTGGGTCATCTCGGCGTCGATCAGCTCGGCCGGGGTGACCACGGCCGTGCCGGCCTTGCCGACCACCACGCCCGAGGCGAGGATGGCGAACTCCACCGCCGTCTCCAGCGACGCCCCCGCGCCCAGCGCCAGCCCCAGGGCGGCCAGGCTCGTGTCGCCGGCCCCGGAGACGTCGAACACCTCGCGGGCCCGGCCGGGGAAATGCTTCACCGGCCCGCCGCGCCGCATCAGGCTCATGCCCTTGCCGGCCCGGGTGACCACCACGGCCTTCGCCGTCGCGGCGTGCAGCAGCGCCTTGAGCGCCGCCTCGACCTCCTCGTCGGTGTCGGCCGGCAGGCCGGTGGCCGCGGCCAGTTCGCTGGCGTTGGGCTTGATCAGGTCGACGGCGCCGTAGCGGGCGAAATCTCGCCCCTTGGGGTCGACCACCACCGGCGCGCCGGTGGCCTCGGCCGCCGACAGGGCCTGGGCGATGACCAGATCGCTGACCACGCCTTTTGCGTAGTCCGACAGCAGATAGATGGAAGCACCCGTAAATGCCCGGCTTTCTTCGCCCATGAGCGCCGCCGCCTCCTCGTCCAGCCTTAGCAGCTGCTGGCCGGCGGCGACGAAGCGGGTCTTGACGATGGTGGCCACGCCGGCGCGCCGCTCGACGGCGTCCACGACGCCCGGCTCGGCGGCGATCAGGGCCGCCAGCTCGTCGCCGGCCGCGTCCCGCCCCGCCACCGCGCCCAGCTGCGCCACCCCGCCCAGGGCCGCCACATTGCGCGCCACATTGCCGACCCCGCCGGGCATGGCCACGGTCCGGCGGGTGCGCAGCACGGGGATGGGAGCCTCGGGCGAGATCCGGCTGACCTCGCCATAGACGTAGCGGTCCAGCATCAGGTCGCCGACGCAGGCCGCCGTCACCCCGCGCACCCGCTCCAGCAGCGCCTGCAGTTCGCCCAGATCGAGGGTCCGTTCAGCCATCCCACTGGCCTATCGGATTCAGGCGGCTTTCGCCATCCGCGCCTTGGTCAGGTCGTCATAGGCGATCAGCTCGGCGACCAGGGCCTCGAACTGGTCCAGCGGCACCATGTTCGGCCCGTCCGACGGGGCGTTGTCCGGGTCCTGGTGGGTCTCCATGAACACCGCGTCGACGCCGACGGCCACGGCGGCCCGGGCCAGCACCGGCACGAATTCGCGCTGGCCGCCCGAGGAGGTGCCCTGCCCGCCCGGCTGCTGCACGCTGTGGGTGGCGTCGAACACCACCGGGCAGCCGATCTCGCGCAGCACCGGCAGGGCCCGCATGTCCGACACCAGGGTGTTGTAGCCGAAGCTGGCCCCGCGTTCGCAGGCCATGACGTTCGGATTGCCGGCCCCGACCACCTTGGCCACGACATTCTTCATGTCCCACGGGGCCAGGAACTGGCCCTTCTTGATGTTGATGGCCTTGCCGGTCGCCGCCGCGGCCAGCAGCAGGTCGGTCTGGCGGCTCAGGAAGGCGGGAATCTGCAGCACGTCGACGGCCTGGGCCGCCTCGGCGCAATGCGCCTCATTGTGCACGTCGGTCAGCACCGGCAGGCCGACGCTCTCGCGGATCTCGGCGAAGATCGGCAGCGACCCCGCCAGCCCCAGCCCGCGGGCGGCGCTGGCGCTGGTCCGGTTGGCCTTGTCGAAACTGGTCTTGTAGATGACGCCGACGTCCAGACGCTCGCCGATCTCCCTCAGGGCGTGGGCCATCTCCAGCGCATGCTGGCGGCTCTCCAGCTGGCACGGACCGGCGATGAAGACGATCCGCTGGCCGCCGCCGATGCTGACCGGCCGCTTCAGCCCGTCCTTGATGTCGATGATGGCGTTGGGCTTGGACACGGCGATCTTCCCGGAGTGGCGGATTGGCGGCGCGCCCCTTGAGGCGCCCATGCGGCGATCAGGTGGCGTCGAACCCCCGGCTTCGCAAGCTACACGGCGGCCGGGCGCAAGGCCACCGAGGCCAGCTTGACCGGGGGATTGACGAGCCGCCCCGTCCGACCCACGATCCGGTCATGACGACGGTGACCGTCGATCGTCAGGAGGCCGCCGCCCGCGCGCCGCGCGGGTTCGGCCTTCTGTTGCGTCTGCTCGCCTCCGACTGGACCTTCGGCCGGCTGACGGTGCTCCTGCCCGGCGGGTCCAGCCATCTGCTGGAGGGCGGCCGGCCCGGCCCCTCGGCCACGCTCGACATCCGCGACTACCGCTTCGCCCGCCGCGTCCTCGCGTCCGGGGACATCGGCTTCGCCGAGGGCTATATGGCCGGCGAGTGGGAGACGCCGCATCTCGCCGCCCTGCTCGAGGCCCTGGCCCGCAACGGCGACCACATCCGTCGCCTGATGGTCGGCAACCGGCTGATGAAGACCCTGCACTGGCTGTCGCACCGCATGAACCGCAACAGCCGCTCGGGCTCGCGCAAGAACATCCACGCCCACTACGACATCGGCAACGCCTTCTACGCCGCCTGGCTCGACCCCTCGATGACCTATTCCTCGGCCCGGTTCACCGGCCCGGGACTGGCGCTGGAGGCCGCCCAGCGCGAGAAATACGCCGCCCTGGCCCGCACCATGGAGCTCCAGCCGGGCCAGTCGGTGCTCGAGATCGGCTGCGGCTGGGGCGGCTTCGCCGAGTTCGCCGCGAAGGAGGTCGGCGCCCGCGTCACCGGCATCACCATCTCGCGCGAACAGTATGATTTCGCCCGCCGGCGCATCTTCAACGCCGGACTCTCGGACGCCGCCGACATCCGGCTGATCGACTACCGCGACATCGACGGCCGCTTCGACCGGGTCGCCTCCATCGAGATGTTCGAGGCGGTCGGCGAGGAGTACTGGCCCGCCTATTTCGGCAAGATCCGCGAGGTGCTCGGGCCCGGCGGCCGGGCCGGCCTGCAGATCATCACCATCGCCGATGACGCCTTCCACCGCTACCGCAGGCGCACCGACTTCATCCAGAAATACATCTTCCCCGGCGGCATGCTGCCGTCGGAGGCGGCGCTCCGGCCGGTGGTCGCCGCCGTCGGCCTCGACTGGCGGACCGTCGAGCGCTTCGGCCAGGACTACGCCCGCACGTTGCGGCTTTGGGACGAGCGCTTCCAGGCGGCCTGGGAGGACATCCGCCGCCTCGGCGGCTTCGACGAGCGCTTCCGCCGGCTGTGGCGCTTCTACCTGGCCTATTGCGAGGCCGGCTTCCGCTCGCAGCGCACCGATGTGATCCAGCTCGCCCTGTCGCGCTCCTGATCCAACCGGCGTTCGGGGTGTTAGACCGGGACATGACCGACGCATCGCCCCTGATCTCCACCGCCGCCCTCGCAGCCGTCATCGACGCGCCCGAGCTGCGCCTGATCGACGCCAGCTGGCATCTGGACGGCCGCGACGCACGCGCCGACTATCGAGACGCGCGCCTGCCCGGCGCGGTGTTCTTCGACCTCGAGGCCTCCTCGGAGCAGGCCGGGGACCTGCCGCACATGCTGCCGACGCCCGGGGCCTTCGCGAGGCGCATGGGCGGACTCGGCATCGCCGCCGACGACCGCATCGTCGTCTACGACACCGTCGGCGTCCGTTCGGCCGCGCGGGCCTGGTGGATGTTCCGGGTCATGGGCGCCGCCGACGTCCGCGTCCTCGACGGCGGCCTGCCCAAATGGCGCGCCGAGGGTCGGGCGATCGAGTTCGGGCCGCCGCCGACGCCGCGCCCGGCGGTCTTCACGCCGCGGCCGCAACCGGAACAGGTCGCCGATCTCGAGACGGTGCGCCGGGTCCTCGCCGACGGCGGACAGGTGCTGGACGCCCGCGCCGCCGACCGCTTCCTCGGCCGGGCGCCCGAACCGCGTGCGGGCCTGCGCCCGGGCCATATGCCCGGCGCGCTCAACCTGCCCTTCCCCGGGGTCCTGAACGCCGACGGGACGATGAAGCGCGGCGCGGCGCTGGAGCAGGCTTTCGAGGCGGCGGGCGTCGATCTGGACCGGCCGGTGGTCACCACCTGCGGCTCGGGCGTCACCGCCGCCATCCTGTCGCTGGGGCTGGCCGAACTCGGCCGTCCCTCGCGCCTCTACGACGGCAGCTGGGCCGAATGGGGCGGGCGGGCGGACACGATCGTAAAAGCGCGATAAGGTTGTCCCTTGTTCAGGGGGCATCATGAAAATCGAAGGTGAAATCGCGGTTGGCGAAGCGGCGCGCTATGCGGGCAAGGCGACGTCGCGGATCAACGGCCATCCGAAGCCGATGATCCTCTCGAGCGTCATCACGCTCGTCGTCATGCTGTCGCTCATGCTTGTTTTCACCGGGCTACAGAGTGCATTCGGCTGGCCGGGTTGGCTGTTCCTGCCGGCCATCGTCGCGTCCGCAATCCTCGCCGCCATGGTCAGCACCAACATCGGTCGGGCCTTCGCGGTTCGCATAGCCCGGCGCGAACTGGCGAAGCGGGGGCTTGGAAATCCTGTGCCCAACAGGTTTGAGGCCACTCCGAACGGTTTTCTAAGTCTGACCGGGTCTGTTGAGTCGCGAGCCCCGTGGACGGCCGTTAGCGACCTGTTTCCGGTGGGGCCTTACTGGGTCGTCATCGCGGATGCTTGGCCCTTCTACGTGCCCCGCCGCTTCTTTCCCTCGGTCGAGGAAGAGAAGCGGTTCCTCGGGTTGATGCTCGGGCACATGAGCGAAGAAGCGCGGGCGCGCAGCAATGCTGCGGCCCGCTTCTCCGCTTCCTAGCTCGCCGGCGCGACCGCCGGCAGGGGCAGGTCGTCCGGCACCACCTCGTCGCTCTCGCCGCGCGACACCACGGTCGCCGCCACCAGGTCGCCGGTGACGTTCAGCGTGGTGCGGCACATGTCG
>NZ_CALMZS010000123.1 GCF_937870815.1 uncultured Brevundimonas sp.
GGCAAGATCAAGAAGGCCCCGGGCGGCCCGCCGTCGCTGAGCCTGATCGAAAACCCGGACATTCTGGCGGGCGTCTCGGCGGCCGGGAAGGCGCGGCCGAAACTGGTCGTCGGCTTCGCGGCGGAGACCACCGATCTGGAGGCCAACGCCCGGGCCAAGCTGTCGCGCAAGGGCTGCGACTGGATCGTCGGCAACGACGTCTCCGACGAGGTGTTCGGGGCCGACGCCAATACGGTCACCCTGTTCACGAGGGACGGCGCCGCCGAGAGCTGGCCGCGCCAGTCGAAGGCGGAGGTGGCGCGCAAGCTGGCCGCCCGCATCGCCGGGCATTTGAACGCCTGAGCCGGTTGTCCACATGTTCTCCACTGGAGAATGGGCTTCTCCCCGGCCGACCTTCGCCTCGCCCGGGGCGGCCCTCGGCCTGCCCGGCAGACGCGATAAGGGTCGACGGTGATCGTCCTCCACCTCTCAGATACCGATCGACCCTGACATGACGACTGTCCGCATCGAACGCCTGCCGCACGCCGAGGGCCTGCCCCTGCCCGCCTATGAGACCACGGGCTCGGCCGGTATGGACCTGCGCGCGGCGGTGGCCGAGAATCTGCCGGTTATCCTCGCTCCCGGCGCCCGCACCCTGGTGCCGACGGGGCTGAAGATCGCCCTGGAGCCGGGCTTCGAGGCCCAGGTGCGGCCGCGTTCGGGGCTGGCGCTGAAGCACGGCCTGACCTGTCTGAACTCGCCGGGCACGATCGACAGCGACTATCGCGGCGAGGTCGGGGTCATCCTCGTCAACCACGGCCAGGAGCCGTTCGTGATCCGCCGCGGCGAGCGCATCGCCCAGCTGGTCATCGCCCGGCATGAGCAGGCGGCCATGGTCGAGGTCGGGGCGCTGGACGAGACCGTGCGCGGCGGCGGCGGATTCGGCTCGACCGGACGTTAAGCGGAGCCATTCGCCGCGACCTGCGTTAACCTTGTTCACGGCCAAGCTGGCCGGAGCAAGACGGAGGTCCGCGTATGGAGTCCCTGTTCGATTCGATCGGCGCCTTTGTGGGCGGCGTGTTTGGTCTGGCCCAGGGCGGGTTCGACGGCGTCAACCAGGTCATGGGCCTGTTGATCGCGGTGATCGCCGCCCTGCTGATGAAGGCGTGGAAGGGGCTGTGGGCGACGGCGCTGGGCGCGGCCCTGGTGCACGTGGCCGTCGGCGTGATCCGTCCGGTGCTGGACGGCGGCGCCTTCGTGCTGCCGGACCTGCTGAGCCTGACCTTCTGGATGGGGGTGCTGGCCCTGTTCCTGGGCTACGCCATCGTCATCGCGGTGTTCTTCCTGGTCAAGTCGCTGGTCACCGGCGGCGGGCTCGGCCATCGCAAGGCCGCGCACTGAACCCTTCCTCCCCCGAGCGCAGCGGAGGGGGAGGAACAGGCGGTCACGCCGGCCGGAAGCCGAGCACGTCCTGCATGTCGTAGAGGCCCGGCTTGCGGCCGCGGACCCAGGCGGCGGCGGCCACGGCGCCCCTGGCGAACAGGGCGCGGTCGATGGCCGAATGGCTGAGGGTCAGGGTCTCGTCCTCCGAGGCGAACAGCACGGTGTGCTCGCCGATCACCCCGCCGGCGCGCAGCGAGGCGAAGCCGATCCGGCCGCTCTGGCGCGGGCCGGCGAGGCCGTCGTACGGCGGGCTGCGCAGGTCGGCGAGGGCGGCGCCGCGGCCGCCGGCGGCGGCCTCGCCGAGCATCAGGGCGGTGCCCGAGGGGGCGTCGGCCTTGCGCCGGTGGTGGGTCTCCAGCACCTCGATGTCCCAGTCGCGGGCGTCGAGCCGCTGGGCCGCGTGTTCGACCAGGCCGATCAGGATGTTGACGCCGAGCGAGAAATTGCCGCTGCGGACGATGGCCACGGTCTTGGCGGCCCTGAGGATTTCGGCGTCCTGTTCGGGGGTCAGGCCGGTCGAGCCGATGACCAGGGCGGGGCCGCCGCGGGCGGCGCAGGTCCGGGCCAGTTCGACCGAGGCCTCGGGGGTCGAGAAGTCGATGACCACGTCGCACAGCGACAGGTCCGGGGTCTCGCCGCGGTCGAAGCGGGCGGCGACGACGACGTCCTCTCGGGCGTCGAGCGCGGCGGAGACGGCGCGGCCCATCCGGCCCCGGGCCCCGGAGATGCCGGCGTGGAAGATGCCGGCCGGGGGCCGCCCCCCGCCCGGGGTCACTGCGCCGCTTCCCTGGCGTCGCCGAGGATGTCGGCCCAGAAGCGCCGGGCCTTGCCGGCGAAGGACGAGTTGCGCGGCGTCTGCAGGTCGCCGAGCGAGGCGGCCAGCTCCTCGAGCAGCTCCTTCTGGCGGGCGGTCAGGTCGGTCGGCGTCTCGACGAACAGCTCGACCACCAGGTCGCCGCGGGCCTTGCCGTTGAGGTGGGGCATGCCCTTGCCCTTGATGCGCACGGTCTTGCCGGTCTGCGAGCCGGCCGGCACCGGGACGGCGGCCTTGCAGCGGCCGTCGCAGGCCTCGGAGGTCAGGCACGGGGCCTCGATCTCGCCGCCGAGGGCCGCGGTGGTCATCGGCACCGGCACGGTGACCAGCAGGTCGAGGTTGTCGCGCTCGAACAGTTCATGCGGGGTCACCGAGATGAACACATAGAGGTCGCCGCGCGGGCCGCCGCGCTGGCCGGCGTCGCCCTCGCCCGACAGGCGGATGCGCGAGCCGTCGTCGACGCCCGCCGGAATCTTGAGCTGCAGCTTGCGGTTCCTGCGCACCTGGCCGTGGCCGTGGCAGGCGGCGCAGGGCTCGGCGATGACCTGGCCGTGGCCGCCGCAGCGCGGGCAGGTGCGCTCGACCTGGAAGAAGCCGTTGGCCGAGCGCACGCGGCCGGCGCCCTGGCAGGTGGTGCAGGCGGTCGGCCGGGTGCCCTTCCTGGCCCCCGAGCCCTCGCAGGCGTCGCAGGCGGCGGTGGTCGGCACCGCGATCTCGACCTCGGCGCCCCTGTAGGCCTGCTCGAGGGTGATCTCCAGGTCGTAGCGCAGGTCCGAGCCGCGGCGCGGGCCGTGCTGGCGGGCCCCGCCGCCGCCGCGGCCGCCGAAGACGTCGCCGAAGGCGTCGCCGAAGACCTGGGAGAAGATGTCGTTGACGTCGGCGAAGCCGGCCCCGCCCTGGCCGAACGGATTGCCGCCGTTGACGCCGGCGTGGCCGAAGCGGTCGTAGGCGGCGCGCTTCTGCTCGTCCGAGAGCACGCCATAGGCCTCGGAGATCTCCTTGAAGCGGGCCATGGCCTCGTCGCAGCCGCCGTTGCGGTCCGGGTGGTGCTGCATGGCCAGCTTGCGGTAGGCGGATTTCAGCCCGGCCGCGTCAACGCCGCGGTCGACCCCCAGAATCTCGTAATAGTCACGCGTCGCCATCGGGCGTTCGTCCTCTTACCCTGCCGTTCCCGCCGCCGCCTCTGCCGGGCCGCTGGCCGGAACGCCTGACCGGCCTGACATGGGCGCCCGGCCGACTGATGCAAGTTTCATGAAACGGCGGATCCTCCCCCAGGCGAAGCGCCGGGGCAGGGGGCCGCGAAGCGGCGGGGCAGGGGGCCGCGAAGCGGCGGAGGGGTCCGGGCGCCGGCCCGGGCCGGAGACCCCCCTCCGCCATCCTTCGGATGGTTCCCCTGCCCCGCAAGGGGGAGGATTCGCGGCGTTCCTACGCGCTCTTCTTCTCGTCCGAGTCCGAGACTTCCTCGAATTCGGCGTCGACCACCCCGTCGTCGGCCGGCCCCTCGGCCGAGGCGCCCGCCCCCTGCGAGGCCGCGTACATGGCCTCGCCCAGCTTCATCGAGGCCTGGGCCAGGGTGTTGGTCTTCTCGCGGATGGCGTCGGCGTCGCCGCCCTCCCTGGCCGCCTTCAGGTCGTCGAGGGCGGCCTGGATCGCCGTCTTCTCGGCCTCGCCGACCTTGTCGCCGTGATCGGCGAGGGCCTTCTCGGTCGAATGGACCAGGCTGTCGGCCGAGTTCTGGGCCTCGACCAGATCCTTGCGGGCCTTGTCGGCGGCGGCGTTGGCCTCGGCCTCCTTGACCATCTTCTCGATGTCCTCGTCCGACAGGCCGCCATTGGCCTGGATGCGGATCGACTGTTCCTTGTTGGTGGCCTTGTCCTTGGCGGTGACATGGACGATGCCGTTGGCGTCGATGTCGAAGGAGACCTCGATCTGCGGCATGCCGCGCGGGGCCGGCGGAATGCCCATCAGGTCGAACTGGCCGAGAATCTTGTTGTCGGCCGCCATCGGACGCTCGCCCTGGAAGACCCGGATGGTCACCGCCGACTGGTTGTCGTCGGCGGTCGAGAAGGTCTGGCTCTTCTTGGTCGGGATGGTGGTGTTGCGTTCGATCAGCGGGGTGAAGACGCCGCCCAGGGTCTCGATGCCGAGGGTCAGCGGGGTCACGTCGAGCAGCAGCACGTCCTTGACGTCGCCCTGCAGCACCCCGGCCTGGACCGCGGCGCCCAGGGCCACGACCTCGTCCGGGTTGACGCCCTTGTGCGGCTCCTTGCCGAAGAAGGCCTTCACCGCCTCCTGCACCTTGGGCATGCGGGTCATGCCGCCGACCAGAACCACCTCGTCGATGTCCGAGGCCTTGAGGCCGGCGTCCTTGAGGGCCTTGCGGCACGGCTCGATGGTGCGCTGGACGAGGTCCTCGACGAGGGCCTCCAGCTTGGCGCGCGACAGCTTGATGTTGAGGTGCAGCGGGCCCGAGGCGTTCATGGTGATGAACGGCAGGTTGACCTCGTACTGGGTCGTCGAGCTGAGCTCCTTCTTGGCCTTTTCGG
Source organism: uncultured Brevundimonas sp. (assembly GCF_937870815.1). Taxonomy (GTDB): domain Bacteria; phylum Pseudomonadota; class Alphaproteobacteria; order Caulobacterales; family Caulobacteraceae; genus Brevundimonas. The sequence continues at coordinate 4,783 of NZ_CALMZS010000123.1, forward strand.
CCTCTTCCTTGAGCCGCTGCAGGGCCAGCTTGTCCTGGCGCAGGTCGACGCCCTGCTCCTTCTTGAACTCGTCGGCCAGGTAGTCGACCAGGCGCAGGTCGAAATCCTCGCCGCCGAGGAAGGTGTCGCCGTTGGTCGACTTCACCTCGAAGACGCCGTCGCCGATCTCGAGGATGGAGACGTCGAAGGTGCCGCCGCCGAGGTCGTAGACGGCGATCTTCTGGCCGTCGTTCTTGTCGAGGCCGTAGGCCAGGGCGGCCGCGGTCGGCTCGTTGATGATGCGCAGCACCTCGAGGCCGGCGATCTTGCCGGCGTCCTTGGTGGCCTGGCGCTGGGCGTCGTTGAAATAGGCCGGGACGGTGATGACGGCCTGGGTGACGGTCTCGCCGAGATAGGCCTCGGCGGCCTCCTTCATCTTGCCCAGGATGTAGGCCGAGACCTGCTGGGGCGAATAGTCCTTGCCGTGGGCCTTGACCCAGGCGTCGCCGTTCGGGCCCTTGACGATCTCATAGGGGACCATGCCCTTGTCCTTGGCCACCACCGGATCGTCGTAGTTGCGGCCGATCAGGCGCTTGATGGCGAAGAAGGTGTTGGTCGGGTTGGTCACGGCCTGACGCTTGGCGGGCTGGCCGACCAGCACCTCGCCATTGTCCTGGATGGCGACCACCGAGGGGGTGGTCCGGTTGCCTTCCGCGTTCTCGATGACCTTGGGGTTCTTGCCGTCCATGACGGCCACGCACGAATTGGTGGTGCCCAGGTCGATGCCGATGATCTTGGCCATGTTTTTGGTCTTTCACTCCATTCCGGCGGGCGGTGCGGCGGCCCTGAAGCGAGGCGCCGCGCGTGACCGCCCCCGATGTCGGGGTCCAGGGTCGGTTGTTCAGCTCCGGCGCAAAGCCCCACGTTCAGCGGGGTTTTCCGGCGGGTTGTCGCCGATATGGGAAACAGCCCCCGGCCCGCAAGGCCTGTGCGCGATTCAGCGATCAGTCTCCGTCAGGTGTGCCACGACGCGCGCGACGGCATATAGTGGACCGGCGACGCGCCGGCGCCGCCAGCCGAGGAGAAGGGCCATGCCCGTCCGGAGGACATCGCCGATCGCCCTGCTGGCCGCGGCGCTGGCGGCGGCGGGCCTGGTCAGCGCCGCGCCCGGGCCCGGGGAGCAGTCGCGCGACGGCCAGAACCGCCGCGTCCGCATCCACAACCAGACCGGAGCGGCGCTGCTGGGGCTGCGGGCCGCCGACGTCCGCGCCGGCGTCTTCGGGCCCGACCTGCTGGGCGGAACCCCGGTGGCGGCCGGGGCCAGCGTGCCGGTGACCATCGACGACGGCGGCGGCGGCTGCCTCTACGACCTGAGGGCCGAGCTCGCCGGCGGCCACGGCCTGGTGCGCGAGAACATCAACGTCTGCCGCATCGCCGACTATTATCTGACCCGCTGAGCCGTGGCCGCGCCCGGGATCGACACCGGACTGGCGGGGTTCCGGCTGTGGCCGGCCGCGCTTTCGCCGGCCGCGCAGGCGGCGCTGCGCGACGAGGTGCTGACGGCGCTCGAAGGGGCGCCCCTCTACCGGCCGACGACCCGCGGCGGGCGGCCGTTCTCGGTGGAGATGAGCAATCTCGGGCCGACCGGCTGGGTCTCCGACCGGGGCGGCTACCGCTATCAGCCGACCCACCCGGTGACCGGCGCGCCGTGGCCGCCGATGCCCGAACGGCTGCTGCGCCTGTGGACCGAGCTGACCGGCTGGCCGGCGCCGCCCGACGCCTGCCTGGTCAACCTCTACCGCGAGGGCGCGCGCATGGGGCTGCACCAGGATCTCGACGAGGCCGACCGGTCCGCCCCGGTGCTGTCGGTGTCGCTGGGCGATACGGCGGTGTTCCGCATCGGCGCGGCGGCGGGCGGCCCGACCCGGTCGCTGCGGCTGGCCTCGGGCGACGTCTGCGCCCTGACCGGCCCGGCCCGGCTGGCGCGGCACGGAATCGACCG